>NZ_JBMDJH010000013.1:0-128725 GCF_057809085.1 Acidovorax sp. FG48 | reverse complement strand
GTGCTGGGTGCGGCCATGGGAAATCAAAGTGTCACTAGCATTCGCTAGAAGAGCCAATTTTCAGCCTCCAGCGCTTGCTAGTATTGCGCAATAAGCTATCAAACAAATAGCATTGATTCACACTGCGGCACCTTGGCCGCAGCCGTGGCCAATTTCAGGCTGCCAGCACCTGCTCCACCGCCAGCTTGGCTTCTTCAAGGCTGCCAAAAAAACGCGTGGGCTGCGGCGTAGCCCTGGGCAGGTGGGTGGGCGCGGGCCACAGACGGTCGTCCGTCCAGGCAACCGTCCACCCGCCAATGTCCTTGCGTTTGACAGAGCACACGGCCTGGCCGTTGACCATGGCGTTCCAGGTGGTCGGGGGACTGTGGTCCCAGGTGATGTCGGCCATGGCGCCCTCCAATCAGTATGTAACCCATTGTAGGAAGGGGATGCCGCTGCGCAACAGGGACATCACCTGGCAGCAGCGCCAGCGCCACACCGTGGGCCTGCAAGGTGGCGCCGGCGCGGCGCGCGGGTGTCCCGTGCGGCCGTCAGCCCGCAGACAGTGTGCGTCGCGCTGCGTGCGCCACGGCCTGCGCATCCACGCCAAAGAACTGGCGCAGCGCCGCGCGGGTGTCGCTGCGGCCAAAACCATCGGTGCCGAGGGTGACGAACCGCCGCCCCTCCGGCACCAAGGCGCGCACGGTTTCCGGCACGGCGCGCACGTAGTCGGTGGCGGCGATCACTGGTCCACGGGTCGTGGCCAATTGCTGAGTCAGCCATGCGGGTGCAGGCTGGGCATCGCCCGCCAGCCAGCGCTGCTCGCAGGCCACACCGTCGCGGGCCAGTTCGCTCCAGCTGGTAACGCTGAGCACAGTCACATCCACGCCCTCGCTGGCAAGTTGTTCTGCGGCCTTGACCACCTCGGTCAGGATGGCGCCAGAGCCCATCAGGGTGACGCTTTGGGACGAAATCGCGCTGTCGCGCTGGTGCATATTGCCTGAATAGCTCCTGAAAACATAGCAACCACGCAGCACACCTTCTGCCGCACCGGCGGGCAGGTCGGGCTGGGCGTAGTTCTCGTTCATCAGCGTGACGTAGTAGAAGACGTCGCGCTGCTCGGTCACCATCTCGCGCATGCCGGCGTCGATGATGACGGCCATTTCGCCCGCATAGGCCGGGTCGTAGGCCTTGCAGTTGGGGATGGTGGCCGCTACCAGGTGGCTGGTGCCGTCCTGGTGCTGCAGGCCCTCGCCGCCCAGCGTGGTGCGGCCCGAGGTAGCGCCCAGCAAAAAGCCGCGCGCACGCTGGTCCGCAGCCGCCCAGATGGCGTCGCCCACGCGCTGGAAGCCGAACATGGAGTAGTAGATGTAGAAAGGCAGCATGGCCAGGCCATGCACGCTGTAGCTGGTGGCGGCCGCCGTCCAGCTGGCGATGGCACCCGCCTCGCTGATGCCTTCTTCCAGAATCTGGCCATCCAGCGCCTCGCGGTAGCTCAGTACGGAGCCGATGTCCTCGGGCGCGTAGCGCTGGCCCACGCTGCTGTAGATGCCCACCTGTTTGAACAGGTTGGCCATGCCGAAGGTGCGCGCCTCGTCGGCCACGATGGGGACGATCCGCGGGCCTAAAGTGGCGTCTTTGAGCAAACTGCCCAGCATGCGCACAAAGGCCATGGTGGTGCTCATTTCCTTGCCATCGGCCTGCAGCGCGAACTGTGCGTAGCTTTCGATGGCGGGCACGGGCAGCGCGTCGCAGGTGGTGTCGCGGCGGGGCAGGTAGCCGCCCAGGGCCTGGCGGTGGCTGCGCAGGTAACGCATCTCGGCGCCGTCTTCGGCGGGCTTGTAGAAAGCGAGGCTCGTCGCCTGCTCATCACTCAAAGGCAGGTTGAAGCGGTTGCGGAATTCGATGAGGTCGGTCTCGTCCAGCTTCTTCTGGCTGTGCGTGGTCATCTTGCCCTGGCCAGCAGTGCCCATGCCATAGCCCTTCTTGGTGTGCGCCAGGATCACGGTGGGCTGGCCCTTGTGCGCAGCGGCGGCGGCGTACGCGGCGTGGATCTTGACGAGGTCGTGCCCGCCGCGCTTCAGGCGGTCGATCTGTTCGTCCGTCATACCCTGGGCCAGGGCCGCGAGTTCTGGGTTCTGGCCGAAGAAGTTGTCGCGGTTGAAGCGGCCGTCCTTGGCGGCAAAGGTCTGCATTTGCCCGTCCACCGTGCCTTCGAGCGTGCGCACCAGGGCGCCGGTCAGGTCGCGGGCAAACAGGCCGTCCCAGTCGCTGCCCCAGACCAGCTTGACCACGTTCCAGCCCGCGCCCGCAAACAGGCGCTCCAGCTCGTCGATGATGCGGCCGTTGCCGCGCACAGGGCCGTCCAGGCGCTGCAGGTTGCAGTTGACCACCCAGACGAGGTTGTCGAGGCCCTCGCGTGCGGCCAGGGTCAGGGCGCTCATGCTCTCGGGCTCGTCCATCTCTCCATCGCCAAACACGCCCCACACCTTACGACCCTCGCAGCTAAGCAGGTTGCGGTGCGTGAGGTAGCGCATGAAGCGCGCGTGGTAGATGCTGCTGATGGGGCCGATGCCCATGGAGCCGGTGGGGAACTGCCAGAAGTCCGGCATGAGCCACGGATGTGGGTAGCTCGACAAGCCCTGCGCGCCTGCACCCGGCGCCGTCAGCTCCTGGCGGTAGTGCTGCAGGTCCAACTCGGACAAACGCCCTTCCAGAAAAGCCCGCGCATACACGCCCGGCGCACTGTGCGGCTGGAAGAACACCAGGTCCCCACGGTGTTGCCCCTCGCCCAGTCCCTCGCGGGCGCGGAAGAAGTGGTTGAAGCCACTCTCAAACAGATCCGCCGCGCTGGCGTAGCTGGCGATGTGGCCGCCCAGCTCGCCATACGCCTGGTTGGCCCGCACCACCATGGCCAGCGCGTTCCAGCGCACGATGGAGGCCACGCGCTCCTCGATGGCCAGGTCGCCGGGGAACACGGGCTGGTCCTGCACCGCCACGGTGTTCACGTACGGCGTGTTCAGGTCGGGCTGCCAGCCAATGCGCTGCGCGCGTGCCACCCGCACCAGCTCTTGCAGCATGTGCCGCGCGCGCTCGGGGCCTTCGGTGGCGACCAGCGCCAGGAAGGCATCGCGCCACTCGGCGGTTTCTTCGGGGTCGGCGTCCAGCGGGGCGCCGGGGGCTTGTTGCAGCAGGGCGTGGGATGTGAGGGCGTTCATGGCAGCCACTGTAGCGAGGCTGGCTCCAAATGAGTTGCCGTTTTGCCTTTTGCGCCATGCCGCCATAGCACTTTATGCCGCCAAAGCCATAAACTGCAGCACATGAAACTGGACACCCTCGATTTGCGCATCCTGGCCGAGCTGCAGGCCGATGGATCTTTGTCCAACGTGGAGCTGGCGCGGCGCGTGCACCTGTCGCCCTCGCCCTGCCTGGCGCGGGTAAAGGCACTGGAGGCGGCAGGCGTCATCAGCCGCTATGTGGCGCTGGCCAATGCGGCGGCGCTGGGGCTGGGCCTGAATGTGTTCATCAGCATCAGCCTCAAGACGCAAAGCAAGGAAGCCCTGGCCGACTTTGAACGCCGCATTGCCGAGCACGACGAGGTGATGGAGTGCTACCTGATGAGCGGCGACAGCGACTACCTGATTCGCGTGGCGCTGGCTGACATTGGGGCGCTGGAGCGGTTCATCTTGGAGCAGCTGTCGCCCATTCCAGGCGTGGAGAAGATCCGGTCCAGCTTTGCTCTCAAGCAGGTGCGCTACAAGACCGCCCTGCCCTTACCCAGCGCCTGAGCACGCTCCTTGCGGCGATCATCGCGGCGACCCCTATTTACGCGCCACGTCGCTCGTCGCCACCCGCTTGCGCAGCTCGCGGATCAGCGCCTTGGCACGCACCTCGTTGGCAGGGCCCATGCGCAGCAGGATCTTCTGGCCGCTGGGCAGCGCCTCCAGCGCGGGGTCCACAAACTCGTAGCGCACCCAGGGGCGCAGGTTGGGCACGTCGGTATTCACGGGCGTGAGCTTGACCTGCAGCGGGCCTGCGGGCTCGGGCGCCTGCAGCAGTTGGTCCAGCACTGCCACCAGGCGGTCGTTGAAGTAGCGCCGGGGGTAGCCCAGCTCTTCATACGCTTGCTGAAACAGCGGGTACAGCCGCGCGTACAGCGCCACGGCGGGCTCCATCGGTACCGCTTCGGCAAACGCCAAGAAGGCGCTGTAGCGTGCGGCATTGGCCGCCGCGATGGTGGTGGGCGCGTCGCCAGTGCCATCCACCACAAACCGCTGCGCCGTGGGCTGCACCGGCCACATGCGCGATGGCGCGTGGGCACGGCCCAGGTTGTCCACCGTGGCCACCACGCGGCAAACAAACCCATCGGTCTGCAGAAACGTCGGCAGCTTGTCGCGGCCCAGCAGCTCGGCCAACAGCTCTGTCACCCGGGCGTCGGACTCAGCCAGCGCAGGCAAGGCTGCGTCGGGCGGTGCCAGCGAATCCACCGGGTTCTGCGGCCCCGACGCCTCGGGGGCGGGCGGGGGCGCCGCCGGTGCGGCTGGAGCGGCGGCCACAGGGGGTGGAGCTGCCGCTGGCTCTACCGGCCGCAGCCAGAACCACCAGGCAGCGCCAGCCGCTACTACGCATGCGAAGGTGACCAGCACGATCCATAGGGCGGGAGAAGTGCGCTCTGGCGCCGGGCGGAATTCTGCGGTGTCTTGATCGGGCATGGGCTCTCCTTCAACACAGGAACAACCCCTGTCCGAGCCTCCATGGCGCCAGGCGTTCCCTCTCAGCCCCACATGGGGCGTGCACGATTGGACAACCGCACACCCAGGCCTCGGTAACGCGATGTAGCCCGCCCCGGGCCGGCCCGCGAATAGGCCCTGCTTAAAACGCCGTTGGCGTGGTCGAGAGCGACTCCAGCCAGGCCACCGTGGCCGCCAGCTCGGACGGCCGGATCTCATGCGCGCTGGGGAACTCGTGGTAGCTCACCGCCACCGGCAGGGGCGCCATGTGGTGCGCAATGGCCTGGGCGTTGGCCAGCGGGATCACGTTGTCGTGGGTACCGTGGCTCAGCCACAGTTGCTTGCCGCGCAGCGCATCGGCAGGTGCGGTGAGCGGCACCACCTGCGGCAGCAGGCGGCTGTGCCACACCAGGCCTGCATGCATCAACGCGGGCCGGGTGAGCAACAGCGACAGCGCCATGATGCCCCCCTGGCTGAAGCCGCCCACCACCACCCGCTCGGGCGGAATGCCCAGTTGCTCTGCGGCAGACTCGACCGCCTGGGCCACCAGGGTGCGGCTTTGCGCCTCCTGCTCTTCGTTGATGGTTCGCTCGCCGCTGGGCTCGATGGAGAAATCAAACCACGCGTGTGAGCCCGGCCCCATGCGAAACGGCGCACGCAGGCTCAGCACATGAAACCGGTCCGGGATCTGCGGGGCCAGGCTGAACAGGTCCTGCTCATTGCTGCCCACGCCATGCATCAGCACCAGCAGCCAGGGCCGGGGTGTCGTGGCGGCAGCGGGGCGCTGCAAAAAGGTGAGCGGCAAAGTAAGCATAGTTGTGCGCCTCGAATGGTTTAGGGCCAAAAACGGGTGGAAACGAGGAGTTCCGTGTCAATGCACCGGCTCCAGCGCAAATGCATCCATCGACAGCATGCTGTACATCACCTCGCGGCTCAAGTAGTTTGCGTGCAGGTCGTCGCCCGCTGCGCCCAGGGCAAAGAAGATGGGCAAAAAGTGGTCTTCGGTGGGGTGCGCGCGGTGGGCATGGGGGGCCTGGCTGCGGTAGTTGAGCAGCGCGGCCATGTCACCACGGGCCAGAGCGTCCTCGATCCAGCGGCTGAACTCCAGCACATAGGGCGCGGGCGCTCGCTCGCCGCCAAAAAACTCGGCCAGGTTGTGCGTCATGCTGCCCGACCCCACCACCAGCACGCCCTGGCTGCGCAGGCTGCGCAATGCAGCGCCCAATGCATACACCTCGGCTGGGCCAGCGCCCACGGGCAGGGCCACCTGCACCACGGGTACGTCGGCCTGCGGGAACAGATGCATCAGCGGCACCCAGGCGCCATGGTCAAAGGGGCGTGCGGCATCGCCCTGGGCCGCAACGCCAGCGGCCTGCAGCAGGCCCAGCACCTCCTGCGCCAGCGCGGGTGAACCGGGGGCCGGGTATTGCAGTTGGTACAGCGCCGGGGGGAACCCGCCAAAGTCGTGCCAGGTGGCGGGCTGCGGCCCGGTCATCACCTGCGCCGACCGCGCCATCCAGTGCGGCGACATGACCACCACCCCTCGCAAGCCGGGGTACTGCGACTTCAGGCTCTGGCCCCATTGCGTCAGCGCCGGGCCGGTCGTGCCCGCATCCAGCGCAAACAAGGGCGCGCCGTGCGACACAAACAGGGCGGGAATTGCAGCAGAAACTGGAACGGGGGCTTGGACAGAGGCAGACATGACAACTCCAACAAGGGATGCCATGAATGTAGGACTGATAGCCTGCGATACCAAGCCCTGCAGGGCAGACAGATTGTTCTACGGATGATGCCAATCAAACATTGACAGGCCGATGGCGCACGGTGGGCAACACCTGCACATACCTCCTGACGCACAAGCCTCAGGACCCGTCGCGCACCCGGCCGCGCAGCGCCTTGGTCTCGCCCCGCTGCGTCTTGCTTTGCAGGCGCCGCTGTTGCGAGCCATAGGTGGGTTTGGTGGCCCGGCGCACGCGGGGCGGCACGGCCACGCTGTTGACCAGCGCGTTCAGGCGCTCCAGGGCGTCGGCGCGGTTCAACTCCTGGCTGCGGTATTGCTGGGCCTTGATGACCACCACACCGTCTTGGGTGATGCGGGTGTCGCGCAGTGCCAGCAGGCGCTCCTTCACGCCCTCGGGCAGCGACGATGCCGCCACGTCAAACCGCAGGTGGACCGCGCTCGATACCTTGTTGACGTTTTGCCCGCCCGCGCCCTGGGCGCGCATGGCGGTGATTTCGACCTCGTCCTCAGAAACCTGCAGGGGCAGCGGGGCCATGGTCGTGAAATCCCCCGCGCCCAGCCATCAGGCCGCTGGCTGCTGGGCCAGCAACTGCGCCAGCCCGTCAATCGCCAGGCCATAGCCCAGCACGCCAAATCCACACATCACCGCCTTGGCGGCGGCCGCCATGTACGAATGGTGGCGGTAGGCCTCGCGCGCATGCACATTGCTGATGTGCAGCTCGATCAGGGTGATGCCTGTGCCCTTGATGGCGTCGTGCAGGGCAATGCTGGTGTGGGTGTAGGCCCCGGCGTTGATGACCACGCCCGCCAGCTCGCCCGCTGCGTGCAGGCGTCCCGCCTCATGAATCCAGTCCACCAAGGCGCCTTCGTGGTTGCTTTGGTGAAAACGCAGCGCAAACCCGTGGCGGGTGCAGGCGTCAGTGCAGAGCTTTTCCACATCAGCCAGGGTGGCGGCGCCGTACACGGCGGGCTCGCGCGTGCCCAGCAGGTTCAGATTGGGGCCATTGAGGACAAAAACGGTTTTATTGGCAGTCACAGACAGGGTCTCCGGGGCGATGCGCCTGCCACGCTGGCAGGCCAGAGTGCGGGATTATGAAGCGCCAAGAAAAAAGCGGCCCCGAAGGACCGCTGTAAAAGGCAGCCTGTGCAACGCTGCCTGTGAGCGACTCGCGCCCAAGAGGTTGGTGACAGACCAGCCGCTGGGGGCTGATCAACGGTCCCAGTGGCGACCGTGGCCGTGCCCGTGGTGGCGATGGCCGTAGCCATAACCGCCGTAAACCACCGCTGGGGGTGGTGTGTAGTACACCGGGGGAGCGCTGTAGTACACGGGGCGTGGAGGGGGAGCGTAATACACCGGTGGGGGCGGTGCCACGTACACCGGAGCGGGGGCGTAGTAGCCATTGCTGGCGCCCACCACCACGCCGGGCACGCCAATGCCCACGGACCAATTGACATCGCGGGCCTGGGCGGAGCCAGCACCAGCCAACAGGGCCAGTGCCACACCCGCCACAGCGGCCGCAGTAGAAACAGAACGGGTTTTCGTCATGGAAATCTCCTAGTGAATGAGGGCGGCCCACCAAAAGGACACACCTCACCGGTACACAACGCACCAAGTGCCTAAAAGGATGGCACAAAACCGTCTTTACGTTGTGTCTGAACGTACACGCGCTTGTTTTAATGCGTAAACCGTCACGAAACCGCCGCCTAAAATGGCTGGATGAGCACCCCCTCCCCCGCCAATACCGCCGCCACTGCCACTTCTGCGGCCGCTGAAACCGTCAAGCCCAGCAACTTTTTGCGCCAGATCATCGAACACGACCTGGACAAAGGCACCTACGCCACCCGCCGCTGGGCCGGCACCCCCGGCGACGCCGCCCACCACGCCCAGGGCGAGCCCGACCCCGCCAAGATCCGCACCCGCTTCCCGCCCGAGCCCAACGGCTACTTGCACGTGGGCCACGCCAAGAGCATCTGCATCAACTTTGGCCTAGCGCGCGACTACGGCGGCGTGTGCCACCTGCGCTTTGACGACACCAACCCCGAAAAAGAAGACACCGAATACGTCAACAGCATCATCGACGCCGTGAAATGGCTCGGTTTTGACTGGACACAGATCGGTCAGGCCCCCGGCAGCGCTGCCCCCTACCAGGCCAGCGACTACTTCGACTTCATGTACCGGGCAGCCGAATACCTGATCGAAGCCGGCCACGCCTACGTGGACGAGCAGACCGCAGAACAAATGCGCGTGAACCGGGGCGACTTCAGCAAGCCCGGCGTGGACAGCCCCTTCCGCAGCCGCACCCCGGCAGAAAACCTGCGCATCTTCCGCGAGATGAAGGACGGCCAACACGAAGACGGATCGATGGTGCTGCGCGCCAAGATCGACATGGCGAGCCCCAACATCAACATGCGCGACCCGGCCATCTACCGCATCCGCCGTGCCACGCACCACAACACGGGCGACACCTGGTGCATCTACCCCATGTACACCTACGCGCACCCCATCGAGGACGCGCTGGAGCAGATCACCCACAGCCTGTGCACGCTGGAGTTTGAAGACCAGCGCCCCTTCTACGACTGGCTGCTGGAGCGCTTGACGGAAGGCGGCCTGCTGACCAGCCCGCCCCCCCGCCAGTACGAATTTGCGCGCCTGAACCTCACCTACGTCATTACCAGCAAGCGCAAGCTTGCCCAGCTGGTGTACGACCATAAAGTGAACGGCTGGGACGACCCCCGCATGCCCACAATCGTGGGCCTACGCCGCCGTGGCTACACCCCCGCCGCCATCCAGACCTTTGCCGAGCGCATCGGTGTGACCAAGTCCGACAGCTGGATCGACTACAGCACCCTGGAAGGCTGCCTGCGTGAAGACCTGGAACTGAAAGCCCACCGCGGCATGGCCGTGCTCAACCCTGTCAAGCTGGTGCTGACCAACTGGGACGACGTGATGGGCGCAGGCCACCTGGAGCCCTGCAGCCTGCCCGCCCTGCCCCACCCGCCCGAAGGCGTGGAAAGCCCCGTGCGCCACTTCACCATCGGCAAGGAAGTCTGGATCGAGCGCGAAGACTTTGAAGAAGTGCCCCCCAAGGGCTACAAGCGCCTCTTCCCTGGCAATAAAGTGCGCCTGAAGGGTGGCTACGTCATCGAATGCACCGGCTGCACCAAAGACGCTGACGGCAACATCACCAAAGTGCTGGCCACCGTGGTGCCCGACACCAAGAGCGGCACCCCCGGCGCCGACAGCGTCAAGGTCAAGGCCGCCATCACCTGGGTGGGCGTGGCCGACGGCGTGAACGCCGAAGTGCGCATGTACGACCGCCTGTTCCTGGACGCCCACCCCGACGCGGGTGGCAAGGACTTCATCGAAAGCCTGAACCCGAACAGCCTGAAGGTGGTGACGGCCATCGTGGAGCCGTCACTGGCCAATGCCCAACCGGACGACAAGTTCCAGTTTGAGCGGCATGGGTACTTTGTGGCGGACCGTATTGACCACAAAGCGGAGAAGCCGGTGTTTAACTTGGCGGTGGGGTTGAAGGATTCTTGGGGCAAGTGATGTCGCGCCCTCAAACCATCCAGATTTTCCTGCCTACGGGAGACCCGCGTGGCATGCGTGTGGCAGAGATCACTACCCGCATTGTTCGGGTAGTCGAGGTACCGCGCAGCCAATTGGCAGACTTTCTTAAGCTGCCAGAATCGCAACAGGTCGGCGTCTATTTTTTGATGGGCGATCTATCAGACGCTGGCCTGCCTCGCGCATACGTTGGTCAATCTGGCAATGTTGGTAACCGGCTGGTACAACACAACCAGAACAAAGATTTCTGGAACCGCGCACTTGTAGTTATCTCCCTTACAAACAGTCTTACCCAGACACATGCCATGTTTCTGGAATGGTTCGCCATCGCTGAGGCAACCAAAGCTGGACGCTACAGTTTGGAGAATGGCAATACGGGCTCGCAGCCCTACACCCCTGCGCCGCTTCAAACCGATTGCTACGAGATTCACGAGACAGCAGCTACTCTGCTGGCCACACTCGGCCAGCCGGTGTTTGAACCGCTGACTCAAACAACCACAACGAGCAACGGCAAACCGCAACCCGTCGAGCTGTTCTACTGCAAGGGCCCTGATGCCAATGGTGTAGGTGAATACACGTCTGAAGGCTTTGTTGTGCTCAAGGGCTCGACGGCTCGCGTTGGTAACGTGGCATCCATTCAGGGCTCCTCGCAAGAACGCTTCCGAGAGCAACTAGTGACCGACGGTGTCTTACAGCAGCAAGGCACGCAATATGTATTCACCCGAGACTATTTATTCACTAGTCCCAGCATGGCAGCAATTGCTGTGCTCGGGCGCTCAGCCAATGGTTGGATGGAGTGGAAAACAGACAAAGGACAAACGTTGGATGGTGCTAAGCGGCAAGTCGTGAATGCAACAAGCTGACAACACGAAATAGCAAGTTCATCAGGCAAAACGTATATGGCTAAGTTTCTATCCACCACCGGTACCAACTACCACCTTGAAGAACTGATCAAATGCGCATCTGACCGCTTGATACTGATCAGCCCTTTCCTCAAGCTCAACGACCGGATGAAGGAACTGCTGGCCGATAAAAACCGTCTGAAAATCGACGTCCGGATCGTCTACGGCAAAAGCGAGTTGCAGCCGCAAGAGATTGAATGGCTGCGCAGCCTGACCTACATTCGCACCAGCTTCTGCAAGAACTTGCATGCCAAGTGCTACATGAACGAAGAGATGTGCATCATCACCAGCCTGAATCTGTACGAATTCAGCCAGGTGAATAACAACGAGATGGGCATCCTGATTCAGCGCAGCGACGACGGGCAGCTCTACAAAGACGCTTATGAAGAGGCACAGCGCATCATTCGCATCAGCGATGAAGTGCGCATTTCGTTGGAACGAGTTACCAGTGATAGCGATGCGAGTGGCAAAGACGACGATAAAGGTGCGACCGATACGCCCACAGACAAGCTAACGTCCTCCAAGATTGGGCAAAGGCTGGGCTTAAAAACGGCACAGTTCTTGGACCGCGCAACAGAGCTGGGTTATCTGGCAGCGGATGACGACAAACACACCATCACGCCTAAGGGCGAAAAAGCAGGCGTGGAGTTCGTTGCCAAATCGCGCTTTGGCCCGTATTTCTTATGGCCGCAAGACTTCCGTCTGGTCTGAACATGCCGCCGCAGTCCGTCCTCCACTTCTGGTTCTCTGAACTCACTCCCCAGCAGCACTTCGTCAAAGACGCCGCCCTGGACAAATCCATTGGCACCCGCTTCGGCCCCACGCTGGATGCCGCAGCCCGCTGTGAACTGTTCCCCTGGCGCGCCACTCCAGAAGGCCGGTTGGCAGAAATCCTGGTGCTGGACCAGTTCTCGCGCAATGTGTACCGCGACACCGCCC
Source organism: Acidovorax sp. FG48 (assembly GCF_057809085.1). NCBI lineage: Bacteria > Pseudomonadati > Pseudomonadota > Betaproteobacteria > Burkholderiales > Comamonadaceae > Acidovorax > Acidovorax sp. FG48. The sequence goes on along the minus strand of NZ_JBMDJH010000013.1, from coordinate 116,863 downwards.
GCGCCTTTGCGCAAGACGCATTGGCCCTCGCCCTGGCGCAAGAGCTGGTGGCCAGCGGGCAGGACCGCAGCCTGCCCACGGCGCAGCGCGTGTTTGCCTACATGCCGTTCATGCACAGCGAATCTGCCGTGATTCATGAGCAAGCCCTCAAGCTGTTTGCGCAGCCGGGCATGGAAAACAACCTGGACTTTGAGCGCCGGCACAAGGCCATCATCGACCGCTTTGGGCGCTACCCGCATCGCAACGCGGTGCTGGGCCGCACCTCCACGGTCGAAGAACTGGCGTTTTTGAGCGAGCCGGGGTCGTCGTTTTAGGCATCGCACCATTTCGCTATATTCTTCATAGCACTTCCCGCTTATCAAACAAGCGCTACAGGCCAATATGTTGGTTGACAAGGCGCTCAATTAAACTGCGCCAATGCATCCAGCCATCGCCCAACACCGCACCGGCATTGCCGCCTTCTGCCAGCGCTACGGCATTCGGCGGCTGGAGGTGTTTGGCTCGGCGGCACGGGCCAGTGACTTTGACCCCGCCCACAGCGACGCCGACTTTCTGGCGGAGTTTGCTCCGGGCGTTGAGCCAGGGCTCCACTCCATTTTTGGCGCCAAGGCCGATCTGGAAGCCCTGCTGGGCCGGGGCGTGGATTTGGTGGAGCCGGGCGCGGTGCGCAACCCCTATGTGCTGGCCAGTATCAACCAGCAACGCGCGATCATCTTTTCCGCAGAAGATTAGCTATCTTTTTAGTAGCTGCTAGCGTAATCCCTGTAGGCACCAGATGCCAATTTGGCTCGTAAACACGCAGCGCCGCTAAACTTCAAACCATGCGCCCCTCCGAAGCCCTTTCCCTCCACCGCTCGCAAATCCGCGAGATCGCACTGCGCCACCGCGTGAGCAGCGTGCGGGTTTTTGGCTCGGCGCTGCATGGGGACGACACAGCCGACAGCGATCTGGATCTGTTGGTAGAGCCCACCGCGCAAACCACGCTGATGGACATTGGCGCGATCCGGTTTGAACTGAAGCAGTTGCTGGGGATGGAGGTGGATGTGCTCACCCCCAACAGCCTGCCCGCCAGCTTTCGCGACCAGGTGCTGCGCGAGGCGATGGCCGTATGAGCCGGGCGCACCCGCTCCGGGTGGCGGATTACTTGCAGCACATCCTGGAGGCTATCGGCAACATTCAGGACTACACGGCTGGCATGGATTTGGCAGCATTCCTGGCAGACCGCAAGACCTGCGATGCCGTGATTCGCAACCTGGAGGTGATTGGCGAGGCCTGCAACAACGTGGTCAAGAACCACCCTGACTTTGCGCAGAAACATGCCCATGTGCCGTGGGGCTTTGCTTATGAAATGCGCAACGCTCTGGCCCACGGCTACTTCACTGTGGATCTGGGCATCGTCTGGCAAACCGTGCAGAACGACCTGCGTGCACTGCGGGTGCAAGTAGCAGCACTATTGGCCTAGGTTGCTTCAATTTCGATAGCTTCTTGCGCTTATCCATCATGCGCGAGAGGCCAATTTCATTCAAGAAACTGCAGCATAGCAAGAGCCCCTCGATGACGCCCCCGTTCACCCCCACCTTCGCCCAAGTGCCACCCGGCCCGGTGGCTGGCCCGTTGCAGTTGCTCCCCATCAACGCCGCCGCAGTGTCCGTCCACACCGCCGACGGTGCGCATGTGGGCTCGCTCAAGCTGGTTGGCGGAATTTGGAAGTTCAAGGCCATGGGCTACGACGCAGCAGGCCGCATGGAGCCGGGTCATGGGCCGCTGACGGAGCAGCACAACATGGCGTTCGCGGCGCTCGATGAAGCCGAGGTGAGTGCCCGGCTGCTGGGCGCGTTGGGAAGCGCTGGGTAACGAGCGCCAAGAAAGCACCAAAAATACTAAGCCGTGCCGCTGGCGGCCATAACCCTCAGTGTTGGGCGTCGGCCAGCACAAACTCCACCGCCGCACACACCGCCGCCGCCTGCGCCTCAATGCACTGCTCGGGCGTGGCGCGGGGGCTGTCGGGGTAGACCTCCGTTGTGGTGGTGTAGCGCGCGCCGCTGATGCCCGCGCAGAGGCCCCACTGCTTCATCGGGTAGTGGATGACACCCGGCGCCACCACGGGCGTGCCGATGATTTCGTTCTTCTCGTCTGCGGGCGCAATGTGGGTCACGCGGCTGACGGCGTCGATGATGGCTTGCTGGAAGGCGGGCTGGGGGTTGTCGGCGTCGTCCACCAAGTAGAAGCCATCGGGGATGCTGCCGGGCTCGAACACTTTGCCGTCGCGTGCGGCCACGGCGGGGCGGTATTCGGATTCATCGGTGTTGGTGGTTTCGTGCAGGTCGATGTGGGCGGCAAACGGGCCGTATTGGGCCTGGTGCTGTGCCACCAGGCGCATGAGGGCTGCGGACTCCTGCGCGGGTGAGCCTTCCTTGAACGAGCGATTGGGGTCGATGGCGTCGAAGTTCCAGCGCTGAACCCGCTCGTACGCCCAGGGACTCACACACGGCACCACCAGCAGGTTGGCACGGCTGGCAAAGCGCTCGGCCTGCGTGTCAACAAACCGCAGCGCGCCGTGCACGCCGCTCGTCTCGTAGCCGTGCACCCCGCCGGTGACCAGCACGCTGGGCAGGCCGGGTTGCCACTGGCGGCTGCGCAGGGCCCGCAGGGGAAAGCGCTCTGCGGGGTGCTGGGCGTCGGCATAAATCACGTCGCCATACATCTCCACATCCAACCGGCCCCGCAGCGCCTCGATGGCCGTGAGCACGTCGTCGGCGTAGCTGCGCTGGCGCACCTGGCGTGCGCGCCACTGGTCGCGTTCTGCTGCGCCCCAGGCTTGGCCGGGTGTGCCGATGGGATAGGTGGGGGTGGGTTGCATGGGTGCGTGGGGTGGAGTGGCAGGTGAATGGTGGGCCCGGCGGCAAAACGGGGCCGACGGAAAGGACAACGCCAATAAGAGCGGCTAACAAAACTCAGCGAAGCGGTTCTGGCTAGGCGCTGTGTCGCAGGCAGTACGAGCAGTACGACAAGACACAGCAACGACGCAAGAAGAGTTTTGTTAGCCGCTCTAAGGCTTGTCGCAGGGCGTTCATAGAATACCGCGATGCCCTTCCCTTCGATTCGGCCCTTGCGGCTGGCGACCTCGTCGCTGCTTTTGCTGCTGTGTGCGCTGGCGCACGCACAGCCCGCCCCCCCACCCGCAGCTGCCAGCGCCCCGGCCACTCGCCCGGCGGGCAGTGCCCCTGCGGATGGCACGGCCCCCACACCGGGGGGCGCTACAGCCGCCGTGCCCACAGCCGCCGATGCGGCCCTGCTGTCGCGCGATGCGCGGCGCATTTACGAGCTGTCGCGCGACAAGCTGGTGCAGATCCGCACGCTGCTGCGTAATGCCAACACGCAGGCGTCGATTGGCTCGGGCTTTTTTGTGTCGGCCGATGGGCTGATCGTCACCAACTTTCACGTGGCCAGCCAGCTGGCGCTGGAGCCCGAGCGCTACCGGGGCGTGTACGTGACGATGGAGGGGCAGGAGGGCGAGGTGGAGCTGCTGGCGTTTGACGTGCAGCGCGACCTGGCCGTGCTGCGCGCCAAGGGGCGCACGGCAGCAGCGCCGGTGCTGAGCTTTCGCCCCACCACCGACCCACTGGCGCAGGGAGAGCGCATTTACTCGCTGGGCAACCCGCTGGACATTGGCTTTGCAGTGACCGAGGGCACCTACAACGGCCTGGTCAAGCGCAGCTTTTACCCCCGCATCTTTTTTGGCGGCGCACTCAACCCCGGCATGAGCGGTGGCCCCGCCGTGGACGACGCGGGCCGGGTGCTGGGCGTCAACGTGGCCAAGCGGCTCGACGGCGAGCAGGTCAGCTTTTTGATCCCGGCGGAGTTTGCGCAGGCGCTGGTGCAGCGCGCAGCCAATGCCCAGCCCATCACGCAGGCCGCACATGCCGAGATGACGCGGCAGCTGATGGAGCACCAGCAACTGCTGACAGACCGCTTTTTGAAAGCGCCTTTTCGCGAGCAGCGCCACGGCAACTACCGCCTGCCGGTGCCCGACGACGCGCTGGCGCGGTGCTGGGGATCGGGGCGCGACCCGGCCTTTCCGGGGCTGAACCTGGAGCGCACGCAATGCCAGGCCGACAGCGACGTGGTGGCGGGCGACTTCAGCACCGGCGCGGTGCGACTGTCTTACGAGGCCTACAACGCGCCCACGTTGGGCGCCGCCCGGTTTGCCCGCATGTATTCGCAAAGTTTTGCCAACGAGCGCCTGCCCACACGCGGAAACCGCCACCAGACGGCGGCCGAGTGCACCGAGCGGTTTGTGGACCCCGGCAGCGTGTCGCTGCGCGCGGTGGTGTGCCTGTCGGCCTACCGCAAGCTGACCGGCCTGTACAACATGACGGTGCTGGCCATCTCGGTGAACCAGCCCACACAGGGCGTGCTGGGCCGCCTGGATGTGCAGGGCATTGCGTTTGACAACGGCATGAAGCTGGCCAGCCACTACCTCAAGGCCTTTCGCTGGGAGGCCGCACCATGAGCGCGATGCCAACCACCACCCTGGGGCTGATCGAAGCGTTTGACCGCCACGGCGCGCTGCTGGCGCGTGCGCCCATCACCCGCTGGCCCGTGACGGTGGGCCGCGCGCTGGACTGCGACCTGGTGCTGGACGACCCCTTTGTGGCGCCCCGGCACCTGCGCATTGACCGCGCGGTGGACGAGCCCCGCACCGTGCAGGTGGAGGTGCTGGAGACCCGCAACGGCGCACGCCTGCAGCGCAAGCAGCATGCCCAGGGCGAGCGCTTTGACTGGCCAGATGGCACGCCCATCGACCTGGGCCACACCCACCTCAGCCTGCGCCTGGCCGATGCGCCCATTGCCGAGGAGCAGGCGCTGCCGCAGTTTCCGTGGCGTACTGTGGGCACCACGGCAGTGCTGGCGGTGCTGGTACTGCTGGCCGGGCTGGGAGAGTCGTGGCTGGAGGCCCGCGACGCCGCGCAATACCTGAAGGCGCTGCCCCTGTTGCTGCTGACCACGCTGGCAGTAGTGACCTTGTGGTCGGGCGCATGGGCTGTGGCCAACAAGCTGTTTGGCAGCCAGCTGCGGTTCTGGCGCCACGTGCGCATCGCGTGCGCCGCCGTGCTGGTGGCCGACGCGGTGCAGCTGCTGAGCTACCTGACGGCCTTCGCGTTCTCGCTGGAGTCGCTGTCGCGGTTTGCCCCGGTGCTGATGGTGCTGGTGCTGGCGGGCGCGCTGTACGCCCACCTGGCCACCGTGCTGCCCCGCCGCCGCGTGGGCCTGGCCTGGGCCATGGCGGCCGTGGTGCTGCTGGGCGTGCCCTCGTGGCTGGGTGCGCAGTGGCTCAACCGCATGCGGCTGGGCAGCGAGCTTTACATGAGCAGCCTGTTCCCGCCCGCCCTGCGCGTGGCCCCTGCAGTGCCGGTGGACCAGTTCCTGCAGGACGCAGACGTGCTGCGCGGCAAGCTGGACCGGCGCCTGCGGGACGACGGGCTGGCGGACGAGGACGACGAGTAGCCCGCCAGACGGACTGCGTAAAGCTGCCCAAACCCACACCGCCCCACCCCGCCAACTCCCATGCGCCGCCGCAAGCCCCACCACAACGTCTATGTGGTCGAACTCTCCAAAGACGTGCTGCTGGAGCCGCGCTTTCGCAAGTGCAACCCCGGCTACATCGACGGCAAGCCCTGCGTGTACGTGGGCATGACGGGGCTGGACCCGGATGTGCGGTTTGACAAACACAAGGCGGGCATCCAGGCCAACCGGTTTGTGACGCAGTACGGCCTGCGGCTGCTGCCGGACTTGTACGAGGGCTTCAACCCCATGACCTACGAGGAGGCGGTGGACAGGGAGATCGAGATCGGCATCGACCTGCGCTCGGCGGGGTTTGGGGTGTGGCAGGCGTGAGCGCCTGGTCAACGGTAGCGCCTGTTCAAAGTCTGGGCCCCGGCCCGCATCCTTTAAGATTCCGCCCCGCTTTATCAGCCACTCACTTTTTTATAGCTGCTCGCGCATGATCTTCTAGCGCTTGCGGCCCATTTCACTTGAATTTGACTGCCATGAACTTCGCAGACCGCCTGAAGCAACTCCCCTCCGCCAGCCACCTCGCCGCCCTGCAACTGCTGGGCGCGGACGGCCAAACACTGGCCACCATCGAGAACAAGCCCGGCCAGACCGGGTCGCTGGTGGTGTATGCCGCGCTGGCGGCGCTGTATGGCGGGCAGATCACGCCTGCCGCTGCCAGCCTGGGGCTGGAGTGGTATGCGGAGCATGTAGCGGATGCGCGCGCCTTTCCGGGCAAGCACCCCAACATCGACCGGCTGCTGGCCTGGGCGCAGGGCAGCGAGAGCTTTGGGGTGCGCACCGTGACAGCCTGAGACAAAAAGTTGCCGTGGCAGTGGCAGGTTGTCGAAAACGCGCAGGCCCGTTCGTCGTAGGGGTGTGAACAGGTTGAATGAGCGATATCGTTCGGCGGTTCACGCTTTCATCCCCCCTGATGTCCACCCTCAAGGAGACCCCGCATGACCACCCCCAACCACTCCACAGCCACCACCGGCACCGTCACTCTGCACCGCGTGCTGCGCGCCCCCGCCGAGCGCATCTACCGCGCGTTTCTGGATGCCGACGCCCTATGCAAATGGCTGCCGCCCCATGGCTTCACGGGCCGGGTGCTGAGTCTGGATGCGCGCGTGGGTGGCAGCTACCGCATGCAATTCACCAACCTGAGCAGCGGCGGCACGCACGCATTTGGCGGCGAGTATGTGGAGCTGGTGCCGGGCGAGCGCATCGTGCACACCGACCGGTTTGACGACCCCAACCTGCCGGGCGAGATGCGCACCACCATCCAGCTCAAAAAGGTGATGACGGGCACCGAGGTGTCCATCGTGCAGGCGGGCATCCCGGCGGTGATCCCGACCGAGATGTGCTACCTGGGTTGGCAGGAGTCGCTGCAGCTACTGGCGCTGCTGGTGGAGCCGGAGATTCCGGGCGAGTGACACACACGCGCAGCACTCCCGGCTCAGGTCACTGCAGCTGAATTACTTCAGCCACTTGTCTGCCGCTTGTTTGATGGTGCCCCGGCTGTCCACCAGTCCCCACACAAAGCCCATCACGCGCACATAGTCGGCGTCGTCGGTGGGCAGCATGAAGCCCAGGTAGTTCTTGGGCGTGAGCGGTGCGTCCACAAACGCGGCGTGCAGGCGCGGGTCGGCCTTGGCGTAGTGCAGGGCTTCATACGTTTCGGTGATCATCACGTCGCCCTTGCCCTCGGCGATGAGCGCGGGGATCTCGGCGTTCTTGTCGTGCGTGCTGACCTGGGCGGCCTTGAGGTTGGCGAGCACATAGGTCTCATTGGTGCCGCCGGGGTTCTTGATGACACGCACGGTGGGCTGGTTCATCGCGTCCACGCTGGTGTACTTGGCCTTGTCGGCCGCGCGCACCAGGGCGACTTTGCCAAAGGGTGCGTAGCCGGGCAGCATGTCAAAAATGCGCATGCGGTTGACGTTGCGGGTGATGCCGCCCACGGCCACGTCGAACTTTTCGCCCTGCAGGTCCTTCACCAGGTTGGGCCAGGTGGTGGGCACGTACTCGATCTTCACCCCCAGCTCCTTGGCCATGGTTTCAATCACATCGATGTCGTGGCCGCTGTAGCCCGCGTCGGTCTTGATGGCAAACGGGCGGTAGTCGCCGGGCGTGCCCACGCGGATGACCTTGGTCTCCATGATCTTGTCCAGCCGGGGGCCGGCATGCGCGGCCTGGGAGACGAGAGACATGGCGGCAAATAGGGCGGCCGCAGCCACGGCGAGTGATTTCTTGGGGATCATGGGAAAGGGCTCCAGAAGACAAAGGGGTGCAGAAGGGATGAATCGGCCCGCCCGGCCAATGCTGCACGCACCAGCCCAGGCGGGGCCACCAAAGAATACGCCAGCACCAAGCATTCAACGTGCCATGTGCGTGTCACTGTGCGTGCCCCATGATGGCACCGCGCAGGCATTGCCCCCTGCTGGGTTACCCTGCATGCCCTGAAGGCGCTGCCAACGGCTGGCGCCAACCACCCACCACCCCTACCCAACAAGGAACCTCATGAAAAAACTCAACGTCACCATCCAGCTCGAAATGACCGTGCCCGACGACTGGCAACTGGTCGAAACCTCGGAAGGCACGCCCGTCATCCAGATGGCCGACAACAAGTTTCTGGACCTGGCCATCGAGCCCCTGTTTGCCAACGACCCCGAAGACATGTGGAGCAGCAGCGAAAACGAAGACGAGCTCAACGAAGTGCTGGAGATGGTGGAGAGTGAAGAAGTGGCGTACGAGTTTGTGACGCACTGACCCGTGAAACACCGGGCGTTGCAGTCACCTCACAACTGCGAGCGCAGCAGCCCGGTCATCTTTTCGTGCAGCTTTTCACTCCACGGCCGCTCCAGCCAGGCCTCGTAGGTCACGCGGCGTGACCGTCGGATGTCGTCTTCAAACACCTGTGTCTGGCGCTGTGCAAAGGCGGCGTCGTACACGTTCAGGTTGGCCTCGTCGTTCAGGCGGAACGAGCGGTTGTCAAAATTGGTGGAGCCCACCGACACCAGCAACTGGTCCACGATCATGACCTTGCAGTGGTACATGGTGGGCCCGTATTCATAAATCTCGGCCCCGGCCTGCAGCAGCTCGCCCCAGGTGGCGCGGGATGCGGCCTTCACCGTTTCGGTATCGGTGTGCTCGCCGGGGGTGACGAGGCGCACGCGCACGCCGCGTGCCAGCGCATCCATCAGCAGCTTGCGGGTCAGGTCGTCGGGCACAAAGTAGGCCACCGACAGGTCGATGCTGCGCTCGGCCGCCGTGATGGCCAGATGGTACATGAGCTGCATGCTCTCGCTGCCGCTCGATGGCGAGCTGGAGAACATCTGCGCCTTTTGCCCACCCGCCGAAGCAATGGCTGGGAAGTACGCCTCGCCATGCAGCACCTTGCCAGTGACCTTGAGCCAGTTGTCCAGAAACGTGGCCTGCATTTGCGCCACGGCGGGGCCGCGCACCAGGTAGTGGGAGTCGCGCCAGTGGTCGGGGTCTTGCGCGTTGCCCGTCCACTCGGGCGCAATGCCCACGCCGCCGGTAAAGCCCACCTGCCCATCCACCACCAGCAGTTTGCGGTGGGTGCGGTTGTTCAGGCGGGCCAGGTTGTACCAGTGCGGTTTGTGGAACTTTTCAATCTGCACCCCGGCCTCCTTCATCTCGGCCAAGTAACTTTCTTCCATCTTGGCGCTGCCCACCCAGTCCAGCAGCACATGCACGGGCACACCGGCGCGGGCGCGCTCGCTCAGGGCGTCGGCAAACTGCTTGCCGATGTCGCCCGACCAGTAGATGTAGGTTTCGAAGGTGACGCTTTTCTGAGCGGATTTGATCGCAGCCAGCATGGGCGGAAAGATCTGGTCGCCGTTGATCAGCTCCGTCACCGCATTGCCGCCCACAATGCCTGGGCCGAGCAGGCTGCCCAGGGCACGCTCGAACTGCGGGTGGGCGGTGCTGTACAGGCGCGGCAGCTGCTGCTGCACCTTTTTCTCGCCCGCCGTGAAGTTGAGTGCCAACAGGACAAGGGCCCCCGTGGCCAGGGCCGTGAGCAAGACAGTGAGCATGGTGGAGCGGCGGCGGCGAGGGGCGGCGGGTGGCATGGCGCGATGGTAGGTGGCACCATGCACGCGCGATGTAGGCGGACGCCGCCAACACCGGGGGCACAATCGCCCTTGTCGGCCGCGACAGCGGTGCGCTCCGTCCATCGCCCCCCCTCGTGCTGCCTCTTTGTCTTTTGCTCTCGCCCTTCTCTGCCGTGCCTGAATCTGCCCGCCCTGCTCCCCTCCGTCCCACCCTCCCCATCACCCGCCGCAGCGCCTTGATCGGCACGGCGGGCCTGCTCGTGCAGCCTGCCCTGGTTGCGCCTCTGCATGCCAAGCCCTTGCCACCCGCACCCGCGGTGTGGCCCCAGGCGCTGCAGGTGCCCGGGGGTGTGGCACGGCTGTCGCTGGGCCCGGCGGCCACGCGGCCGGTGGCGCAGGTGCGCCAGGGCGAGGTGGATGTGCCGCTGCGCGTGGTGGGCGATGCCATCGAGTGGACGGCCATCGTGGGCATACCGCTGGCTGCGGCGCCGGGCGATGCCTTCATCAGCGTGCTGCCCGAAGGCGGCGGCAGCCCGCGCCTGGTGCACTACAGCGTGGCCCCCAAGCAGTACAAGGAGCAGCACCTCAAGGTATCGCCCCGTACGGTGGACCTGTCGCCCGAGGACCAGGCCCGCTACGAGCGCGAGCGCGACCACCAGGCCCAGGTGATGGCCACCTTCACCGAGCAACCCGCCGGTGTGGCGCTGGCATCGCTGCGCATGCGGGTGCCCGTGCCGGGGCGACGGTCCAGCTCGTTCGGGCTGCGGCGCGTGTTCAACGGCCAGCCGCGCAACCCGCACAGCGGCATGGACATTGCGGCCGCCACCGGCACGCCCATCGTGGCGCCGTTGCCGGGCCGGGTGATTGACGTGGGCGACTACTTCTTCAACGGCGGCACGGTGTGGCTGGACCACGGCCAGGGCCTGCTGACGATGTACTGCCATCTGAGCAGCATGGACGTGCGCGTGGGCGATGTGCTGCAGGCCGGCGACGCGTTCTGCAAGGTGGGCGCCACCGGCCGCGTGACCGGCCCGCACCTGCACTGGGGCGTGATGCTGAACCGCACCATGGTGGACCCGGCGCTGTTCGTGCCGGCCTGATGGTGCAGGGCTTCATTACTATGCATTTGATAGCACCCAGCGCATATTGCACTAGCGCATCCGGCCCTTTTTGCTTGAAACCAACCCCATGACCCCGCGCCTGATCCGCTTCAACAAACCCTACGGCGTGCTGAGCCAGTTCACGCCCGAGGGCAAGTGGCAGGGTCTGAAGGACTACATCGACCTGCCAGGCGTGTACGTGGCCGGGCGGCTGGACGCCGACAGCGAAGGGCTGCTGCTGCTGACCAACGACGGCAAGCAGCAGGCCCGCATTGCCGACCCGCGCTTCAAGATGGAGAAGACCTACTGGGTGCAGGTGGAGGGCATCCCCAATGAGGCTGCGCTGGCCGCGCTGCGCAACGGCGTGGTGCTGAACGACGGCCCCACCCTGCCCGCCCGCGCACGGCTGCTGGAGCCCGCACCTGCGGTGTGGGACCGCACCCCACCCATCCGCGAGCGCAAAGCCATCCCCACTGCGTGGATCGAACTCATCATCCGCGAAGGCCGCAACCGCCAAGTGCGCCGCATGACGGCCGCCGTGGGCCACCCCACGCTGCGGCTGATCCGCGCTGCCATCGGACCGTACACGCTGGACGGGCTGGCACCGGGCACCTGGGCGGATTGAACCAGCAGGCGTGCGGGGTCTACGCGGCCACCGCCTGCATGCGCAGCGAAAGGGCAGAGCCACGGGCGCGTAAAAATGCGCGCAAGCCCTCGGCATAGTCCGCACCCACGGCCTGCTGCACCGAAGGGCGCGCCGCCAGCGCTGCGCGCCACTGCTGCACCTGCGGCAAGCCCTGCCAGAGCGCCAAGTCATCCATGCCTGGCAAGGTGTCGATGACGTCGAAGTACCGGAACACCGGGCCAAACACCACATCCACCATGCCAAAGTGCGGCCCCGCAAAGTACGGCCCGGGCACACTGCGCTGGCCCAGCGCCTCGTCGATCTGCGCAAAGCGGCTGCGCAGGTCTTGCGCGCGGGCCTGCAGCGTGACCTCGTCCGGCGCGGCGTAGAAGGCGCCGATGGTGTTCAGCACCGCAGAGCCAAACTCCATCCACGCCCGGTGGCGGGCGCGCTGCAGCGGGTCTTGCGGGTGCAGCACGGGCATGGCCACCTCGTCCAGGTATTCGCAGATCACGGCCGACTCGAACAGGCTCTGGCCGCGCACCTGCAAGACCGGAGTCTTGCCCAGCGGCGAGATCGCCAAAAACCAGTCGGGCTTGCGGGCCAGGTCGATGGTGCGGCGGTCGAACGCCAGGCCCTTTTCGTGCAGCACGATGGCCACGCGCTGCACATAGGGGCACAGCGCGTGCGAGACCAGAGTGAGCGCAGCGGGCGCTGTGGTCTGGGCCATCACGACAGCAACCCCTCGGCCCGCAGCGCAGCCTGCACCTGCGGGCGGGCCGCCACCCGTGCCATCCAGGCCTGCAGGTGCGGGTAGGCATTGAGCGGGATGCCCAGCAGGTGCGACCAGTTGACGATGGTGAAGCCATAGGCATCGGCCACGCTGTAGCGGCCCGCCAGAAAGTCGCTGCGCGACAGCACGGCGTCCATCTCGGCAAAACGCACAGCCAGCTTGGCCTTGACGGCCTGGCGCGTGGAGTCGGCCGTCTCCTTGTGCCACAGCCAGGGGCTGAAGCCCTTGTGCAGCTCGGTGCTGACGAAGGTAAGCCACTCCAGCACGGCCAGGCGCTCGCTGGAGCCGGGCTGTCCGATGAATGCGCGCGACGGGTCCAGGTCGGCCACGTACTGCAGCAGCGCCGCCGCTTCGGTGTGGCGCGACTGGTCGGCCAGCTCCAGCAGGGGCACATAGCCGCGCGGGGAAAGGTCGAGGTAGCTGGCACCGGTCTGTGTGGTGTGGTGCACCAGATCCACCTTGACCAGATCGAACGGAACGCCGACCTCGCGCAGGGCCATGTGAACGGCGAGCGAGCAGGCACCGGGGGCGTAGTAGAGCTTCATGGGAACGGGGCTTTCTGTAAAAACGGTTGGAATATGTCGCGCCTCGGCACCCACGGATACCCGTCGGTACACAGCAACGGCCAGCGACAGGCAGAATCTATGCTTGCAACAACGCAAATAAAATAAGCAACCATGAAATCAACCGTTGCATCAGCGCAATACCAACTGGGCGCCGCCGAGCTGGAAGTGCTGCTGGCCATGGTGCGCACCGGCACCCTGGCCGCCGCCGGGGAGCGGCTGGGTGTGGATGCGTCCACGGTGTTCCGCGCCATCCAGCGCATTGAACGCGGGCTGGGCCAGTCGCTGTTCGACCGGTCACGCGCTGGCTACCGCCCGTCGGAACTGGCCCAGGCCCTGGCCGAGCAGGCCGAGCGTGTGGAAGCCGCCCTGGAGGCCGCCCGCTCTGCCGCGCAGGCACAGCCCGAACAGGTGTCGGGCACGGTGCGCATCTCCACCACCGACACCATCCTGCATGGCCTCATCGCCCCCGCCCTGCAGCTGCTGCAGCCCCGGCACCCGGCCCTGGTGTACGAGCTGCATGCCGGCAACGAGCTGGTGAGCCTGACGCGGCGTGACACCGACATCGCCGTGCGCGCCACCAAGCGCCCGCCGCAGCACCTGGTGGGGCGCCAGCTGGGCATGATCCGCTCGGCCCTGTATGCAGGCGCTGCCAGCCCGCTGGCCCTGTCGGACGTGGAGGCCGGCCGCGCCGCCTGGATTGCGCCCGACGACGCCCTGCCCGACCACCCCTCGGTGCGCTGGCGCAAGAAGCAATACCCCAGGGCGCAGCCCACCTACCGCGTCAACAGCCTGCTCACGGTGATGGAGCTGGTGGCCCTGGGCATGGGCGTGGGGGTGTTGCCCCTCTTTCTGGCCCAGGGCCGCAGCGACCTGCGCCCGCTCACGGGCGCGCTGGCCGATGGCGAGACCGAGCTGTGGCTGCTGACCCACCCGGAGTCGCGCCACCTGCGGCGCATTGCAACGGTGTACGGGCACCTGGCGGAGACGGTGCAGCTGCCTTGAGTCACTGGGGCCCCTCTGGCCGATGAATGCACGGGGCAGACCCCACCCGCGCCTGCTGCCAGCACGTTGTCAGCAGCCGGTCCCTACAGTGCGCGGGCATGACCATTACACAGTTCTACGGCGCGTCCAGCCTCGACGGCTTCATCGCCACGCCCGACCATGACCTGGGCTGGCTGCTGCAATTTGGCGAGATCGAAGGCTCAAGCTACCCCGACTTCATCCGCAACGTGGGCGCGCTGGCCATGGGGTCACACACCTACGAATGGATGCTGAAACATGCCATCGATGCGGGACAGCCCTGGCCGTACACACCGCCCACCTGGGTGTTCAGCACGCGCACGCTGCGCAGCATTGCGGCCGCCGATGTGCGCTTTGTGCGTGGCGATGTGCGGCCCGTGCACTAAGCCATGGTGCAGGCCGCAGCAGGCCGCAATGTGTGGGTGGTGGGCGGGGGCGACCTGGTGGGGCAGTTTGACGATGTAGGCCTGCTGGACGAGCTGATCGTGCAGGTGGCGCCGGTCACGCTGGGCGCGGGCACCCCGTTGTTTCCGCGCCGTGTGGTGCAGCCGCCGCTGCAGCTGCAAGCCGTAACCACGCTGGGCGGCGTGTTTGCCGAGCTGCGCTACCGGGTACCGCCACGCTCCGACCGCTGAGTGCCTGAAGGCGGGCGACTGTCCCGCCAGGGCGGCTCAGTCCGCCAGCGCCTGGTCGATGACCAGGTAGCGTTTGACCAGGTCAAAAAAGCTGTCGTAGAAGGTGTCTTTGGCAATGGTCTCGCTGCCCACCTTGACCAGCGACTCGCTGCTGGACGAGAACGGCAGCGACACCGACCCAATGGCGCCCACGCCCACGCTGGCGGAGTTGTTGGTCTTGCGCAATGCGTAGGTGTCCTGCGTGGCGGTGACAAAGCCCAGGCTGACCTTGCCGTCGTTGGCCTCGGGCACACACACCACGCGCACCACCATCTGCAGGTGCGACTCGGGCTCGGGCTGGAAGCTCTTCTTGCCCTCGACCAGATCGGCCGAACTGGACGAGATGACGTAGCCCTGGCTGAGCAGCGCGCGGCGGGACGCCTCGCAGGTCTGGGCCGGGGTGGCATCAAACAGGCGCGAATAGGTGGCAACCGAGCCAAAGTTCTCCTGCACGCCAAATGTCTTGACCCCCGTGCTGGTGCAGCCTGCCATGACCAAGGTCGCGCCACAGGCCAGGGCCACGGCGGCGGCGCGCAACAGCGCGGGTGGGGAGGCATGGAATTCTGTGGACCAGGGGAAACGCAAAACCGGGACTCCTTGGGTGGTGGGTGGCTAGTGTGCTGTCCCGCAAATAACTGCACATGAAATCGCGTCCTCACCCCCAGGGCTGCGTTGCAAATCCTCGCGATAGCTACGGCTATCACTGCGGTTTGCGCCTCGCCCTGGGCGCGATGCCATCGATTTCATTTCGTGCAGCTATTTGCGGGACAGCACACTAGTGCCGACGATAACAAGCTCAAACCAAACGCGAAACGAACGCGCTGGGCAATGCACCCCATTGTCACAGCGCCTGGGGTGTCTGACGGCAGTAACCGCTTGCGGTTCCCCATATTCTTCATGCCGTGTACACATGGGCGCGGTAACACCTTGAAGCAAACAGTCCGGCGTTGCGCTGCGTGCCAGGAAGGACTTCGGAGCAGCGACCATGCGCTTCGCGCCAGCGCTCCCCGTCTGCCTGCAACCCCATTTCAGCAGGTCGCAAACGCTATACTATTCATAGCTATCAAGGCATATGGTTGTAGCGCATCCGGCCCCAATCAGCCCGCTGCAGCCCCAACACCGCCGCCGGTACCCGCCCACCCACCATCAAGCCCCCAGTGCCCCTCGCCGCCTCGCTGCTTTGCCTGGTCGTCGCCATCAGCGACGGCGACACCCTCACCGTCCGCTGCGGCGCCCCCGGTACCTACCAGCAGGTCAAGGTACGGTTGGCGGCCATTGATGCCCCCGAGTCACGCCAGGCTTTCGGGCAGAAGTCGCGACAGCACCTGGCACAACTGTGTTTTCGCCAACGGGCCACGCTGCAACCGGTGGACGAAGACAGCTATGGCCGCATGGTGGCGCAGGTGCGCTGCGGCGGGACGGACGTAGCAACGGCCCAGGTGCGCGCTGGCATGGCCTGGGTCTACACGCCGTACGCCAGCGGCTATCCCCACCTGGCGCCCCTGCAGCGTTCTGCGCAGGCGCAGCATGCGGGCCTGTGGTCCCAGAAGCGCCCGTTGGCGCCGTGGGACTACCGGCACCGGCATCGCCGTTGACGCCATCGCATACCGCGCCATCGACGCACCCGCTGCGAGGCTTTACCAGCGCTTGACTGCAACCCGGCGCGACAACCGCTAGCATCTGGCCTCCCGCCGTTTGGGCGTATCGCCGCATCGGGCGAACGCCCTACCCGCTGACCCCACCCATGTCCACCCCCGAGCCCATCACCCCGGGCGCCGCTGTTGCCGCGCCCGCCGAACCTGCCAACGTCTACCGCCATGCAGGGTTTGTTTCCTTCCTGATCGCCCGCGTGGTGGCCGTGGTTGCCACCCAGGTGCAGGCCGTGGTAGTGGCCTGGCAGGTGTACGACCTGACCCGGCAGCCGCTGGCACTGGCCTATGTGGGCCTGGCGCAGTTTCTGCCCATGCTGGCCCTGCTGCTGCCGGCGGGCGACCTGATCGACCGCTTTGACCGCAAGCGCATCCTGGCACTGGCCTGGTCGGTGGGCGGCGTGTGCAGCGCCTTGTTGTGGTGGCTGTCGGGCCACGGCAGCAGCGGCGTGGCGGGTATTTATGCCGTGCTGGTGCTGTATGGCTGCGCCCGCGCGTTCTCGGGCCCGGCCATGCAGAGCCTGTTGCCACAGATCGTGCCACGCGCGCAACTGGCCCAGGCCATTGCTGCCAACAGCATGCTGATGCGCGTGGCCAGCATTGGCGGGCCGCTGCTGGGTGGGCTGCTGTACGCGCTGGGCGGGGGCGAGCTGACCTATGCCATCTGCTGTGCCTGCTTTGTGCTGGGCGTGGCGCTGCTGCTGCGCGTGGTGGTGGCCCATGCCACGGCGCCCGGCCCTGCACAGGGCACGATGCTGGAGCGCTTTGGCGCGGGCATCACCTTCATCCGCACACGGCCCATCATTCTGGGCACCATCTCGCTGGACCTGTTTGCCGTGCTGCTGGGCGGCGTGGTGGCGCTGCTGCCCATCTACGCACAAGAGGTGCTGCATGTGGGCCCGGCAGGCCTGGGCGCGCTGCGCAGTGCCATGGCGGTCGGCGAGGTCAGCGCCGGGCTGTACCTGAGCATGCGACCCTTCAACCGCCATGTGGGCCGCACCATGTTCATCGCCGTGGCGGTGTTTGGTGTGGCCAACCTGGTGTTTGCGCTGTCCACGCTGTTCTGGCTGTCGTTTGCGGCGCTGCTGGTGGCCGGGGCGGCCGACATGGTGAGCGTGTACATCCGCGGCGCGCTGGTGCAGTTCTCCACGCCCGACTCCATGCGCGGGCGGGTGAACGCGGTGAACATGCTGTTCATCGGTTCGTCCAACGAACTGGGCGAATTCCGCGCAGGCACGAGCGCCGCCTGGCTGGGCGTGGTGCCTGCCGCCATCGTGGGCGGACTGTGCACCCTGGGGGTGGTGGGTGGCTGGATGCTGGCGTTCCAGACCCTGCGCAAGGTAGACCGTTTTGAAGAGGCCGCGCAGGCCACGGGCGCGGCACCTTTGCCGTAACGCGCCTCCTGCGGGGCGATTCACGAAACCCCTAGGAGCCTGTCGGACTTGGAGCGTCGAAAGCGAGAATCGGCCCCAGCGAGGACAGTTTTTGCCGGATTCGCAGCCCCATAGCCCGGCTATGGGGCAAAAAGACGGTAAAAAATGGACCGCTGCGGCCGATTCGCAGCCGACGATTTCCAAGTCCGACAGACTCCTAGATACATCCTCGCTGGCGTTTGTATCGCGCAGGTAAAACCCGCTGCGCCGCCTTGCACCCGGTGGATCGCAGCGGCACCATGCAGGTAGCCATTGGTTGGCAGCCAGCGAGGCCCAATGATTCCCCACACCTCCCCGCCCCTCCACCGCCGCACCCTGCTTCTGGGCATGGCGGGTATAGCGGCTTTTGCGGCGTTTGGCACCGCGCCCTCGGCCCAGGCTGCGCCCCCTGCACCGCCCAACGCCGTCAGCACTGGCGGCTGGGCGTCCGCCGACGAACCCACGCAGGCCCACCTGCTCGACCGCGTGACCTGGGGCTGCACCGGCCAGGGCGTGCAAGCGCTGGGCGGCTTAGGCATCAGCGCCTACCTGGCAAGCCAGCTGCGCCCCGGTGCCAACGCACCGCTACCGCGCGAGGCCCAGGCGCAGATCGACGCCATGACCATCTCGCGCACCCCCATCGAGGCGCTGGCAGCCGACATGGAAGCCCGCCACCGCGCCGCCAAGGCCCTGCCTACCGAAGACGAGCGCAAGGCCGCACTGAAGACATGGCAGCAGGACATGCGCGCCCTGCAGCAGGAGGCGGCCGCCCGGTTTGTGCTGCGCGCGCTCTATTCGCCCACCCAGCTGCGCGAGAAGATGACCTGGTTCTGGATGAACCACTTCAACGTGTTTGCCGGCAAGGGCAACCTGCGCGCCCTGGTGGGTGACTACGAGGAACACGCGATACGCCTCCATGCACTGGGCCGCTTTCGCGACCTGCTGGGCGCCACCGTGCGCCACCCGGCCATGCTGCGCTACCTGGACAACGCGCAGAACGCCGCAGGCCGCATCAACGAAAACTACGCCCGCGAGCTGATGGAGCTGCACACGTTGGGCGTGGGCGGCGGCTACAGCCAGCAGGACGTGCAGGAGCTGGCCCGCGTGCTGACCGGCGTGGGCGTGTCGCAGCGGCCGCCAGGCGACGAGCCCCCACGCATGAAGCCCGCGCTGCGACGCCACTATGTGCGCGACGGCCTGTTCGAGTTCAACCCCCAGCGGCATGACTGGGAGCCCAAGACGTTGCTCGGCCAGCCGCTGCGCGCCGAGGGCCTGGCCGAGGTGGACGAGGCGCTGGACCGCCTGGCCCGCGCGCCTGCCACCGCACGCTTCATCACGCGCAAGATCGCGCTCTTTCTGGTGGGAGACAACCCGCCGCCCGCGCTGCTGCAGATCCTGGCCCGCAGCTTTGAACGCACCGACGGTGACATCGCAGCGGTGCTGGAGACGCTGTTCCACACCCCTGAGTTCCGCGCATCCCTGGGCCAGCGGTTTCGGGACCCGGTGCACTATGCGCTGGCGGGCCTGCGCCTGGCCCATGGCGACGCTGTGCTGCCCAGCACCGACCCGGCACTGGCGTGGCTGCAACGGCTGGCCGAGCCTTTGTATGGCCGCGTCACGCCCGATGGCTACCCGCTGGACTCCGCGTCGTGGTCGGGCTCGGGGCAGATGAGCACGCGCTTTGAGATGGCGCGGGCCCTGGGTGCAGGCGCTCTGGCAGCCCCGCCAGCAAGCGATGACGCAGCGCCCCGTGCCGCGCCGCGCATGCCGCCCGCCCTGGCGCAGACAGCCTACGTGCGCGCCATGGAGCCCACGTGGTCTACAGCCACACGCAACGCGCTGGCACAGGCCACCTCGCCGCGCGAATGGAACCTCCTGTTCCTCGCATCCCCCGAGTTCATGCACGGCTGAGGAGAAGCTTCATGCTGCACAGACGACACCTTCTCCAGGCCCTGGGGGCCAGCGCACTCGGTGCGGGCCTGGGCGTGCACAGCGCCAGCGTGCTCGCCGCACCCCGCGCGCAGGACACCCGCTTTCTGCTGGTGTTCTTGCGCGGTGGCTACGACTGCGCCAGCCTGCTGGTGCCTACGGCCAGCAGCTACTACTACGAGACGCGACCCAACATCGCCATCGCCCGGCCGGGACAGGAAGGCGGCGTCCTGCCGCTCACGCCCGACTGGGGCCTGCACCCGGCACTGGCGGAATCGATGCTGCCGCTGTACCAGCAGCGTCAGCTCGCGTTCGTGCCGTTTGCGGGCACGGACGACCTCTCGCGCAGCCACTTCGACACGCAGGACAGCATCGAGCTAGGCCAGCCCCTGGGCGGGCGGCGCGACTACCGATCGGGCTTTCTGAACCGGTTGGTGGCCGAGCTGAACCCGCGCGCCGACAGTGCCCCGGTGGCGCTGCAGCCGATGGCGTTCACCAGCACCCTGCCCCTGGTGCTGCGCGGGGTGGTGGACGTGCCCAACACCGCACTGAGCGCAGGCGCGGGGCGCGGTGGTGTGGATGCGCGGCAGGCCGAACTCATCGCCTCCATGTACCGGGGCACACCGCTGGCCACGCCCGTGAACGAAGGCTTTGCCACCCGGGATGAGGTCGCCCGCACCATGCAGGGCGAGATGGAGGCCGCCAGCCGCAATGCGCTGAGTACCAAGGGATTTGAAGGCACGGCCCGGCGCATGGCGCGGCTCATGCAGTCGCGCTACCAGCTCGGCTTTGTGGACGTGGGCGGCTGGGACACCCATGTGGGCCAGGGCGCCGCCACCGGCACGCTGGCCAACCGCCTGGAGGAACTGGGCCGGGGCCTGGCAGGCTTTGCCGACGAGATGGGCCCCGCGTGGAAGTCCACCGTGGTGGTGGTCATCAGCGAGTTTGGCCGCACCTTCCGCGAGAACGGCAACCGGGGCACGGACCATGGCCACGGCACCGTGTTCTGGGTGCTGGGCGGCGGGGTGAATGGCGGCCGCATTGCGGGCGAGCAGCAGGCGCTGACCGCCACCACGCTGTTCCAGAACCGCGACTACCCCGTGCTCAACGACTACCGCAGTGTGTTGGGGGGACTGTTCGCCCGCATGTACGGGCTGAACGCGGCGGCCGTGGCGCGGGTGTTTCCAGGGACCCAGGGGGCCGACCTGCGGCTGGTTTAGCCGCGCTGGCGCGCCATATCATTCACTATATTTTTGATAGCTAATCAGGCATATAGCTCTAGCGCTACAGGCGATTGATACTCAAAATCGCCCGGGTATCACGCGTTGAAGGTACCTGTCAGCAGCTCTGGCAGGCGATCCACCTTCATCTTGAAGCCGCAGGCCTGCGCATGGCCACCGCCGCCCATGCTTTCGGCCAGCGCGATGCAGTCAAAGTTGCGCTGTGCACGCAGCCCCACCTTCACGCCCTTGTCGCCAGCACTCCACATCAGCGCAAAGGTGCCCGTTTTGGCCGAGAGGATGTCGCCCACCAGGCTGTGGAACATGCCGGGGGCGTTGACCATCAGGCCGGTGATGCCGTTGAACACCAGCGGCTGCGCGCCTTCGGCGATATCGGCGCAGAGCTTGCGGTACTTCTGGTCCATGGCCTCGCCGCGCACCATGAACTGTTGGAGCTGCTCGGGCGTGAAGCCGGCAATCTCGCGCCAGCGCGCAAAGCCTTGCTCTTCCATGTCCAGGGCTGACAGGAAGGCAGCGCTCTCGGCAAACTCCCACTTCCAGATATCGCGGTCTTCCACGTATTTGAACAGGGTAGGCATCGGTTCGTGCGGATGGAAAAACTCCCACGCCAGCCGCGCACCCGACTTGTTCATGTCGAAGTGCACCACACCGCAGCGGCAGGCAAAGCCGGTGAGCTTTTCGGCCGCGCTCTTGTGGTGGTCCAGCATGACCAGCTTGGCGGCGCGCTCATCGATGGCGGCCATCACCTCGTTGGCAAACGAGAAGTCGAGGATGTACACCGCGCGGCCTTGCAGGGGCGGCAGGTCGTCCACGGTCTTGACATCACCGTGGTCCAGCCCCACGTATTCAGCCTGGTCGCCGTAGTACAGCCATGCCGCCAGCGCCGCGCCAAAGCCATCGGGGCAGTTGCGCCCGTGGTACAGGATCAGCGGTGCGGGGTCGTTCTTGTCGGGGGCAACCAGCAGTTGCAAGGGGAGTATGGTTTTCTTCGTCATGGCCCCCCGATTGTCGCCGGGGCTTTGTGCCGCAGCGAGCGCAACGTGCGCAGCCAGCACATGTCAGCGGAACCAACCCCATCCCCAACGCCTCCACCCTACTGACGCAGCCAGCAAACCACACGATGTTCCAAGCCCTCAAAGACCTGCTTGAAAGCCTCACCCCATTCAACCCCACGCCATCTGCTGCAGAGCGTGCGCGGTCTGTGCAACTGGCAGCCGCCGTGTTGCTGGTGGAGGTGGTGCGGACCCAGTCGGCGGTGGGCGATGCGGAGCGCAGCGTGATGCAGACCGCACTGCACCGGCAATTTGCACTAAGTGACGATGAACTGCAGCGCCTGCTGGAACAGGCCGCAGCCACCTCCAGAACCGCCTACGACTACCAGCGCTTCACCAGCCAACTGAACGAGCATTTCACGCAGGACGAGAAGATCCAGCTCGTTGAAGCCATGTGGCAGGTCGCCTACGCGGACGCACGTCCGGACGAGAACGAGATGCACACCATCAGCAAGGTGGCCGGCCTGCTGCATGTGACGCACGGCGAGTACATCGGCGCCAAGCTCAGGGCGAAAGAAGCAGCACACGCAGGCCAGTCGCCCCATTGAGACGGGCGCGGCCCCGGTAAGCGCCGCAGCGCACGGGTGGCGTCCCTTGGGGAAAGGACGCCACGCAACCCGGGGGCTAAATGGGCAACCAGCGCCACCAGAACGGCTTGCGCTCTTCCTTGGCGCCCTGCGCCTGCAGCAAGGCGATGAACTCGGTGCGCCGGTAGCGGCGCGCGGCCTCCAGTGGGGTCATGTCGTCGAAGTCCGACCGCAGCCCCGGGTCAGCCCCATGCGCCAGCAGGTAGTGGGCGATCTCGTGGTGGCCCTGGATAAGGCTCGCCACCAACGGCGTGCAAAGGATCTCGGGATGCTGGTAGTTGGGGTTCACGCCTGCACTGATGTGGTGGCGCACCAGCGCCAGGTCGCCCGCCACGGCGGCGGCGTACATGTCTTTCCAGTCTCCAGCGGACATACCTGGGCATCCTTTGCAAGGGTTGAACGGGGCCAGTGTAGGCAGCGGCGCGTGCGGCACAATCCGCGCCTTCCCCTAGCCCGCGATGGCGCACACACATTCCTCCATGCCCCCTCCCCTGCACATCCTCTGGCGCGACGAGCACCTGGTGGCCGTTTACAAGCCCGCAGGCTGGCTGGTGCACCGCACGGGGCTGGACGCGGGCGAGACGCGGTTTGTGATGCAGACCCTGCGCGACCAGCTCGGCCAACATGTGTTCCCCGTGCACCGGCTCGACAAGGGCACCTGCGGCGTGCTGGTGATGGCGCTGCACAGCGATGCGGCGCGGGCGCTGTCGCAAGCCTTTGAGCACGGCGCCACGCACAAGCGCTACCTGGCGATGGTGCGCGGCTGGGCACCTGAGGCCATCGAGGTGGACCACGCCTTGAAGCCGGACGATGCGCCTGCGGACGCCGCCGTGCAGGACGCCCACACACGCTTTCGGCGGCTGGCGCAGCTCACGCTGCCCGAGGCCAGCGACGCTCGTTTTGCCACCACCCGCGCCTCGCTGGTCGAGGCCACCCCCACCACCGGGCGGCGCCACCAGATCCGTCGCCACCTCAAGCACCTGGCGCACCCCATCATTGGCGATGCCACGCACGGCAAGGGCCCGCTCAACCGCTGGTGGGCCGAGCGGCTGGGCCAGCAGCGGCTGTGGCTGCATGCCTGGCAGCTCACGGTGCCCCACCCGGTGACGGGGGCGGCGATGACCTTCGACAGCGGGCTGCGCTGGCCGGGGCCTGCGGACTGGGACTGCGGGCACGCCCCCGCCGACGACTCCACCGTGCCATGCGCCGACTGGCAGCGCCTGTTTGCCCAGCTGCCCTGGCACGAGGCCCCTGCCCCGGCCCCGTAACGCGTGCGACACGGCGACGGCATGCCCGTCGAAATAATGGGCGCTCTCAAAAAATCAGGAGCCCCTGCCCATGACCTCACCCGCCACCAACCGCGTCCTGGCCCACACGGGCGCGCGCTACCCCATCATCCAGGCGCCCATGGGCTGGATTGCGCGCACGCAGCTGGCCTCGGCGGTGTCGCGCGCGGGTGGGCTGGGCATCATTGAGACGTCCTCCGGCGAGACGGCCAACTGCCAGGCCGAGATCACCAAGATGAGCGCGCTGGGCCTGCCGTTTGGCGTGAACCTGCCCATCCGCTTTTTGAAGGACGACGCCATGCTGCGCTTTGTGTGCGCGTCGGGCGTGAAGTTTGTGACCACCTCAGCGGGTAGCCCGGCCAAGTTCATCGCGCCGCTCAAGGACGCGGGCATCACCGTGTATCACGCGGTGCCCACGGTGGACGCAGCGCTGAAATGTGTGGACGCAGGCATTGACGGCCTGGTGGTCGAAGGCGGTGAAGGCGGCGGCTTCAAGAACCCCGAAGAGGTCTCCACCCTAGTGCTGCTGCAGGCCATCCGCGCGCGGGTGGACGTGCCGCTGGTGGCGGCAGGTGGCATCTGTGACGGGCGCGGCATGGCCGCAGCCTTTGCGCTGGGGGCCGAGGCGGTGCAGATGGGCACACGGTTTGTCAGCTGCGCCGAAAGCCCCGTGCACGCCAACTACAAGAACGCCATCGTCGATGCGGGCGTCACCGGCACCTGGATGCTCAACACCAAGGCCAGCCCCTGCATTCGCGCGCTCAAGTCGCAGCGCACCCAGGCCATCCACGAGGCCGGCCTGATGCCCGCCGACAGCTTTGCGGGCATTCAGCGCGTGTACTTTGACGGTGACATGGAGGCGGCCCCTGCATTGGCTGGGCAGACCGTGGGATTGATTGACTCTGTCAAGACCGCACAGCAGATCATTGAAGACACCGTGGCGGAGTTTTTTGCCATCAGCCAGCGCATGGGTGCCATGGCGGCAGCGCAGTCGTTTGGCTGAAGGCGGGCCGCTCGCCCGGCGGCAGCGGCGGCGGCCATGCACGGTTGCACTGTGCTATCCGACCACCGCGCCATGGAAAGCTTGTCAGCCCCTGTAAGCGCAGTAACATGCACTTACACCCCAGCGGATTCTCTGCGTGGTAGCCCGAAAGCACTCCGACCATGTTTTTGCCGACCGATGACAAAGCCCTGCTCAGAACGGTACTGGTCGTCGATGACACCCGCGAAAACCTGACCGTCATTGGCCAGCTGCTGCGCCCGTACTACCACGTGCGCGTGGCCAACTCGGGGCAGCGGGCCTTGCAGGTCGCCCAAACCCAGCCGGTGCCCGACATCATCCTGCTCGATGTGATGATGCCGGAGATGGACGGTTACGAGGTGCTGGCAGCCCTGCGTGCAGCGCCGGAGACCCGCGAGATCCCGGTGATCTTCGTGACCGCCCTCGACGCCATTGCCGACGAAGAACGCGGCCTGCAAGCGGGCGCCGTGGACTATGTGGCCAAGCCCATCAAGCCCGCCGTGCTGCTGGCGCGGGTGCGCACCCATCTGGAACTGAAGGCCGCGCGCGACTGGCTGGCGGACCAGAACAGCTACCTGGACGCCGAAGTGCAGCGGCGCATGGCGGAAAACGAACTCATCAAGGACTTCAGCCTGCACGCCATGGCCACGCTGGCCGAGAAGCGCGACAACGAAACCGGCAACCACCTGCACCGCACGCAGGCCTACATCGAGGCACTGATGCTGCACCTGCAGGACCACCCGCGCTTTCAGCACCTGCTGGGCAGTCCCCACCAGCGCCAGCAAATCGCCAAGGCCGCGCCCCTGCACGACATCGGCAAGGTGGGCATCCCCGACGCGATCCTGCTCAAGCCGGGGAAGCTCACCCCTGATGAGTTCGAGATCATGAAGACCCATGCCCGCATTGGTGCCGACGCCATCGACGAGGCCATCCGCAGCGTGCTGCAGATGGGGCGCCAGCAGCCGGCCCATCCGGCCAGCGCCCCCAGAAACTCGGCGCTGGAGTTCCTGGAGACCGCACGCCAGATCGCGGCAGGCCACCATGAAAAGTGGGATGGCTCGGGCTACCCCGACGGACTGGAGGGCGACGCCATCCCGTTGCCCGCACGGCTGATGGCCATCGCCGATGTGTTTGATGCGCTGATCTCGCGCCGCCACTACAAACGCGCGTTCACGCTCGACGACGCGGTGGACATCATCCGCAACGGCCGTGGCCAGCATTTCGACCCCGACATCTGTGATGCGTTCGTACAGCTGGTGCCGCAGTTTGCAGCCATCGCCGAGCAGTTTGCAGACCACCCGGTGCCCGCGCTGGAGCCGTGAAGCATGCTTGCCTTGTCCCCGGCCATCGCACTGCGCGGCAGCCCGCCCGTCTGCCGGGCCACGGTGGGTGCTTGTGTGCTGGCCGTTGCGGCAGCGGCAGGGTGGCCTGGGGGATGCAGCGCACAGGACCAGGACTTTCAGGAAACTCTCGTCAGCCCCGCCCTGCTGGCGCAAATGCGCCGGGGCGGTTTTGTGCTGTACCTGCGCCATGGCGCCACCGACAGCAGCCGGGTGGACCAGGCCCCGCAGGTGGACCTGAACGACTGCAATACCCAGCGGGTCCTCAGTGATGCCGGGCGGCAGCAGGCGCGCGAACTGGGTGTGACGCTGCAGCGTGCCCGCATTCCCGTGGGCGAGGTCATCCACAGCCCGCTGTGCAGGGCGCGCGAAAGCGCACAGCTCACCTTTGCCACGCAGCCCCAGTTGCTGCGCGCAGAGCCCCTTCTGGCCTACACCGCCAACCTGACGAGCGAGCAGAAAAAGCCGGTGATCGCCGCCACGCGGGCCCTGGTATCCACCCCGGTTCCTGCCGGCACCAACCGCGTCATCGTGGCCCACGCGCCCAACATGGCGGACCTGATGGGTTATTTCGTCAAGCCCGAGGGAACGATGGTGGTGCTGCGTCCGCTGGGGCAGTCGCGGTTTGAATACCTGGGCAGCATTCCGCCGTCTCACTGGGCCGCCCTGCTGCCCGCCTCCTCCAAGCGCTGACCCATCTCGCGCCACCCATCGCCCATGCTCCTCCTGCTCAAACGCCAACGGTTTTTTCTGCGTTTCTTTCTGCCAGTGGTGCTGGCCGTTCTGGTGGGCATGGGGTTTGACTACGTAGTGCAGCAGCACACCCAGGCCGTGCAGCGCAAAGCACTGCAAAGCCAGGAGGAAGACATCCAGGTGGCCGCCAAGGCGGAGGCCATCAGCCGAAAACTGCTGGAGATCAAGCTGCGGCTGACACAGACCCTGACTGTCTCCAAATACCGCGAGGTGGACGAAGCCAAGGCCTACCAGCTCCACGGGCTCATCGTGGACGAAATGGCCGCGCTCGAAAAGGACCTGACGGGGCTGACCACAGCCCACGACTTCTCGCATGTCAGCACCCACTACCCCGCTGCGCTCAGAGCCTTTCAAGAGTTTCGCCAGTTTGCGCTGATGAGTTCGGACCAGATGGCCATCGACCAGTCAGCGGCAGGCGAGCACCTGATCAGCGCCACGGCGTACTACGGTGTGTTCGCACTGCGCATGGGCGACATTGCCAAAACCTTCATGGACCACGCCATAGAGAACGCTGCCAGCACGCGCAACCAGCTGCAGGATTTCGATCGCCGCATGCGCCTCTACAGCACGCTGGCCGCGCTGGTGTTTCTGGCCCTGTGGTTTGTGCTGTCGCGGTCCACATCCCGCCAGCTGGACCGGCTCAACACCATCCTGCAAAAGCTGTCGCGCGGCGAAAGCGGCTTGAGCGACTACAAGACCTTTTCCCGCATCAAGGCCATGGCCGCACGCGAAGGCACGCTCATTGGGGACATGGCCAATGCGGTGCTGGCCTTTCAGAAAACACAGGACGAACGCCGTCTGGCCCTGGCAGAGCTGCACGACCGGGAGGAACTGCACGCCAACATCATCAGCCAGGCGCCCATCGGCATCGTGGTGCTGGACATGCAGACCCTGCAGTTCGTGAGCTTCAACGATGCCACCTACGAATCGCTGGGCTACACGCGCGAAGAGTTTTCGTTGATGAACCTCTACGACCTGCAACTGGACCCGGACAGAAGCAAGGTCGATGAAAAGCTCCAGCGCATTCAGGCCCAGGGCGGCCTGGACTTCGAGACCCAGCGGCGTGACAAGGCCGGCAGCGTCCGCGACTTCTGGGTTTCGATGCGCCCCCTTCACCTGCATGACCGCGACTGTATGACCGGCATCTGGGTGGACATCACCAGCCGCAAGCAGTCCGAGCGGGAACTGGCCCGCTACCGCGACGAGCTGGAACAACTGGTGGCCGAGCGCACGCTCGATCTCGAAAAGACCAGCCAAGCCCTCGCACAGCAGACGCTGGAACTGCAGCACACCAATGCCCAGCTGCGCAGCGCCAAGGCCATGGCCGACGAGGCCAACCAGGCCAAGAGCGCCTTCCTGGCCAACATGAGCCACGAGATCCGCACGCCCATGAACGCGATCATCGGGCTGACCCACCTGATCCGCCGCGACACCACCAACCCGCACCAGCGCCAGCAACTCGACAAGGTGTCGGGCGCGGCCATGCACTTGCTGGCCGTCATCAACGACATCCTGGATTTCTCCAAGATCGAGGCGGGCAAGATGGCCCTGGACCCGACCGATTTCGAGCTGGAGAAGGTGGTGAGCAACGTGTTCACCATCACCGGCGACAAGGCCGAGGCCAAGGGCCTGGAGGTGATGGCCGAACTTGCAGGTGTGCCCCCCATCCTGCATGGGGACGGCATGCGGCTGGGTCAGATCCTGACCAACTTCATGGGTAACGCAGTCAAGTTCACCGAACGCGGCAGCGTGTCTTTGCACGCGTTTGTCACCCACCGCGAAGCCAACCAGGTGCGCCTGCGCTTTGAGGTGCGCGACACCGGCATCGGGCTGAGCCCCGAGCAACAGGGCAAGCTGTTCCTGGCGTTTCAGCAGGCCGATGTTTCCACCACTCGCACCCACGGCGGTACCGGCCTGGGGCTGGCCATCTCGCGCCGCCTGGCCGACCTGATGGACGGGCAAGTGGGTGTGCGCAGCGAGCCCGGTAAGGGCAGCACCTTCTGGTTTGAGGCGCCCTTTGGCATCAGCTCCCAGGCTGCCGCACCGCAGCATGTGCAGGCCCTGCCCCCCAGCACCCGCGTCCTGGTGGTGGACGACATGGAAGAAGCCCGTGAGCTGCTGGCCGACATGCTCACCCACCTGGGAGCGCGGGCCGACGCGGTGTCGTCCGGCGCGCAGGCCGTGCAAGCGGTGGCACAGGCTGACGAACTCTGCGACCCCTACGAGCTGGTGCTCACCGACTGGCTGATGCCGGGCCTGAATGGCACCCAGACCTGGCAACAGATCTGCGCCTTGCCGCTCCAACACCGCCCCGCCTGCATTCTGGTCAGCGGCAGCCTGAGCTGCCCTGCCGACGAGGTGGATGCCGGTCCGTTTGCGGCCTTCCTGCCCAAACCCGTACTGCCCACCGCACTCGAAGACGTGCTGGTGCGCGTGTGGAACCATGCGCAACTGCCAGAGGCCGCTGCACCCGCGTTGGCCGCCGATGCGCCCGTCCGTTTCACCCCGGGGCTGCAATTGCTGCTGGCCGAAGACAACACGCTGAACCAGGAGGTGGCGGGTGAGCTGTTGCGCCAACTGGGCTTTGCCGTGGATATGGCGGGCGACGGGGCGATTGCGGTGGAGCGCGCGCGCGAACGTCACTACGACCTGATCCTGATGGACATCCAGATGCCCCACCTGGACGGCCTGCAGGCCACGCGCCAGATCCGCGCGCTGCCAGGCCATGCGCAGACGCCTATCGTGGCCATGACGGCCAACGCCTTCGCCGAAGACCGCGCCGCCGCGCTGGCCGCTGGCATGAACGACCACCTGCCCAAGCCTGTGGACCCGGCACAACTGGCGCGCGTGCTGGCGCGCCTGCTGCCCCATGCCGTGGACGCCACGGGCGCAACCCCAACGCCCAGCGTTGCAACATCGACCCCCACGCTGCAGAACGAAGCACAGATGCGGGCCCAACTCCAGGGCGTGGCAGGCTTTCAGCTGGAGCAGGGACTGCGGTCGCTGGGCAACAACTTTGCGGCGCTGGTGCGTCTGCTGCAACGCATGGTGGTGGAACACCCCCACGACGCACAAAAGGCGTTGCAGGCCTGGCAAAGCGGTGACCTGGCTGAAACGCAGCGCATCCTGCACACGCTCAAGGGCCTGGCGGGCACTGCCGGCCTTACCGGCTTGCAGGTGGCCGCGCAGCAAGCCGAGGCCAGGGTGCAAGCCACACCGCAAGGGGGTGTGGATGCCGACACCCAACACGCGCTTCAAGACCTGGATGTGCGACTACAACAACTGGTGCAATCCCTGCACTTCGTATTGGATGCTGCCGCAGAGCCGACCAGCGTGGCCCCTGCAGCCGATGCCGAGCATCTGCGAGCAGGCTTGCGGGCACTGCGGCCCTTGCTGGCCAGCGACGACCTCGATGCCAGCGCTGCCTACGCAGGCTTGCATCCCGCCATGCTGCAGCATTACCCGGACTGCGCCCAGGCGCTGGCCCAGGCCATCGATGGGTTCGACTTTGTGCAGGCGCTGGCCCTGCTCGACGCCATCCTCGCCACAGCGGACGGCGGAGGCAGCAGCGATACCGCCCCGGCCAACACGCCCGCGCCCACCCCATCATTAGGGTAAGCGCGGCTGACAAAACTCAGCGAAGCGGCGCGGCGTGCCTGCGCTACACTTTTTGGCCTTGCCGCACATGCCCCGCCATGGTCTGGCCTCTCCACGTGCCAGTCTTGCGGAGCCCACCTTCCCATGCCTTTGCCCAGCCCGCCATTGCCGCGCTTTTTCCCGCGCCTTTTCTTCTCTGCGCAGGCTCCTGCCCCCCATGACCGCCAGCGAGGCCTCGCTGGCGCGCACGCAGCCACAGGGCCAAACAATGTCTGAGACACGGCCGAGCGCCTCTGCAGGCTTGGCGATGCCTTCGGGCAATCTGCGCGGCATTCTGGCCATGGTGGCTGCTGTGGGCTTCTTCTCGCTGATGGATGCGCTGCTCAAGACGCTGAGCGCCCACTACCCCGCCATGCAGGTTGCGGCGCTGCGGGGCTGGGCGGCGCTGCCGCTGGTGGCGCTGTACGCACTGTGGCGTGGCGAAGTGCCCCGGCTGCTGAAGGTGCGCTGGCCACTGCACCTGCTGCGCGGCGGGCTCAACGTGGCCATGCTGGCGCTGTTTGCGTTTGCCATCCGCGAACTGGCGCTGGCCGAGGCCTATACGCTGTTCTTCATTGCTCCGCTGCTCATCACCGCGCTGTCCACCGTGGTGCTGCGCGAAAAGGTGCGCCCCGCCCACTGGGTGGCCATTGTGCTGGGCATGGTGGGGGTGCTGGTGGCGCTGCGGCCCAACCAGGAGGCGTTCTTTACCCTGGGCGCACTGGCGGTGCTGGCAGCAGCCACCTGCTATGCGGTATCGGCCATCACGGGGCGCATGCTCACCCGCACCGACTCCAGCGCCAGCCTGGTGTTCTGGACTACCACGCTGCTGGCACTGGGCGCCGGCGCGCTGGCGTGGCCCCAGTGGGTGGGCGTGGCGCAGGCCCACTGGCCGCTGGTGGCAGGGCTGGCGGTGACCGGGTTTGCGGGCCAGCTGGCGATCACCGAGGCGTTTCGCCACGGGCAGGCCTCGGTGGTAGCCCCTTTCGAGTACACGGCCCTGGCCTGGGGCATGGGGCTGGACTGGGTGCTGTGGCAGACGGTGCCTGGCTACAGCACGCTGCTGGGCGGCGCCATCATCATCGGCAGCGGCCTGTACCTCGTGCGCCAGGAGCGCACACAGGCGGTGGTTCCGCCCTGAACAACGTCAGGCGGTTGCAGCCAGACCGTCGGACGACGCGCCCGCAGGTCTGGCGCCGTACCAGCCGGGTCAGATCGGCCGTGTGAGGTAAACCGCCTCGCGGCCCACGATGGGTTCGCGGGTGGGCATGAGGATGGTGCAGTCGTCGCACAGCGCGCGGATCTCGTGCGGGCCGTCGGTGGCGATGAGGTCCCCTTTGGCAAACACTTCGAACCCTTGCACCGGCCGCGTGAAGCGGAAGTCGGTAGTGCGCACCATGCACGTCTCCAGCAGTTCATAGCGGCGCTGCTCGGCGGGTGCGGGCCGGTCGGCCACCGGCGCGATAAGGCCGAAGTGCGCCAGGAAGTCCAGCGCCACGGCCGTGGCCAGGTCGGCCGCCGACTGGCGGAAGTGCTGGCCGCATTCCACCACCACCGCCACACCGCCCCCTTCGGCCTGCCCGTGACGGCCGTGCTGGATGAGCGGCGTGCCCGAGCCCAGGCCGCTGGGCATCACCAGGTGCACCGGCGGGCGGCCGATGGCCAGCGCCGCCTCCGCGTTGCGCGGGTAGGCCGGGTACACCCAGAAAGGTTGCACGTCCTGGCTGGTGGAGTGGATGTCGAGGATGTGATCAGCCGCAGCCACCACCGGGCGCAGGACGCGGGCGCGCTGCAGCTCGGGGCTGTCCGCCGTGCCATCCAACTCGGCTGCCGACCAGATGCGGTTGAGGTTGTGCACCAGCTGGCGGCTCTCGAACGGGCGGCTCTGATCAAACGACTCGTAAGCCGCGACGTTGGCAAAGCTGATGGTCAGCGTGCCGATGAGGGGGCGCACGCCCGTGTCCAGCAGATGCGTGGCGGCCACCATGCCGCAGATCTCGTTGCCGTGCGTGAGGGCGTTGATGAGCACATGCGGGCCAGGCTTGCCCGACTCGAAGCGGTGCACATAGTCAATGCCCACATTGCCCTGGCGGTAAGCCGAGAGGTCGCGGGGGAGGACTTCAAAAACGGGGGGGTTCTGCGTCATGGCGGTGAATTAATAAGATGACACATCATTGTCGGCGCAAAGCCGGATCGTTGCAGGGCGCGGTGTACGATGCCCGCCGGTTGAGCCCCTCACGTGCCCTTCTCCGGCCCCTTCCGCGCCCCGCCCCATGACCACTGTCCGACTTTGCCCGCTGGCCGACGTGGCCCACCGCCTTCCTGCCGACTGCTGGATCGCCCAGCGCCTGGCGGAAGAACCCGACGCTCTGGCGGACGAAGCCACCTTGTGGATCACGGGCGCTGTGCACTGGCCTGCGCTGCACCTCGACGCCCCCCTGGCCCCAGGTAGCCCGCTGCGCCAGTGGCTGCATGACGTTCCAGACGGCCCTGGTGATGCCTCGGTGCCCCGTGCACCGTTTTTGATCCTGGTGGACGGAGACCTGCGCATCGACGGCGCTTTGACCAGCGCGGACACCGACGGCACCACCCACCTCATCGTCACCGGCAACGCGCATCTGCACAACGCCGTTGTGGGCGGGCAGCTGGTGTACGTGCAGGGCGCGCTGCAGGTGAACGAGCTGCTGTGGGGCCACTACAACCACGGCGAGCTGCGTGTGCGCGGGGGGCTGCAGGCCCGGGTGGCGCTGTTCACCGACGGGTACCACGTGGACATCGCAGGCCCCGAACAGGTGGAGTTTTTGCTGGACGAAGTGCGCGGTGTGCCCAACCGTGCAGAGTTCTCGGCAGAGATCGTGGGCGCCGTGTTCGCCCCCGAGTTCCACGAGGGCGTGGATGCTGGCGAAGACGGCCTGGCCGCCATGATCAACCGCCGCCAGGTGCTTGCCGCTGTGCGGGCAGGCCACAGCGCGGTGCGCAGTAGCGCCGACATCCACGCCGACCAGCCCGTGGCCCACGACCTGTGCGCCAGCGATGCCATCAGCATCGACAACATCCTGGCCGTGGTGCGCACGCCGGTGATTGCGCACAAGGAGCACAAGGCCTACGGCTGGTTTCAGCAGACCGATTTTTCGCTCTGCCAGCGGCATGTGGACGACGAGGGCGACGCGCGCGACGACAACGTGTTCATCACCGTCTGGAAGACCTGGGACTTCTACCTGTCGGTGGAGCAGGTGCCCGCGCCCCGCAACTGGCTGGAGCGCGTGGCCACCAAGCTGTGGCGCCACGCGGCCCCCACGGTCGCCCAGCGCACGCTGCTGTACCGCCGCTACACGCAGGGCGAGCCTGGCGACTGGCAGGTGCTGGCGCCCCCCACCGAGCCCGGCCACGCCCCCGACGCCTGGCAGGCCTGCGAACACGCGTGGCGCGGGGTGCTGGACTATGTGCGCAAGGCCGTGGGCCAGCACCGCGCGCGGTACCCCCTCTACCAGCGCCTGCAAGCCACGATGACGGCTGAGCACATCGAGGCCTTCACCAGCCTGCCCGTGTTCACCGAGCAGTACAACGACTGGTGGGACAGCGACCGCAACGGCTACTGGGAGGGCGAGGTCTGGGTGGGCGCGCGCCAGCCCTGCATGCACGATGGCGAACCCTGGGGCCGCGCGCTCAAGTACAGCTGGCGCAATGGAGACGATGCACCGGGCGACGACGAAGACAACGCCCACAGCGCCTACCAGATCGATGTGGACGAGGCGCGCGGAGGGCCTGCCGCGGTCGAGTTCAGCTACACCCAGCGCCAGAGCGACAGCCGCGCCCCCCTGCCCCGCTGCGCCGCCGACCACCTTGCCCGGCTGCTGCGCTTTCACGGCCGGGTGCAGGCCCGTATCCGCGCACGGCACGAAGAGGCGCAGGCCCAGCAGGCCGAGGCCCGCCGCATCGAAGCTGCCGTGCAACTGCTGGCCACCCCACCCTTGCCGCCCGACCTGCCCGATGCAGCCGTATTTCCTGTCGAACTCATGACCCTGTCGGAGCAGTGGCAGGCCGATGGGCAAGCCTACGTGGCGACCATCCGCGCGAGCCAGCTGGCCCGCGATGCCAATACTGCCGACCCTGCTGACCCTGCTGACCCTGCCGAAGCCTCCGCAGCCCTTGGTGGAGACGAAAAACAAGCAGAGGACGATGACGCTCTGCCCGAAGACCCGCGCAAGGCCGACGCGCCCACCGTGCTGCAACTGGCACGCGTGGTGAGCCGCTGGGCCGACGAAGAGCTTGCCACGCGCTTTCGCCAGCGCTTTGCCTTTGCCCCAGACGCGTATGTGAAACGCGCTGCCAAAGCCGGGCAATTCATCGGCCCCGTATGGCTGCTGGAGGATGACCGCGTGATCGCGCGCATCGGCGCGGCCCATGACGACGGCGCTCACTGGGCGGTACTGCAAGGCACCGAGCACGCACTGCTGCCCGGCATCCGTGGCGTGGGCCGCTCGCCCGATCGCCAGTGTTTTGCCCAAAGCGACGGCCGGCACATCACCACCCACCGGGGATGGAATGGCCCGGTGATTGCGCGGTTCACACTGCCGCGCGGCAACGAAGGCCTGCCGCCGCAGGTGCAGGTGTCGGCCGGCCCGCTGGGTCAGCGCTGCGATGACATCATCCCGTTCAACGATGGCCTGCGCGTGCTACTGCGCAACCCCACGGGGGTCTATTTGCTGACCTGCACGGCGCCAGACGCTGAAGGCACGATTCAACGCCTGCACCCACAGAGGTTTGACGAAGACGGCCCCTACACCTGGCCCAAGAACCAGATGGACGAAGAGGTCGAAGGAGAGACGGTCACGGTGCTGGCGCTGGACATGCTGCACATGGCCCTATCAACCGACGAACGCCATATCGCGGTCGGCGACCAGGACAGCCCACACATCGTGCTGGATACGCACGGCGCTTTGGTGGCCGAACATGAGCCCCTGTCGTCCTACCCCCACCACGCCGTGTTCTCGCACGACGGCACACGCCTGTTTGCCAATTCGTGTCACTTGTACTGGGGCGCTACGCGCTCGATTCCGATCGGCGTTGCATCGCAAGAGGCGGCGGACACGGATGAAGACACACCGCCACTGGACGAACATTGCCGCGTGTACGCGTCCGCCACCTTGCCCGGCTTGGTGATTCTCGGCGAGGCTGACGGCTACCTCCACGCCTACAGCGACGAAGGGCAAGCCTTGTGGCGCCACCACATCGGCAGCACGATCAGCGCCATCGACGTATCGCCCGATGGCGCAACGCTGTGGGCGGCCAGCTATGGGGGCTACCTGGTACGGCTGGAGCGCCGCGAGACGGGCATGGACCCCTATTCGATTGGCACATCGCCGTACGTGGAGACGCGGCGTTGGATATTCTGGACGGACGAGGCAGGGCCGGTGCGGTGGTAGGTGGATGAAGGCTGTTGACGGCCAGAAGCGTTCAGCCGCTCCGAGCTTCCAGGCGATGGCTTAAGGCTGTTTGCGGACATGCAGTCCGTACTATTTGCCAACAAATAGGCATTTGCCAGCAAAGCCCCTTGGCTTCAGTGCATATGCCCGTGGTGCAAATCAGGCACATGCGGGTGCTTGTGTACCAGCGCCGTGTGCGTGTGCAAGTGACTGTGAGCCCCTTGTGGCATGGGCTCATGGCTGTGGTCATGATGACCGTCACCGTGTGTATGCGCGTGCTCATGCTCAAGGACCTCATGGGTGTGCTCGTGGTCGTGCGACTCAATCAGATGCAAGACCACCCCGGCCAGCATCAGTGCCCCTCCGAGGACCAGCAGCACCGAGGCTGCGCGCTCTCCAAGCCCAAAAGCACCCAGTGCGCCAATAAACGGAGCGAACGCAAACACTGAGCCCGTGCGTGCAGCGCCGAAGGTGCGCTGAGCGAGCAGATAAAAGCGCAGGCTCAGACCGTAGCCAGTCGCGCCAATGCCCAGCAGCACGCCAGCGGCCAATAGATTGGGCATAGGCTCCGCAAGCAGCACAGCGAGAAGGACAGTAGCAACGACACCCAGGCCTGATTTCGCGAGCACTACCTGTCCAGGGTCACGGTCAGCCACGCCGCGCGACAAGGTGTTGTCCACGCCCCATGCGGCTGTTGCCACCATGACAGCGGTCAACCCGAGCAGTTGCACGTTGCCCTGCAGGCCCTGGTCCAGCGTGAGGACCATCCCACCGGCCATGAGAGAAGCCATGGCAAGTAGCACACGCCTGTCCACCGTTTCACCGTACAGCCTCCAGGCGAGCAACGCTGTGAAGAAGGCCTCCAGGGTGAGCATCAGGGAGGCGGACGTTCCGCTGGTGCGCTGCAGGCCCCACACCAGGGCAACGGGTCCAATGACGGCGCCGAACACTGCCATGGCCAGCAGACGACCGGCATCACCACGCTGCAATTGCGCTTCCCGCTCTCTGGGGCGGCGAATGAACAAGGCCACCAGGCCCGCGCCGCCATAGAGAAGCCCAGCCGTAGTGAACGGGCCGAGACCCCGGCCCCACAACTGGACAAAAGGAGTGCTCAGACCAAAAAGGGCGGCCGCCAGCAGCGCCAGCAGACCACCTCTGAGAGCGGGCGAAAGTGACCGGTGTGTCATGCGTATTGGCCGGGGAAGTTCGCGGCAATGAAGTTACAAAGAATGCGAGAACAAGACGTTCAGATTTTGCTTTGTCTTGTCGGTGGCAGCCGGATTCCTGAGCACATTCGACCTCTCATAGTCGGGAGTAAGCGTCAGACGAGGGAGGACAGATAACCGCAAGCGTCTCAAACCGGATGATGGTTCCGAAAGTATGACCGGCTCTTAAGGGCCCACACCCGCCCCTCATTCAGCCTTGCAACCAACACGCATCGACCGGCACCGTGAAAGCGCAGGAACACAGCATCCCGCCCAAGTCCGCCCCTCGTTGTCCAGTACTTCGGCATCCGCTGCTGTCGCGAAAGTGGGAGTAGCGATCTGTATGCCAAGGCCGCAGGACTCGAACACTTGCGGTAGGCATCCTGCCATATGCAAGCGCATAGCCTAAGTCCCTCCGGGCACCCCGCTGGGAGGAAAAGTCTGTTGGAATGCGCCAAACGAGAAGCCGGTCACCATGGAAGCGCGTGCCTCACGACTCATGGCATGGGCGTTGCATGTGTCCGCGATACGCACCAGCACTCTCCATGACCTCGTCCTCTCCAGCCCCCCTCTCTACCGCCCACCCATCCCAAAACGCACAGCCCCCTGGCGCACCGGGCCTCAGCACACCGGTGCTCTTGCTCATGGCCGTGGCCTGCGGCCTTTGTGCGGGCAGCAACTACTTCAACCAGCCGCTCCTGCACTCCATCGCCACACAGTTGCAGGTGCGCGATGCATCGGCAGCGCTCGTCGTGACCCTGGCGCAGGTGGCTTATGCGGCGGGGCTGCTGCTGTTGGTGCCGCTGGGTGACTTGCTGGAGCGGCGGCGGCTCATCGTCACGCTGATGCTGCTCGCGGCACTCGGGCTGTTCACCAGCGGTTTCGCTCGCAGCTACGCCATGCTGGGGCTGGGCACGCTGCTCACCGGTCTGTTCTCGGTGGCGGCGCAGGTGCTGGTACCGCTGGCGGCCACCCTGGCGGCACCTGGGCGCAGCGGCCGGGCGGTGGGGCTGGTGATGAGCGGGCTGCTGACCGGGATTCTGGCGGCGCGCAGCGTGGCGGGGCTGCTGTCGGAGGTGGGTGGCTGGACGCTGGTGTACCGCGTGGCGGGCGTTGCCATGGTGGCAGTGGCGCTGGCGCTGTGGTGGGTGATGCCGGTGTCGCGCAATGTCGCCTCGGCACAAACGCAAAGTTATGGCCAGGTCTTGCGGTCGCTGGGCACGCTGGCGCTGCGACACCCCCGGTTGCGAAGCCGGGCCTTGCTGGGTGCGCTGTCGTTTGCCTCGGTGAGTGTGTTGTTCTCCACCATGGCGCTGCTGCTGGCGGGACCTGCGCACCGTCTGGGCGATGCAGGCATCGGGCTGGTGGGGCTGGCGGGCGTGGCGGGTGCGCTGATGGCCAGTGTGGCCGGGCGCATGGCAGACCGGGGGCAGGCACAAGTGGCCACGGCCCTGTCGGTGGGCTTGTTGCTGCTGGGCTGGGTGGCGTTGTGGCTGGGCGCGAGCAGCCTGGCGTGGTTTGTGGTGGGCATGCTGGTGGCCGACCTGGCGCTGCAGGGCGTGCACATCAGCAACCAGAACGTGATCTACCGCCTGGACCCCACGGCCCGCGCGCGGCTGAACGCGGTGTACATGACCAGCTACTTTGTGGGTGCCGCCACGGGCTCGGCCATGGGGTCGGTGGCCTGGCTGTGGGGCGGCTGGAGCGCCACCTGCGCGTTGGGGCTGGGTCTTGCCGTGCTGAACGCGCTGGCACTGGCGCATGACCAGCGGCTGGCTCTGAGGGCGCGCAGCGGCGCGGCGCCCCTACAGGCGGCCGAAGGCGCGGGAATGTAGCCGCGTGGTGACCGCCAACGACGCACGTTGTGACGTACCATGCTTGTACGGTCCCATCCCGAGACCTTTCAAGGAGGCCCCATGGCCAAAGGCGAACAGCGCAGCAACAAGACGGCGAAGAAACCCAAAAAGGACACCTCGCCACCCAAGGAACACAGCGCATCAGACCGGCCCATGCCGCCCGTGACCACTGTCATGCCCAAGGGCAAAGAAAAAAACAGGTAAGTCACCACAGTGCGCTGCCGCACCAAAAGGCGAACCGCTACCAAATCAATAGCTATAGGCGCATATTCAACAAGCGCCTGCAGCTATTTTTGCTTCAAATCCCGTATCAACAGCGCTGCACCCGGCGCGCTCCGCGCCATCGCTCACGCAGGCTGGGTCAGCCGCTCCAGCCACTGCACATCGGGCTCGGGCCGGCCAAACAGGTAGCCCTGATACACGATGTCCGGCGCGCGCTGGCGCAAGAAGTCGGCCTGGGCCTGGGTCTCCACCCCCTCGGCCACCACGCGCAAGCCAAAGTGCCGGGCCACCGACAGGATGCCCTCGACCAGCACGCCGTCGTCTGCATTGGTGGGGGCCTCGTGCACAAACGACCGGTCGATCTTGATCTCCTGGATCGGCAGGCGCTTGAGGTAGGCCAGCGATGAATAGCCGGTGCCAAAGTCGTCCAGCGACATGTCCACGCCCAGCGCAGCCAGCGCGCGCATCTTGGCCACCGCGTCGTCAAAGTCGTCGATCACCAATCCCTCGGTCACCTCCAGCGTGAGCAGCCGGGGGTCGGCCCCCGTGGCGGCCAGCACGGCCCGCAGTTGCCCCACAAAGCCCGCCTGCCGGAACTGCCGCGCGCTGAGGTTGACCGACAGCCGCAAACGCCGCTCGCGAAACACCGGCTGCGCCAGCAGCGCACAGGCATGGGCCAGCACCCACTCGCCCAGGCTGACGATGAGGTCAGACTCTTCGGCCACCGGGATGAACACGCCCGGCGCCACCAGCCCGTCGCGCGGGTGTTGCCAGCGCACCAGCACTTCGGCCCCTGTGACCTGCCCCGACACATCGACCTGCGACTGCAGGTGCAGCCGCAACTCGCCCGCGCCAATGGCGTGGCGCAGCTCGCGCTCCACCCGAAAGCGCTGCTCGGCCGCCTCGCCCATGCCCTGTTCAAAAAAGGCCGCCTGGCCGCCGCCGGCCTGCTTGGCCCGGTGCAAGGCGGTGCCCGCGCGCCGCAGTGCGTCGTGCGCCCCATCGTCCGAGGTTTGGGGGTACAGGGTGATGCCGATGCTGGCGCCCAGTTGGGCGTCCTGCGCGTCGCCCTCCAGCCGCAGGGGGCGCAACAAGGCGGTCTGCAGCTTTTCGGCAAAGGCCAGCGCGTGGCGGCCGGCCAGCGAGGCGTCGGCCCCCAGGCCATGCAGCACCACGGCAAATTCGTCGCCCGCCACCCGCACCAGCAGGTCCTGCGGGGGCAGGATCTCGGACAGGCGCAGCGCCACGGCGCACAGCAGGCGGTCGCCCATTTCGCTGCCACGCGCATCGTTGAAGGTGGTGAACCGGTCCAGGTCCAGCAGCAGCAGGGCGTGCTGGGTGGACAACACACGGCCGGGGCGCCCACGCAGCGCATGCAGGCGCTCCATCAGCGTGGACCGGTTGGGCAGGCTGGTGAGGCTGTCGAAATGGGCCAGGCGGTGGATCTCGTCGGCGGCGCGCTTGCGCTCGGTAATGTCCTGCTTGAGTTCCACAAAGTGGCTCACGCGGCCATCGGTCTGGCGGATGGGTGCCACCACCACGGACTCGATCAGTGGTTGCCCGTCCTTGCGGTAGTTGACCTGCTCCCCTGCCCAGCTGTCCCCGCGTGCCAGCGTGGTGCGCAGGCCCTCGCGCTGCGCGGGCGCCAGGCCGTTGCTGGAGTAGTGGGCCGAGGCCTGGCCCACCACCTCGTCGCGCGCGTAGCCGGTGCGGCGCACAAAGGCCTCGTTCACGTACTCGATGTCCTCGCGCAGATCGGTGATGACGATGGCCTCGGGGCTTTGCTCCACGGCCCGCAGCAGCTTGCGCAGCGACGCCTCGCTGGCTGCCAGATTGGCTGCGGTCTGTTGGGCCTCGCGCACCCGGCTCATGTAGTTGCGGCGCGACAGCAGCGTGGCGGCGGCGGTCAGCACCAGAATGCCCGCAAGGTACACCGCACCCGCCACGCGGTTGGCCACCTGCACCGGCTTGAGCAGGCCCTGCATGTCCGCCCAGATGAAGCCCAGGAACAGCAGGGCCGTGAGTACCACCAGCGTCAGCGTGGCACGCACGCCCAGCAGCCATCCGGCCAGCACGACGATCACGGGGTAGTTCAGCAGATTGGGGCCATTGACGCCGCCATTGCGCGCCGCCACCAGCGACACCGACACCCACACGCCCCACACCAGCAGGTGGGTCGCCAGCGTCCACCGCCGCCAGCGCGCCAGCAGCAGCGCGGTGCCGCCAATGCAGCCCGCGACAAAGTTGAGCGCTACGCGCATCGGCTGCACGGGCTGGTCCCAGAGCAGCAGCAGGCCGATGACAAAACCCAGCAACATCACGGACCAGCCCGCCACCCGCACCAGGTGGCGCGTTGTGGCGTCTTCGTGGTCTGGCAGCGGAACAGCGGGAGCTTCGGCCATGGCGACGGGAAGTGCGGGGGAGGAAACCATCGTAACCGCAGGCATAGAAAACGCCTATGAACAAAATGCCGCTGGCGAGGCTGCAGCGCCCGCCCGTCGGCATCCCGTCGCCCCCCCCGTCGGCATCTGTACGTTGCGCG
Source organism: Acidovorax sp. FG48 (assembly GCF_057809085.1). Taxonomy (NCBI): domain Bacteria; kingdom Pseudomonadati; phylum Pseudomonadota; class Betaproteobacteria; order Burkholderiales; family Comamonadaceae; genus Acidovorax; species Acidovorax sp. FG48. The sequence continues at coordinate 75,296 of NZ_JBMDJH010000013.1, read as the reverse complement.
CCCGGTACCGTCGCCAGCGTCGGCACGGGATGGCCTACAGCGCCTGCTGGCCCACAGGCGCAGGCCGGCTCACTCAGTCCGCGTCGCTGTCCGGCGCGGGCTCACGCACGCCAGAGCCTTTGCCCTTGGCCTTGGCGCGCGCAGCCTTCTTGGCCTGGCGCTTGGCGTCCTCGGCCAGGCCAGCAGCGCGCCAGGCCTCGAACTCGGCCGGGGTCTCCAGCGTGATGCGGCCCAGGATGGCGCTGCGGAAATCGGTCATCACGATCTCGGCCGCCTTTTGCAAGTTGACCTTGCCGCCACCCAGCATGGCCCCGCGTTTGCGGCCAATGGCTTCGAGCAGTTCTTCGTCGTGCATCTCGGCCACCGCACCCGCAGGCAGGCCCAGCTTGTAGCGCGCCTCCAGCAAGGGGGCGTAATGCTTCTGCAGGCGGCGCAGCAGCTCCAGCGCGACCAGTTCTTCGTCATACGCATTGCGGCCTACGGCGCCGCTGGCGGCCAGGTTGTAGCCGGTCTCGGGCACCACGATGCGCGGCCACAGCATGCCCGGCGTGTCCCACAGGTAGAAGTCGTCAGCCAGCGTGATGCGCTGCTCCAGCTTGGTGATGCCCGCCTCGTCACCGGTCTTGGCCTGGCGCTTGTTGCTCAGCGTGTTGATCAGCGTGGACTTGCCCACGTTGGGCACACCGCAGATCAGCACGCGCATGGGCTTGGCCATGCCGCCCCGGCTGGGCGCCAGCAGGTGGCAGGCGTCGATCAGCTTGCGCGTCGGGGCGGGGTCGGATGCATCCAGCGGCAACGCACGCGTGTCGCTCTGGGCGTTGTACCAGTCCACCCACAGCGCCGTGCGCTCGGGGTCGGCCACGTCCTGCTTGTTGAGCACCTTGAGCGTGGGCTTGTGGCCCGTGATCTCGGCCAGCAGCGGGTTGGCGCTGGAGCCGGGCAGGCGCGCGTCCAGCACCTCGATCACCACGTCAATGTCCTTGATGCGTTCGGTGATGGCTTTGCGGGTCAGGTGCATGTGACCGGGGAACCACTGGATGGCCATGCGGTGTACTTTCTACGTTGTTCTGAGGTGTCCGAGGGTGGCAAGGATAATCGCGGTCTTACTTCTGCCCACGCCACGGCGTTTTTATCTGCATGCCAGCCCCTCTCGACACCTCGCGCAAGCCCAAGGCCACCAAGGCCGACAAAGAGCTGCTGTTCAAGGGCGTGACCTTGGCCCTCATCGGCCTGGTCATCTTGCTGGCGCCCTATGTGGCCCGCTCCACCAGCGTGCGCGACCTCATGGGCCAGGTGGCGCTGGTGGGCTGGTTTGCGCTGGTGCTGGGCATTGCGTTTGGCGTGCAGTACGGCCTGCGCCGCGCCAAGGCGGGGCGCCGCCAGCCGTGACCTTGCCTGAGGAGACAACCCCGGCCCCGGCGGTGGACGGCGCCACGGCGCAAGCCATGTTCGCGGTACTGCAGCAGCGCGCGGCCGCTCTTGGCATCACACTGCGCAACCCGCCGCCCGAGCCCACGACCTGCTGCGGGCGGGGCTGCAACGGCTGCGTGTGGGAGGGGTTTCTGAGCGCCGCCGAATACTGGCGGCAAGAGGCCTTGCTGCAGCTGCAGGACTGACTTTGAAGGGTTTTGGGCTGGTAGCGCTAGTGCAATATGCCTGAGCAGCTACTAATTCAATAGCACGTCAATCGGACCCGCCCCGCGACCGCGCCTTCAGCCCAGCTGCTCCACCGCCATGTACTGCTCGCGCCACTCCTCAAACGGCAGCGTGTCGGCGGCCTCGATGGCCTTTTGCGCTGCGATCGATTCATCAGCCATCGCCACGTAGCGCGCCTGCTGCTCGGCCGTCCAGGGCAGAGCCAGCAGCGCGTCGCGGGCGGCCATGGACTGCTGGCGCGCAAAGGCTTCAAAGCTGTGCTGGTGGCTTTGCACGATGCTGTCCAGCACACGGGCTGAGGGCGTGCGCTCGGGCGCAGCCATCAGTGCACGGGCATCGCGCAGCGCAGTGCTGTAGTCGTCGGTGCCATGGGTGGCGTCCAGCGCTGCGGCCAACGGCTCGCACGCCGCCAGCACCTCGGCGCCCCATTCGGTCAGCAGCACGCTCTGGCCATTGCGGGACAGGCGCAGACCGGGCTCGCGGCCGCGCTCTGCGGTCAGGTGCTGGTTCTGCTTGAGTTCGGCAATCTCGGCGGGCGTATCGGGCGGGCTGTCAGACAGCAGACAGTGCAGCAAGAACACATCCAGCAGGCGCATGGTGGGCGCGGTGATGCCCACAGGCACGAACGGGTCCAGGTCCATCAGACGGACTTCGACGTATTCGACCCCGCGTTCGCGCAGCGCGTGCAGCGGGCGCTCGCCCGTGCGCACCGTGCGCTTGGGGCGGATGGTGCCGTAGAACTCGTTCTCGATCTGCAGCAGGCTGGTGCCCAGCTGGTTGTAGTCGCCGCCCGGGTTGCGGATGCCCACGGCTTCATAGGCCGGGTACGGCTTGGTCAGCGCCTCGTGCAGCGAGTTGGCATAGCCCGTCAGGCCGTTATAGCTCACGGCCAGCGTGGCCTGCGCATCGCTCTGGTAGCCCAGGCGGCCCATGCGCAGCGAGGTGGCGTGGGGCAGGTACAAGGCACTGCCGCCTTCCATGGGCTGCAGGCGGTGTTCACGCCCTTCCACAAAACAGGGGCACAGCGCGGGCGATGCGCCGAACAGGTACAGCAGCACAAACGCGTGGCGACGGAAGTTGCGGATGAGCGCGAAATACTGCTCGCTGTCTACACCCGGCAGCGACCAGTTGTAGTGGATGCCCGAAATAGTCTGCATGCGGCGGCCATAACGGTGACCCAGGCCCATGCGGTACACGCTCTTGGCGCGGCCCACGTTGGAGCTGCCGTAGCGGCCAATCGGAATCGTCTCGTCCGTGGGCAGGCCGCAGGGCATGCTGGAGGCCCAGAGCAGCTCGCCGCCGCTGTCCTTCAGCGTGTGGTGCACGAACTGGTGCACCTCGGTCAGCTCGTCCAGGCACTGCTGCACGCCCTTGTGGGCGCCGGTGATCAGCTCCAGCTGCGACTCGCTGTAGTCCGTGGTGATCAGGGGGTGTGTGAGGGCCGAGCCCAGCGCCAGCGGGTGGGGCGTGAGGGCCAGGCCGCCGGTGGGCAGCACGCGCAGCCCTTCCTTTTCAATGCCGCGGCGAATCCCCCCCAGGGCGTCCGCCGGGTAGGCGGCCAGTCTCTCGTGCAGTTTGCTCATATGTTTATACCGATCCAACTTCTGTCGGCCCGGAACTTAGCACGTTGAGCGCTGGCCCGCCCACAGGGGTGTCAAGCCCTTGCGGCCAAAGCGCGTCCAACCTCGTTGGTTCCTTGCGCTGCGCCACTTTGTGGTACTTGCTCGCCCGCGCGCTCGGTCACCTCGGCCAGGCGGGCCGCCAGTTGCTCGGGCACATCGGCGCCAATCCCCAGGTGGATGCCCTGCGTGAGGGTGATGTGGGCCGCTTCAAACGTGCCCGCACCGGCGCACAGGATGGTGCGCGAAGGCGCGCTTTCGTGCGCCAGCACCAGCATGGCGGGCACCACGGCCTCGGGCTTCAGGGCGTCCAGCACCTCCTGGGGCATCAGGCCCTCGGTCATGCGCGTGGCGGCCGTGGGGGCCAGGGCGTTCACGTGGATGTTGTACTTGGCGCCTTCGATGGCCAGGGTCTGCATCAGCCCCACCTGGGCCAGCTTGGCTGCGCCGTAGTTGGCCTGGCCAAAGTTGCCGTACAGGCCGGTGGAGGATGTCGTCATGACGATGCGGCCGTACTGCTGGGCCACCATGTGCGGCCACACGGCCTTGCAGCAGTTGGCGGCGCCCATCAGGTGCACGTCCACCACCAGACGGAAGTCGGCCATGTCCATCTTGGCGAACGACTTGTCGCGCAGGATGCCGGCGTTGTTGACCAGGATGTCCACCCGGCCCCAAGCGTCAATGGCCTGCTGCACCATGGCTTCGACGGCCGCGAAGTCGGTGACCGATGCGCCGTTGGCCAGGGCCTCGCCGCCTGCGGCGCGGATCTCGTCGACCACAGCCTGCGCGGCCGTCACCGTGCCGCCGCTGCCGTCCACCGCGCCGCCCAGGTCATTGACCAGCACCTTGGCGCCGCGCTTGGCCAGAGCCAGTGCATGCTGGCGGCCCAGGCCACCGCCTGCGCCCGTCACGATGGCCACGCGGCCTTGGAAATCAATACCCATGGTGAAGGTTCTCCTGTTGTCTTGGTCGATGAATGTGTGGAACGCAAAAACCCCTGGCACCCCACCGCAGGTACGGATGCCGCGCGCTGCACTGTAAGCCACTGCGGGGCCCGTGCGCGTTGCGCAGGCGACTGGGTACCGCACCAACCCATTCCAGAGCCAGAACATGGCGCGCGGTAACGCGGCACATTGGGAATAATGGGCAGCTGCGCAGGCTTCCAGGAGTGGCTGGCGCACCCCTCCCGCACTCATTTTTTGATAGCTGCTAGCGCATGCAGTACTGGCGCTACCGGCCACTTTGACCCAAGGATCTCCCATGAAAGCCATCTGGAACGGCGTAGTGCTTGCCGAAAGCGATGACACGGTGGTGGTGGAAGGCAACCACTATTTTCCCGAAAGCGCGCTGCACCGCGAGTACTTCACCTTCAGCAACCATAAGACCACGTGCGCCTGGAAGGGCCAGGCCAGCTACCTGTCGCTGCTGGTCAACGGCGAGATGAACACCGACGCCGCCTGGTTCTACGCCGACCCCAAGCCCGAGGCCGCCGAGATCAAGGGCCGCGTCGCGTTCTGGAAGGGCGTGAAGGTCACGGCCTGAGATAGTCCGCCAGCCCCCCTTTGCAGGTTATCCCTGCGCGCGCTGGACAATCATGTGGATAAGTTTTGGCAAGTCCTGTATGACAACGCCAAGTGCTTGATTTGCAAGGGAATGCACCGCATTGCCTCATTTTTAGGCAATTTACAAAATCGTGATGCGGGTTATCCCAACAGGCACTGGACAATGGTGTGGATAACCTTGGATAAGCCTTGTATGACAGGTTTAAGTGATTGATTTACAAGGCATATCCTTGTGCCGCCCAAAAAATAGGCACTCACAACCCGCTGCGGGCAGACCACTCCCACCACCCCACCGAAGGCTCCAAAACCCCTGGTTATCCCTGTCCGCACTGGACAATCTTGTGGATAACTGTGAACAAGCCTTGTATGACAGTTTTAAGTCATTGATTTACAAGGAAACTTCTTGTGCCGCTGAAAAAACAGGCAGCTATGGTGGGTAAGGCGTCTGCGGTACAGTCCACGTCGGTTCTTTGTTGACCGCTCTTTATTTGATAGCTGCCAGCGCATGATCCACTAGCGCTAGCGGCCCAAAAACACTCCATATCCTCGTGTCCACCTCGACCCTTCAGCATAGCCCGGCCGCCGAGCGCAACCAGGGGCCCATCCTGGCCCAGTTGCTGGCGTTGCTGCCCCCCACCGGCGCTGCGCTGGAGATCGCCAGCGGCACCGGCCAGCATGCGGCCCACTTTGCCGCCGCCCTGCCCGGCTGGACCTGGCAGCCCACCGACCTGCAGGACACCCACTTTGGCTCCATCACCGGCTGGGCCGCGCAGGCCGGTGCCCGCAACTTGCAGTCGCCCCGGCGGCTGGACGTGCTGCACGACCGCTGGCCCAGCGAGGGCCCGGCATTCGGCGCCGCATCGTTTGACCTGGTCTACTGCGCCAACATGCTGCACATCGCCCCCTGGGCCTGCTGCACCGGGCTGATGCAGGGCGCGGCGCGGCACCTGGCACAGGGCGGTCGCCTGGTCACGTATGGCCCCTACTTCGAAGACGGAGTGCCCACCGCACCGGGCAACCTGGCCTTCGACGCCAGCCTGCGTGCACAAGACGCCGCCTGGGGCATTCGCCGCATCGAAGACGTAACGACCGTGGCTGCCCATGCCGGCCTGCAACTGGCCGCGCGGCACCCCATGCCCGCCAACAACCTGCTGCTGGTGTGGACCTACGCAGCCCGCCAACCCTGAAGTGACACGCCCATGACGACACCCACCGCCGCCCCTTTCTTCATCGCCAAGGTCGAGCCCGATGGCACCCAGTGCGACGCCTGGCCCGAGCAGCCGCTGCTGCTATCGATGGAGCAAGGCGGCATCGACTGGCCCAGTTCCTGCCGCAACGGCACCTGCCGCACCTGCCTGGGCCAGCTGGTCGAAGGCACCGTGCGCTACGCCATCGAATGGCCAGGCCTCACGGCCGAGGAAAAGGAAGAAGGCTGCGTGCTGCCCTGCGTGGCCTACCCCACGTCGGACGTGGTGCTGCAGGGCAGCGCCATCTGATCTGCGTCAGGGGCCGCGCCTTTCAGGCACGCAAGCAGCCCCAGTGCACTAAAATCCGAGGTTTTGGGGCACGATGCCCCTTTGACGTGCGGCAGCGCCGCATCGCATGTTCTTTGGGGCGGTTTCTTGGGGGCACAGCCGTTGCCACCGGCCACGGGAACCTGTGCTGCAGCACACCGCCAGCTGGCACACCGCCAGAGGCTCCCACAGAAAGCCCCAACCTTCCATGAACACCCCCCTCACCCCCGTGCCGATCTCGCCCGTCGAGGACATCGTGGCCGAGATGCGCGCCGGGCGCATCGTCATCCTGGTGGATGAAGAAGACCGCGAAAACGAAGGCGACCTCGTCCTGGCCGCCGACCACGTGACGCCCGAGGCCATCAACTTCATGGCCCGCTTCGGCCGGGGCCTGATCTGCCTGACGCTCACGCGCGAGCGCTGCGAATTCCTCAAGCTGCCGCCCATGGCCGCGCGCAACGGCACGGTGTACAGCACCGCGTTCACCGTCTCCATCGAAGCCGCCGAGGGCGTGACCACCGGCATCTCGGCCGCCGACCGCGCCCGCACCGTGCAGGTGGCCGTGGACCGCAACAGCCAGCCCAGCGACCTGGTGCAGCCCGGCCACATCTTCCCGCTACAAGCGGTGGACGGCGGTGTGCTGATGCGCGCCGGCCATACCGAAGCCGGTTGCGACCTGGCCGCCATGGCGGGCTGCAGCCCCGCTTCGGTGATCTGCGAGATCATGAAGGACGACGGCACCATGGCCCGCCTGCCTGATCTGCAGCTGTTTGCGGCCGAGCACGGCCTCAAGATCGGCACCATCGCCGACCTCATCGAATACCGCAGCCGCAACGAGTCGCTGGTCGAAAAGGTCGGCACGCGCACGCTGCACACAGCCTATGGCGAGTTCACTGCCCACGCCTTCCGCGACCAACCCAGCCAGGCCGTGCACCTGGCGCTGGTCAAGGGCCAGTGGAGCGCCGACGACGTGGTGCCCGTGCGGGTGCACGAGCCGCTGTCGGTGTTCGATGCGCTCGAAGTCAACCGCTCCATGCACTCCTGGGGCCTGGACACCAGCCTGCAATACCTGGCCAAACAGGGCAAGGGCGTGGCCGTGCTGCTGAACTGCGGCGAAAGCGCCGCGCAACTGCTGGCGCAGTTTGAAGGCACCGCCCGCTCCGCCCAGGCGCCCGAGCGCGGCCGCATGGATCTGCGCACTTACGGCGTGGGCGCACAGATCCTGCGTGAATGCGGCGTGCACAAGATGGCGCTGATGGGCCAGCCGCGCCGCATGCCCAGCATGACGGGCTACGGCCTCGAAATCACCGGCTTCATCCCCAAAGAATAAAGACAGGAACAGGATCACTATGTTTGGCGCAGACAAAGGCACCGCAGACAAACTGGACGGCAAGAAGCTGCACATCGGCATCGTGCAGGCCCGTTTCAACGAGAGCATCACCAACACCCTGGCCGCCGCGTGCCGCGCAGAGCTGCTGGCCCTGGGCGTGCAAGAAAAGCACATCAAGCACGTGCTGGTGCCCGGCGCACTCGAAGTGCCCGTGGCCCTGCAGGCCATGGCCGAGAGCGACGAGTACGACGCGCTGATCGCGCTGGCCTGCATCATCCGCGGCGAGACCTACCACTTCGAGCTGGTGGCCAACGAATCCGGCGCGGGCGTCACGCGCCTTTCGCTCGACTACCAGATCCCGATTGCCAACGCCATCATCACCACCGAGAACATGGAACAGGCCATCGCCCGCCAGACCGAAAAGGGTGTGGACGCGGCCCGCGTGGCGGTGGAAATGGCCAACCTGCTGGACGAACTGTCATGAGCGAAAACACCCCCACGCCATCGTCGGCACGCCCGCCCAAGCAGAGCCGCACCGGCCTCAAGAGCACCGGCACACGCAAGGCTGCCTCCAAGTCCAACCGCAGCCGCGCGCGCGAATTCGCGTTGCAGGCGTTGTACCAGCACCTGGTAGGCGGCAACGACGCCACGGCCATCGACGCGTTCACGCGCGACTTGGCGGGCTTTCACAAGGCCGACTCGGCGCACTACGACGCGCTGCTGCACGGCTGCATCGAGCACGCCGCCAGCATGGACGCACTGATCACCCCGCTGCTGGACCGCAAGATGGCCGAGATCTCGCCCATCGAACACGCCACCATGTGGATTGGTGTTTATGAGTTCCAGAACTGCCTGGATGTGCCCTGGCGCGTGGTGCTCAACGAGTGCATCGAACTCGCCAAGGAGTTCGGCGGCACCGACGGCCACAAGTACGTGAACGCCGTGCTCAACGGCCTGGCCCCGAAGCTGCGCGCAGTGGAAGTGGCCGCCGACAAGGCCGCAGGCGCGGGCGCTGCCTGAACCTGCCCTGCCCCGCTGCCGCCCTGCCCATTGAACCGGGGCGGCTTGGTTTCTTTTTTTTCTACGCCCTCACGCCACCACGTCCACAAGGCGCCCGGTCGGGGCAGGATGCCATTCCATGAAGTTTTCCACGCGCGCCGAGCGCATTGAACCGTTTTATGTGATGGAGGTCGCCAAGGCCGCGCAGGCCCTGGCCCGCGAGGTGGCCGGCACGCGCGAACCGATGATCTTTTTGAACATCGGCGAGCCTGACTTCACCGCACCGCCCCTGGTGCAGGAAGCCGCCGCCCGCGCCGTGCACAACGGCGCCACGCAGTACACCAATGCGCTGGGCCTCGATTCGCTGCGCGAGTGCATCAGCGGCTGGTACCAGAGCCGCTTTGGCGTCAACGTGCCCGCGCGCCGCATTGTGGTCACAGCAGGCGCATCGGCCGCGCTGCAGCTGGCGTGCCTGGCGCTCATCGAATCGGGCGACGAAATTTTGATGCCTGACCCCAGCTACCCCTGCAACCGCCACTTTGTGAGCGCTGCAGAAGGCAAGGCCGTGCTGCTGCCCACCACGGCGGCCGAGCGCTACCAGCTGAGCGCTGACAAGGTACGTGCGGCGTGGAATGAAAAAACGCGTGGCGTGCTGCTGGCCTCGCCGTCCAACCCCACCGGCACCTCGATTGCGCCTGACGAGCTGCGCCGCATCCACGACGTGGTGCGGTCGCACGACGGCATCACGATGATCGATGAGATCTACCTGGGTCTGTCGTACGAGGAAGAGTTTGGCCACACCGCACTCGCCATCGACGACAACATCATCAGCATCAACAGCTTCAGCAAATACTTCAATATGACCGGCTGGCGCCTGGGCTGGATGGTGGTGCCCGAGGCCATGGTGCCCGTGGTGGAACGCCTGGCGCAGAACCTGTTCATCTGCGCCAGCACCGTGTCGCAGCATGCAGCGCTGGCCTGCTTCGAGGCCGAGAGCATTGCCGAATACGAACGCCGCCGTGCCGAGTTCAAGGCGCGGCGCGACTTCTTCATCCCCGCGCTGCAGTCGCTGGGTCTGAATGTGCCCGTGATGCCTGATGGCGCCTTCTATGCCTGGGCCGACTGCACGCAGGCCGCGCAGCACCTGGGCGTGAGCGGCAGCTGGGACTTTGCGTTTGAGCTGATGCGCCGCGCGCACATTGCCGTGACACCGGGGCGCGACTTTGGCACGGCCGAGCCCGAGCGCTTTATCCGCTTCTCGACCGCCAACTCCATGGCGCAATTGCAGGAGTCCGTGGAGCGGCTGCGCAAGCTGCTCGGATGACCAAGGCGAGCGACCCCACGATGGCGTTTGAATTTCCGATCCGGATTTACTGGGAAGACACCGATGCCGGTGGCATCGTGTTCTACGCCAACTACCTCAAGTTCTTTGAGCGCGCGCGCACCGAGTGGCTGCGCTCGTTGGGTGTGGGCCAACAGCAGTTGCGGGAACAAACCGGCGGCATGTTTGTCGTAACCGACGCGCAGCTGCGCTACCACCGCCCCGCGCGGCTGGACGATGAACTGATTGTTACTGCCGCCCTGCAAAGCAGTGGCCGCGCATCGTTGACAATAGTGCAGCAGGCGCTCCTGAAACCAGAGCAGATGACCGACCAGCCCCCGACCTTGCTGACCGAAGGCACCATCCGCATCGGATGGGTGGATGCCGCCACCCTGCGCCCCGCCAGAATTCCAAGCACCCTCCTGGAACAACTCACACCATGAATTCCCAAAACATGTCCATCATCTCCCTGGTGCTGCACGCCAGCTGGGTGGTGCAACTCGTGATGCTGCTGCTGCTGGGCGTGTCGGTGGCCAGCTGGGCCGCCATCTTCCGCAAGCTGTTTGCCCTGAAGCGCGTGAAGACACTGAACGAGGATTTCGAGCGCGAGTTCTGGTCGGGCACCAGCCTGAACGACCTGTACGCAGCGGCCGCCCAGAACGCCAAGCAGGCAGGCCCCATGGAACGCATTTTTGCCAGCGGCATGCGTGAGTACCAGAAACTGCGCGAGCGCCGCATCACCGACCCGGGCACCTTGCTGGACGGCGCGCGCCGCGCCATGCGTGCGAGCTTCCAGCGTGAGATGGATGTGGTCGAGTCCAGCCTTTCCTTCCTGGCATCGGTCGGCTCCGTATCGCCGTATGTGGGCCTGTTCGGCACCGTGTGGGGCATCATGCACGCCTTCACCGGCTTTGCGGGCATGGAACAGGTCACGCTCGCTACCGTGGCCCCAGGCATTGCCGAGGCCTTGGTCGCCACCGCCATCGGCCTGTTCTCGGCCATCCCGGCCGTGATCGCCTACAACCGCTTTGCGCGCGACATCGACCGCGTGGCCACGCACCAGGAGACCTTCATCGAAGAATTCTCCAACATCCTGCAGCGCAACCTGGGCGCGCAGCCCGCGTCCACAGGCCACACGGCCTCGGGCCACTGATCCGGGAGGCACCCCATGCCCGCCATGGCATCCCGCGGCCGAGGCCGCCGCACCATCAACGAGATCAACATGGTCCCGTTCATTGACGTCATGCTGGTGCTGCTCATCATCTTCATGGTGACGGCGCCCATGCTCACACCCGGCGTGGTCGACGTGCCCAGCGTGGGCAAGAGCAAGAACATGCCCAAGGTGGTGGCCCAGGTCATCGTCAACAAGGACGGCACGCTGCAGTTCAAGACCCCCGAGGCTACGCGCAGCTTGAACCAGCGCGAGATCGGCGACGCCGCCAGCCGCTGGCAAAAGGGCCAGGGGCCCGAGAGCGCTGTGGTCATCAGCGCCGATAAAGGCGTGCAGTACGAAACCGTGGTGAAGGCGATGGACGCCCTGCAAAAGGCAGGCGTGCAACGCGTCGGCCTGTCGGTCAAGCAAGGCGGTTGAACCGAACCCGCCCGGCACCGCTCAGACGCCCATGCACGCCCACACCGACCGCGATCAGTTTGCCCCGCCCCGCCCACCGGCGCGCCTGCGTGCCATCACGCTGGCGGTGCTGGTGCACGCGGTGCTGATCGGTGCGCTGACCTGGGGCGTGAACTGGAAGAACACGGCCGACCAGCCCGCCGTAGAGGCTGAGTTGTGGGCCGCCGTGCCCACACAAGCAGCTCCACGCGCCGTGGAGCCCCCACCACCACCCCCCCCCCCTCCCGTGCAGCCGGCCACCCCGCCCGCCCCGCCGCCACCGCCGGTGCGGGCCGCAGAGCCGCCGGACACGCGCGAGGCAGACATTGCCATCGAGCGCGAAAAGAAGCGCCTGGAACAGGAAAAGAAGGCCCGCGAGCAGCAGGAGCTGCGCGAGAAGCGGCAGCGCGAGCGCAAGGAAGAAGAACGCCGCGAACGCCTGGAGCACGAGAAGAAAGAGCGCCAACAGAAGGAACGCGAAAAAGAGAAGGAACAGCGCGAAAAGCAGCTGGCCGAGCAGAAGAAGGCCGAGCAGGAAAAGCAGAAGAAGCTGGCCGAAGACAAGCGCAAGGCCGACGAGGCCGCCAAGCGCAACGCAGAGGCGGAAGAAAAGCAGCTGGCCAAGATGCGCGAAGACAACATGCGCCGCTTGCAGGGCCTGGCCGGTGCGACCGGGGCCGAAAACGCCACCGGCACGGCCCAGCGCAGCGCGGGCCCCTCGGGCAGCTACGGCGGCAAGGTGGCGGCGAAGGTCAAGCCCAACATCGTGTACCCGGACGCCATCTCGGGCAACCCACGTGCCGAGGTCGAGGTACGCCTGTCACCCGACGGCACCATTGTGGGCAAGCGGCTGGTGCAGTCCAGCGGCAACAAGGCCTGGGACGACGCGGTGCTGCGGGCCCTGGACAAGACCGAAACATTGCCGCGCGATGTGGATGGGCGGGTACCTCCCTCTCTGACCATTGGCTTCAGGCCCCAGGACTGAGCGAAGCTCCGAGCCCTGAACGGGCTTGCCCTTCCGTAGCGGATCCCCGGCCCTGCCGATGCGCTGCCCAGGCCCACGCGCTACGCGCTCACCGCCTGCGACTGAAACCCCGTTGCAGTTGGCACTGGCACGCTGGACTGAGCCGTGACCTGTGAGGCCCCAAAGCAAAGCGCCCGGCAGAACCGGGCGCTTTTTTTAGCTTTTTACGCCTGTAGCGCTAGTGGAATATGCGCTAGCAGCTATACATTCAATAGCAAATCAATCTCACCCATCAGCGGTCGCGTCGCTCCATGCGGCGATTCAGGTTCAGCGCACCCAGCGTGCAGGCCACGCCCGACAGCAGGTACACCGTCACCGCCAGCAAACCGAACTGCGACGACAGATACAGAGCCACCAGCGGCGCAAACGCAGCGCCAATGATCCAGGCCAGGTCGGCCGACAGGGCCGCACCGGTGTAGCGGTACTGGGGCGAGAAATTGGCTGTGACGGTGCCCGATGCCTGGCCGTACGACAGGCCCAGCAGCACAAAGCCCAGCAGCAGGAACATGGTGCTGCCCACTTCACCGGTGTTGAGCAGCACGGGCGCCATGAAGCTGAACACGCCGATCAGCACCGCCATGCCGCCCAGCAGCTTGCGGCGGCCCAGGTGGTCTGACAGCCAGCCGGACACCATGATGGCGCCCGCCGCGAGGAACGCGCCGACGATCTGCACGCCCAGGATCTGGGTCACGGGCTGCTCGGAGTACAGGGTGATCCACGACAGCGGGAACACAGTGACCAGATGGAACAGCGCAAAGCTGGCCAGTGCAGCAAAAGCCCCCAGCAGCACGTTGCTGCCTTCGTCGCGCATGACGCGGCTCACCGGCACCGGCTGCAACTCACGCTCCTTGAGCAGTTCAGAGTACGACTGCCCCACCACCAGGCGCAGACGCGCAAACAGGGCCACCACGTTCACCGCAAAGGCCACAAAAAACGGATAGCGCCAGCCCCAGGCCAGAAACTCCTGCACCGTGAGGCTGCTGTACAGGTAGGCAAACAGGCCAGCAGCCAGCACAAAGCCCAGCGGTGCGCCCAACTGGCCGATCATGGCGTACCAGCCCCGGCGCTCCTTGGGGGCCGACATGGCCAGCAGCGACGGCAGGCCGTCCCACGACCCGCCCAGTGCGAGCCCTTGGCCCACACGCAGGATCAGCAAGGCCACGATGGCGGCGGTGCCCGCATCCTTGTAGCCCGGCAAAAACGCCATGCCCACGGTGCAGACGCCCAGCATGAACAGCGCAATGGTCAGCTTGGTGCCCCGCCCCCAGCGCCGCTGGATGGCCATGGAGATGGCGGTACCCACCGGGCGCACCACGAACGCAACGGCCAGCAGCGCAAAGGCCATCAGCGTACCGTCCAGGCGGGACATAAAGGGAAACAAGAAGGATGGGAAGACAAGAACGCAGGCGATCCCGAAAACGAAGAAGTCGAAATACTCGGACGAGCGTCCGATGATCACGCCCACAGCGATTTCGCTGGGGGTGACGTCCTCATGCGTATCAGCCCGCGAGAGAGAGGCGGCGCTTTCGTGAAAACCGGCCGCAGGGTAAGTGGCAGTGGCGGGGCTGCTCATGAACATGGCTCCTTGACGTTGTGTAGCTAACTCAGACCGTTCCGTTCTACACGCAACTTCTGTAGGCCACAAGTGCGGTTTCACTATGCCGGCTGCAGGAAATGTCCTTCAAAGCCCTTGAATGCACCACATTGGTGCAAAAAAACAGCCTGCGCTTTTGACCTTGGACAAAATGTCCAATCGACAAAAAAGCTAGCACTAGTACATTCGCACACATCCCGTTATCCGCGTTTACCCTGAAACGCATTGATCGCGCTCTTCACATGCTCAAACTTCCCCAACTTCGTGGGCCCACCTGGCTGCTCGCCCTGACAGCGCTGGGCAGCCTGGCAGGCTGCAGCAAGGCTGTCGTGCTCAACCCGGCCGGTGACGTCGCTGCCCAGCAGGGCCAGATGGTCATCACCGCCACGCTGCTGATGCTGATCATCATCGTGCCCGTGATCGCACTCACCCTGCTGTTTGCCTGGAAATACCGCCAGGGCAACACCGAGGCCGAATACGACCCGGAATGGCACCACTCCACCACGCTGGAGCTGGTGATCTGGACGGTGCCCCTGCTGATCATCATTGCGCTGGGCGCCATCACCTGGATCGGCACCCACAAGCTGGACCCCTACCGGCCTCTGGACCGCATCGACGCGCAGCGCGCCGTGCCCGCCGATGTGAAGCCGCTCGAAGTGCAGGTGGTGGCCATGGACTGGAAATGGCTGTTCTTCTACCCCGAGCAAGGCATCGCCACCGTCAATGAAGTGGCCGCCCCGGTGGACCGCCCCATCCTGTTCAAGCTGACGGCCACGTCCACCATGAACGCGTTTTACGTGCCCGACCTGGCCGGCATGATCTACGCCATGCCCGGCATGCAGACCGAACTGAACGCGGTGATCAACAAGCCTGGCGTGTTCAAGGGCATGTCGTCGCACTACAGCGGCGCGGGCTTCTCGGGCATGACGTTCAAGTTCCACGGCCTGAGCAACGAAGACTTTGCCCAGTGGGTGCAAAAAGCCAAGACCGAAGGCAAGCCGCTCGACAAGGGCACCTACCTGAACCTGGTCAAGCCCAGCGAACGCGACCCGGTGCAGCGCTTTGCTTCGGTGGAAGAAGGCCTGTACGACAAGGTGCTCAACCGCTGCGTCGAAGACGGAAAGATGTGCATGCACCACATGATGGCGATTGATGCACAGGGCGGCGACGCCTATGTGCGCGCCATGGGGCTGAACCTGCCCCAGGACGTCTGCACCGTGCAAAACGCCGCCCAGGTGGTGGCCGCACTCGAATCCCGCAATGCACCGGCCTCCACCTCCGGCGCCAGCATCCGTCAATGAGCTTCCCTATGACCTCCGAAACCCTTTCTCCATCCCACTGGGCGCTGGGCCGCCTGAGCTGGGACGCCGTGCCCATGGCGCACGAGCCCATTGTGCTGTGGACCTTCATTGCCGTGGTCCTGGGCGGCCTCGTCGTGATGGCGGGCATCACCAAGTTCCGCCTGTGGGGCCCCCTGTGGCGCGACTGGATCTGCAGCATTGACCACAAACGCATCGGCATCATGTACATGATCCTGGGCCTGGTGATGCTGCTGCGCGGCTTTGCCGACGCGGTGATGATGCGCCTGCAGCAGGCCATGGCCTTTGGCGACAACATGGGCTACCTGCCGCCACACCACTACGACCAGATCTTCACCGCCCACGGCGTGATCATGATCTTCTTCGTGGCGATGCCGCTGGTCACCGGCCTGATGAACTACCTGGTGCCGCTGCAGATCGGCGCGCGCGACGTGTCCTTCCCGTTCCTGAACAACTTCAGCTTCTGGATGACCACGGCCGGCGCCGTGCTGGTGATGGTGTCGCTGTTCCTGGGCGAGTTCTCCACCTCCGGCTGGCTGGCACTGTCCAACCTGGGGGCGCAGAGCCCCAGCACCGGCCTGGACTACTACATCTGGGCGCTGCAGATAGCGGGGGTGGGCACGACACTCTCGGGCATCAACCTGATCGTGACCATCATCAAGATGCGCGCGCCGGGCATGAGCCTGATGAAGATGCCCGTGTTCACCTGGACCGCCCTGTGCACCAACGCACTGATCGTTGCGTCGTTCCCCGTGCTCACGGCTGCGCTGGTGCTGATGTCGCTGGACCGCTACGTGGGCACCAACTTCTTCACCAACGAGCTGGGCGGCAACCCCATGCTCTACGTGAACCTGATCTGGATCTGGGGCCACCCTGAGGTCTACATCCTGGTGCTGCCGGCCTTCGGCGTGTTCTCCGAAGTGGTCGCCACGTTCAGCAAGAAGCGCCTGTTCGGCTACACGTCCATGGTGTACGCCACGGTGTGTATCACCATCCTGTCGTACCTGGTGTGGCTGCACCACTTCTTCACCATGGGCTCGGGCGCGAGCGTGAACACCTTCTTCGGTATCACGACGATGATTATCTCGATCCCGACGGGCGCGAAGATCTTCAACTGGCTGTTCACCATGTACAAGGGCCGCATCCGCTTCGAGTTGCCCATGATGTGGACCGTGGCCTTCATGGTGACGTTTGCCATCGGCGGCATGACGGGCGTGCTGCTGGCCGTGCCTCCGGCCGACTTCGTGCTGCACAACAGCCTGTTCCTGATCGCCCACTTCCACAACGTGATCATCGGCGGCGTGGTGTTTGCCATGTTTGCCGGCATCAACTACTGGTTCCCCAAGGCGTTTGGCTACAAGCTGGACCGCACCTGGGGTGTGCGCTCCTTCTGGCTGTGGCTGGTGGGCTTCTGGGTGGCGTTCACGCCGCTGTATGTGCTGGGCCTGATGGGTGTCACCCGCCGTGCCAACCACTTCGAAGACCAGTCGCTGCAGATCTGGTTCGTGATCGCTGCCATCGGCGCGGCCATGATTGCCGCCGGCATTGGCTGCTTCCTGATCCAGCTAGCGGTCAGCTTCCTCAAGCGCGAACAGCTGCGCGACTGGACGGGCGACCCCTGGGACGGCCGTACGCTGGAATGGGCTACCTCGTCGCCCCCGCCTAACTACAACTTCGCCTTCACCCCTGTCGTGCACGAGATCGATGCTTGGTGGGACATGAAGAAGCACGGGTACAAGCGTCCTCTGGCGGGCTTTCAGCCCATCCACATGCCGGCCAACACCGGCGCTGGCGTGGTGATCTCGGGGCTGTCGCTGGTGTTCGGCTTTGCACTGATCTGGCACATGTGGCTGCTGGCGGCCGTCTCGTTTGCGGCTGTCGTTCTGGCCGCCATCATCCACACGTTCAACTACAAGCGTGACTTCTACATCCCGGCATCCGAAGTGATCTCCACCGAAGAAGCCCGCACACTCCAACTGGCCCGCCATGTCTGATATCCGCATCCACGCTGGCGCCGCAGCAGGCGCCCTGGCCCCGCGCGAGTACCACCTCGCGCACGAGCCCCATCCTGAAAACGGCACGGCCCTGGGCTTCTGGCTGTATCTGATGAGCGACTGCCTCATCTTTGCAGCGCTGTTCGCCACCTACGGCGTGCTGGGCCGCAGCTATGCCGCAGGCCCCACCGGCGCGCAGCTGTTCGACCTGACCCTGGTGGCCATCAACACCGCGTTTCTGCTGCTGTCGTCCATCACCTTCGGTTTTGCCATGCTGCGCAAGCAGCTGGGCGATGTGAAGGGCACACTGCTGTGGCTGGCCGTCACGGGCGTGTTTGGCCTGTGCTTCCTGGGCCTGGAACTGTATGAGTTCTCGCACCTGCTGCACGAGGGCGCAGGCCCGCAGCGCAGTGCCTTCCTGTCGGCGTTCTTCACGCTGGTGGGCACCCACGGTCTGCACGTCACCTTCGGCCTGATCTGGCTGGTGGTGCTGATGGTCCAGATCGGCAAGCATGGCCTGATCCCCGAGAACAACCGCCGCCTGATGTGCCTGTCCATGTTCTGGCACTTCTTGGACGTGGTCTGGATCGGCGTTTTCACCTTTGTGTACCTGATGGGGGTGCTGTAAATGAGCGCACAACACGCAACACACGCCAACGGTGCGCACGATGCGCATGGGCATGACGATCACCACCACGACGCAGGCCCCCACAGCACCTTCTCGGGCTACATGACGGGGTTTGTGCTGTCCGTCATCCTCACGGCCATTCCCTTCTGGCTGGTGATGGCCAAGGTGATTGCGGACCGCAACACGGCCGTACTGGTGCTGGGCGGCTTCGCCGTGATCCAGATCCTGGTGCACATGGTGTTCTTCCTGCACATGAACGGCAAGATCGAAGGCGGCTGGACGCTGCTGTCCACCATCTTCACGGTAGTGTTCGTAGCCATCGCCATTGCGGGCACCTTGTGGGTGATGTTCCACATGAACGCCAACATGATGCCGGAGCACCCCACGCCCACGCCGCCTACACACGAGGCGCCCGGACACTCCACGCCCTGATGGACGCAGCCCCCACCACCATGGCAGTGCCGCGCCGGGGCTTGCGCCGCGCAGTCCTGCTGGTGCTGGGCATGGCTTTGTTCCTGGGCTTTGTGTCGCTGGGCACCTGGCAGGTCCAGCGCCGCGCCTGGAAGCTGGACCTCATCGAAAGGGTGGACCAACGGGTACACTCCGCACCGGTCGCCTTGCCCCCCGTGGCGCAATGGCGCGGCATCAGTGCGGCACAGTATGAGTACCTGCCAGTGGTCTTTCAGGGCCGCTGGCTACCGGGCAAGACGGTGCTGACCCAGGCCGTCACCGAGCTGGGCGCGGGGTTCTGGGTGATGACGGCCCTGCAACAGGACGACGGCGCCCAGGTGCTGGTGAACCGGGGCTTTGTGCCTCAGGAGCAACGTGCCCAATGGCTGGAGGCCCCGCCCAACGCCGATGGCCCGGCCACCGTCCAGGGGCTGTTGCGGATGACCGAACCCGGCGGTGGTTTTCTGCGCACCAACGATCCGGCACAGCAGCGCTGGTACTCGCGTGATGTGGCCGCCATCAGCAGCGCGTTGGGTCTGCCCCGGGCGGCTCCGTTTTTTGTGGATGCCGGGCTACCCGGTACCGCAGCGGCTCCTTCAGCAGTCTCTGGCTGGCCCCGCGCTGGCCTGACCGTCATCCGGTTTCACAACAGCCACCTGGTGTACGCCCTGACCTGGTATGGTCTTGCGCTCATGGTTGTCGTTGCCGGCTGGTATGTGGCACGCTACGAGCGCCGCATGGGCGCACGGGCCGCCAGCCGCCTCCCGACCCACGATGAACACCCACCCACCACGCCCTGACCCTGCGCTGGCCACTGCGCCGCGCAACGCACGCTCCGCTGACGCAGCCGCCGGTATCAAGAACCTGCAGCAACTGATTGAGCTGCGCTGGATTGCGGTGGTGGGCCAGGTGTTCACCATCGAGATGGCGCACTACAGCCTGGGCTTGAAGCTGCCGCTGCAGGAGATGCTGCTCGTCGTCGGCTGCCTGGCAGTCTTCAACGTGGTGAGCCTGCTGCGCCTGCGCACGGGCCGCGCGGTGCGCAACGTGGAGCTGTTTCTGGCACTGCTGATTGATGTGGCGGTGCTCACGGTGCAGCTGTACCTGAGCGGTGGCACCAGCAACCCCTTCGTGTTCTTGTACCTGTTGCAGATCACGCTCGGCGCCGTGCTGCTGCGGGGTGCCTACATCTGGTCTATCGTGATCATCACCGTGCTGTGCTTTGCGGCACTGGCAGACCACCACCTGCCACTGGCCCTGCCCCAGGATCTGCACCAGGGCCTGTCGAGCCTGTATGTGCTTGGGCTACTGGTGTGTTTTGTGCTCAACGCCACGCTGGTGATGGTGTTCATCACCCGCATCCACCGCAACCTGCGCGAGCGCGATGCCCGCCTGGCGGCCGCACGCCGGCGCCGTGTGGAAGAAGAGCACATCGTGCGCATGGGCCTGCTGGCGTCGGGGGCAGCACACGAGCTGGGTACGCCTCTATCCACCCTAGCGGTGATCCTGGGCGACTGGCAGCACGACAAGCGGCTGACCAGCAATGCCGCACTCAAGGAAGACATTGCCGAGATGCAGACGCAGGTTCAGCGGTGCAAGAGCATCGTGAGTGGGATCCTGCTGTCGGCGGGTGAGACGCGCGGCGAGGCATCGGTGCAGACCACCGTGCGCAAGTTCGTAGATGCGCTGGCCGAGGAATGGCGCAGCACCCGCACGATCCCCCAGTTTGACTACGACAACGACTTCGGCACCGACACACCCATGGTGTCGGACACCACCCTCAAGCAAATGGTTTTCAATGTGCTGGACAATGCACGAGATGCCTCTCCAGGCTGGGTGAGATTGGCGGTGACGCGCAATGCAGACGCCTTGTGCATGACCGTGACCGATGCCGGCCCCGGCTTTGCGCCCGACATGCTGTCCAAGCTGGGCACGCCGTACCAGTCTTCCAAGAACCGCCCTGGCGGAGGGTTGGGGCTGTATCTGGTGCTGAATGTTGCCCGCACCCTGGGTGGCAGCGTGGAGGCGCGCAACCGGCCCGAAGGCGGCGCACAGGTGACCATCGAATTGCCCCTGGCCTCGATTGCGCTGCCCCAGAAGGTATGAATGAACGAAAGAACCCACCGTGGACACTGAAGAAGCGCAACGACAGCTGCTGATCGTCGAAGACGACGAAGCCTTTGCGCGCACGCTGGCCCGTTCGTTTGAACGGCGTGGCTACAGTGTGTTGCAGGCAGCCAGCCTGGCCGACGTGGAGGTGTTGCTGGAGCAGTACCAGCCCGGCTATGCGGTGGTGGACCTCAAGCTCAAGGGCGAGGCCTCCGGTCTCGCCTGCGTGCAGACGTTGCACGCTGCGGACGAAGAGATGCTGATCGTGGTGCTGACGGGTTTTGCGAGCATCGCCACCGCTGTGGAAGCCGTGAAACTGGGCGCCTGCCACTATCTCGCCAAGCCCTCCAACACCGACGACATCGAAGCGGCATTTGGCCTCAGGGAAGGCAATGCCGAGGTGGAGCTGACCAACCGCTCCAGCTCCATCAAGACGCTGGAATGGGAACGCATCAACGAGGTGCTGGCAGAAACGGGCTTCAACCTGTCGGAGGCCGCGCGGCGCCTGGGCATGCACCGCCGCACCCTCACGCGCAAGCTCGAAAAGAAGCAGGTGCGCTAGCGCCAGGGGTCTTGGGGCCGCCCTCTCCCGCGTCGGTACTCGGCCATCCAGGTGGGGCACAGTCTGTGCGTCCACCATGACCATGCGCCCCCGCAGGTTTCTGAACCGCACTCAGGCAGCCTCAGGTTCTGCCTTGAGCATCTGCTGCTCGAAAGCGCGCAAGCGCTTGTAGATCGAGATCTGCTCCACCACCGTGCTCCAGTTCAGCACCAGGAACTGGAACGACTCCAGCACCTTGTCAAAGGCCCGGGCAATCTGCTGCATCACTCCCAGTGTGATCACCCCCGCGATCAGCGTGGGGCCCAACGCCACCAGGGGCACCAGCACACTCACCTGCAGGTAGGACCACTTCACCACATCGAAGTACAGGTAGTGGAAAAACAGCCGGAAGTAGTTGCGGCGCACGCCTGCGAACAGCTCGGCCGCCGTGGGGGGAGAAGCCCGGTTCGGGTCGTCCTCGCCCAGTACCAGCTCCTTGCGGTACGCCGCCTCCACCCGCTGGTTGTGAAACTCCAGCCCTGGCAGCTTCACGCCCACGCAGGCCAGCAGCAACGTGCCCCCCAAGGACCAGGCCAGAGCGACCCAGACCAGTGAATGTGGAACAGCACCGATGAGGGGCAGCGCAGTGACTTTGTCGGACAGCGTCCAGAGCACCGGCAAAAAGGCGCCTAACGTCATGAGGCTGCGCATGAAGCTCAGGCCCAGGTCCTCCATGGTGCGGGCGAAACGCATGGTGTCCTCCTGCACACGCTGTGCCGCGCCCTCGATGTGCCGCAGGCGTGGCCAGGCCGCCATGTAGTGCTCATTCATCGCCTGGCGCCAGCGGAAGATGTAGTGTTTGCTGAAAAAATCCACCAGCACCGCCGTCGTCACATAGATCATGGCGATGCGTGCAAAGGTCGACAGCTGCCCCCAGAACTGCTCTGCGGTGATGCTGCCGGGCTTGCCCAGAGCCTCTTGAATCAGGTCGTAGAAGCTGCCGAACCAGTCGTTGATCTGCACGTCCAGCTGCACACGGTAAGCGGTGGCTAGAAGAATGACGACAGAACCGAGGAGTGACCAGGCCCACCAGCGGCGGGCGAAAAAGAAGGACTTGAACATCGTGGTGCCGTGTTGGAATGGTTCTGCGAATTCTGAGTGCCACATGCAATGATCGTTCCGCGGCAAACAACGCCGCCGGTCATCTGCCTAAAGTGCAGACACCGGCCAATCAGCCTTCGCACCGAGCGCAGACCCGGCTCCAGCCTCTGGCTAGCGCGGCCGGGCCCTTTGCTCCAGCCATTCCTGAGCCGCCTGCTGCCCACCCCAGCGCGCCCAATCCCACGCGCTCTTTCCGTGCGGGTCTTTCTGCGAAAGATCCACCCCCTGCTCATCCAGCCAACGCAGCACGGCCACCTGTCCTTTGGCCGCAGCCAGCATGACCGGTGTTTCGCCCCGGCTGGCGGGGGCGGGTTCGGTCAGCGATTGCCCTTGCTCTTTGAGCCAATCCAGGCACGGCACGCAGCCGCTTTGCGCGGCCATGTGCACGGGGCCCCAGTCCCAGCGGTTGCGGGCTTGCAGACTGGCACCTGCCTGCACCAGGCGTTGCGCCACCACCAGATGGCCGCCATAAAAGGCCCTCAGCAGGGCCGTGTCACCTCGCTCACTGTCTTTGGCCGTCTGCCGCAAATCGGGCTGGGCCCCAGCCTGCAACAGCGCCTCCACATGCGCCAGCTGCCCCCGATGGGCGGCCAGCATCAGCACGGAGGAGCCGGTGTCTGCCAGCAGGTTGGGGTTGGCGCCGTCGTGCAGGGCCTGAGTCAGTGCGCTGGCATCGCCCGCATTCTGGGCATCCATGAGGCGGGCATCTGCGGGTGCCCAAATGCGCGATGAGGCCACTGCCGCAGGGGCTTGCAGTACAGCGCTGCGACCTGCCCCCCACACCGCACGCCCGCCATGGGCCCACCACACGAGCAAGCCAAAGGCCAAGAGCCATGCCCAGCCACCCCAGGCCGGGCGTGAATGGGCAGCCACCTGGGGCCGCTGCGCCCCTGGCGTAAAGCGCCCCCGACGATCCAGCCACGCACGGGCCACCGCCTGGCCTACGGCCTGCGCGGCAGCGGTGCCGCTCAGCCCTGGTGTCATCGTTTGCGAATGCCCTGACGCATCCTTGCCCAGCACCGCGTGGTAGGCCTGGGTCCCCGCCGTGAACTGCAGCTTGTGCACCAGCGACTGGCTGGATTCGCCTGGCAACGTTGCCACGCGAGACCAAATCCACGAGCCGCGACGCACGACCAGGCCATCATCTTGCACCCGTAGCGTCCACCGCCGGGTGGCGGCATGCAAGGCCCAGGCGGGCAGCACCAAAAGAGCCAGCCACCCCCAAAAGCCGCTCGGCAGCACCAGGGCGCCGGGCTGGATACGGTCGCTCACCCACCACTCCAGCGCCAGCAAAGCCAGGGCCACCGCCGCGGACCAGCGCCAAGCGGTTTGCTCGAACGCGAGGGACCAGGCGTCTGGCGTTTCGCTCAAACGCACGCCAGGGGGAAGAAAGCCTGGAGATTCAGCGGACTTCACCGTACCCAGCGAATCCAACGGCTGAGAGGCGGCATCGCGTCCCAACGCGGGGGCTTCGATGGGGACTTCCTGCTCCCACTGTGCCCGCCGGTCAAAGCGGTCTGGTACCGAAGCGGCCTCCGCCCAGGACGGGGTGGCGGCCTGGACCGCCAAGTCGTACGCCAACTCCAGCGCACCATCGGCACGCACCAGCTCCAGCCGCCAGTCCACCCGGTCGCCACCGCGCCGCGCACCGTGGGTGGGCGCGTCATCAGGCAGGTCAAACCGCGCTACCAGGCGCATGCCGCCCTCGCCCGTCGGCTGCCGCCGCACTGTGGCCTTCAGCACCTCCACCTGACGCTCGGGCGAGCCGGAGCTGAATTCGTCCACACGGTATTGGGCCAGTTGCATGTGCAGGCTTTCGGCCCCGGCTTGCTGCACAGCCCGCGCAGGCAACACCAGAGTGATTTCGGCCGACCGCCCCGCCATGGGCCGCGATGGCAGGGCCGTCATACCAACCCCCTGGTAGCGCCAGGCCTTGCGGCTGTTCTGCCAGGCAGCAGCGACCAAGCCCACGCCGATCACCACGAAGACGCCCATGAAGCCCTTGGCCCACCAGGGCCCTTTGCCGTCCGACCAGAACAAGGCGGCCATGGGGAAAGCGATGCCACACCAGAACACCGCGAAGAACCACAACGCCCCCTGCCCCTTGGCCAGAGAATGCGTTGGCTCCAGGTCTGGCACATCGTCCTGGGGGCGCCTCAATATGCGCAGAAACATCCATGCAGCAGTCACCCCGACGCCGGTGAACACCAGGGCAAACGGCAGCCG
Organism: Acidovorax sp. FG48; assembly: GCF_057809085.1. NCBI lineage: Bacteria > Pseudomonadati > Pseudomonadota > Betaproteobacteria > Burkholderiales > Comamonadaceae > Acidovorax > Acidovorax sp. FG48. Next base: position 50,640 of record NZ_JBMDJH010000013.1, on the reverse strand, counting down.
GAAAATTTGCAGCCGCCAGCGGATACTGCGGTCCAGCAGGGCTTGGGCCGGGGCTTGTGGGTTGACCCAGGCGGTGATGGATTCGCCCCGCTCCTGCGCTTGGCGCAGGGTGCGGTGCCATTGCGCCTGCCAGTCGCCCACGTTGTCGGCACGGGAGTTCGGGTCCAGCCCCACGCGCTGCGCTTCGTACGTTTGGCCCGCCACGGTGTAGCGGTACCGGGCCAGCACCTGATAGGTCGTGCCGCCCTCGCTGCCCGCGTGCTGCTTCAGCTGCACATCCAGCACCTGGGCCGGCACAGGCTGCCATGAGCGCACGGTCCAGGCTGCCAGCGCAGTTTCAGCCAAGGGGCGCAAACCTGCCCAATACCCGCCGGCACCGAACACCACCGCAAAGATGGCGCAGAAAACCAGCAAAACCCCTCGTCCCATTGTGTTGCCCATGGCTCCCTCCTTTTGTTGTTGTTATGGATGTCTTGTTATGGGCTCCAGCATAGTGACGAATGGATGACATTTGTGTGACAACCAAGGTGGGCCAAAAAAAAGCGGCCCCTGAGGGCCGCTTCTGTTGCGCAAAGAACGCGAGGATCAGGCGGTGACGCCCTTGGCGGTTTCTGCGTACTCTTCGATCTGGTCGAAGTTCAGGTACTTGTAGATCGACGCGCCATCCTTGTTCACGATGCCCATGGCTTCGTGGTATTCGGCCACCGTGGGGATCTTGCCCAGCTTGGACGCGATGGCGGCCAGTTCGGCGGAGGCCAGGAACACGTTGGTGTTCTTGCCCAGACGGTTGGGGAAGTTGCGGGTGGAGGTGGACACCACCGTGGCGCCTTCGCGCACCTGTGCCTGGTTACCCATGCACAGCGAGCAGCCGGGCATTTCGGTACGGGCACCGGCGGCACCAAAGTTGGCGTAATGGCCTTCCTTGATCAGCTCGCTCTCGTCCATCTTGGTGGGCGGTGCCACCCACAGCTTGACGGGGATGTCACGGCTACCGCCCAGCAGCTTGGCAGCCGCGCGGAAGTGGCCGATGTTGGTCATGCAAGAGCCGATGAAGGCTTCATCGATCTTGGTGCCAGCCACTTCCGACAGGGTCTTGGCGTCGTCCGGATCGTTGGGGCAGCACAGGATGGGTTCCTTGATGTCGGCCAGATCGATCTCGATGACGGCGGCGTATTCCGCATCCTTGTCGGCTTCGAGCAGGTTGGGGTTGGCCAGCCAGGCTTCGACCTTCTCGATGCGGCGCTGCAGAGTGCGGGCGTCAGCGTAGCCGTCGGCAATCATGTTCTTCATCAGCACCACGTTGCTGGTGAGGTATTCCTTGACCGGCTCGGGGTTGAGCTTGATGGTGCAACCGGCAGCGGAGCGCTCTGCCGAAGCGTCCGACAGCTCAAACGCTTGCTCGACCTTCAGATTGGGCAGGCCTTCGATTTCCAGAATGCGGCCCGAGAAGATGTTCTTCTTGCCCGCCTTGGCCACCGTCAGCAGACCCGCCTTGATCGCGTACAGAGGAATGGCATGCACCAGGTCGCGCAGCGTCACGCCTGGCTGCATTTCGCCCTTGAAACGCACCAGCACCGACTCGGGCATGTCCAGAGGCATCACGCCCGTAGCAGCGCCGAAAGCCACGAGGCCAGAGCCTGCGGGGAACGAAATACCGATGGGGAAACGCGTGTGCGAGTCGCCGCCCGTACCCACGGTGTCAGGCAGCAGAAGGCGGTTGAGCCAGCTGTGGATCACGCCGTCACCAGGACGCAGAGCCACGCCACCACGGTTGCTGATGAACGCAGGCAGTTCGCGGTGGGTCTTCACGTCCACGGGCTTGGGGTAGGCCGCCGTGTGGCAGAACGACTGCATGACCAGATCGGCCGAGAAGCCCAGGCAGGCCAGGTCTTTCAGTTCGTCGCGGGTCATCGGACCGGTGGTGTCTTGCGAGCCCACGGTCGTCATCTTGGGTTCGCAGTAGGTACCGGGGCGCACGCCCTGGCCTTCTGGCAGACCCACGGCGCGGCCGACCATCTTCTGAGCGAGGGTGAAGCCAGCCTTCGAAGCGGCAGGTGCCTGGGGCAGGCGGAACAGCGTGGAGGCGGGCAGGCCCAGGAACTCGCGCGCCTTGGCCGTCAGCGAACGGCCGATGATGAGGTTGATACGGCCGCCCGCACGCACTTCGTCAAACAGCACATCGCTCTTGAGCTTGAACTCGGCCACGGTGGCACCGTTCTTCACGATCTTGCCGTCATAGGGCAGGATGTCGACCACGTCGCCCATTTCGAGCTTGGACACATCGACTTCGATCGGCAGCGAGCCCGAGTCTTCCTGCGTGTTGAAGAAGATGGGAGCGATCTTGCCGCCCAAGGTCACACCGCCAAAACGCTTGTTCGGCACGAACGGGATATCTTGACCGGTGGCCCAGATCACGCTGTTGGTGGCCGACTTGCGGCTGGAGCCGGTGCCCACCACGTCGCCCACGTAGGCCACGAGGTTGCCCTTCTTCTTGAGGTCTTCGATGAACTGCATCGGACCGCGCTTGCCATCTTCCTCTGGCTTGAACGCCGCATCGGGGCGGGTGTTCTTCAGCATGGCGAGGTAGTGCAGCGGGATGTCGGGGCGGCTCCAGGCATCCGGCGCGGGCGACAGGTCGTCGGTGTTGGTCTCGCCAGGCACCTTGAACACGGTGACCGTGATCTTCTTTTCGACTTCAGGACGGGTGGTGAACCACTCGGCATCGGCCCAGCTCTTGATGACTTCCTGCGCCTTGGCGTTACCGGCCTTGGCCTTGGCGGCGACGTCATTGAAGAAGTCGAACATCAACAGGGTCTTCTTCAGGCCTTCTGCGGCCACGCCGGCCACTTCGGCATCGTCGAGCAATTCGATCAGCGGGTGCACGTTGTAGCCGCCCACCATGGTGCCCAGCAGTTCCGTGGCCTTGGCCTTGGAGATCAGGCCCACCTTGATGTCGCCATGCGCCACGGCCGCCAGAAAGCTGGCCTTGACCTTGGCAGCGTCGTCCACACCCGGTGGCACGCGATGGGTCAGCAGATCCAGCAGGAAGGCCTCTTCACCGGCGGGTGGGTTCTTAATCAGTTCGATCAGTTCAGCCACCTGCTTTGCGTCCAGGGGCAGGGGCGGGATACCCAGTGCAGCGCGTTCGGCAGCATGGTCTCGGTAGGCTTTCAACATTGTTTTCTCCAGTTGCGTTCTAAAGTGGGGCGTAGCGTGTGGCGGAGGGCTCGGCACACACCGGTCGTTGAGAGGTGCGCGCGATCTTTTTATTTAGCAGCGGGCAGCGGGTCCAGCACGCTCACGGGCGGGTTCTTCTTGATGGCTTCAGCCACCACCACCTGCTCGGGACTCATGCACTCGTCAGCCAGGCGCTGACCCGCGCGCTGGTTCATCAGCATGGACTTGTTGGCGATCTGCAGCCACACGGCGCCACCCTTGGCGTCCTCCAGGCGCACCGTGCCTGTGGTCGTAGCCACAGGCGACATGTAGTACTTGAAACCCTTGCCTTCCACGTGGAAGTGGCCGGGGGTTGCGGGGTCTGCGGTCACCGTGACAAAAGCGCCCAGTTCGCAGGGCATGCGCCCCACATGGACGCGCTCGGCAATCGCCAGTTCGGCGGGCGACAGGGCTGCTTCGGCAGCAATGATGCCGGCCGCCACCTGGTTGGTGGCGCTCTTCAGCTGGGTGCGGCTGCTGGTGGGTTCGGCCTTGGCATGGCTCTTGGCAGGAGCCTTGGCCGCGGTCTTGCCCTCTGCAGGCTTGGCAGCCGTCTTGGCGGCTGGCTTGGCTGCGGGTTTGGCGGCAGCCTTGGTGTCGGACTTGGCCGCTGGCTGGGCTGTTGTTTGCGCCAGGGCGAAGGCCGGGGCCAGCAGCATGAGGGCGGAGGCAATGACGAATTTCATAGGATGTCCTGCGTGGAAATGTCCAGGGGTGTTCACGATGGAACGAAAGCGGATGCGTCAAACCATTGACGCACCGCCAAGGGTAGCGCGCGCCCGGTACGGTGGGCGCGCTCCAGAATCTGCCAATAAAAGCGGTAGCTGGCCCGGTCGTGCAATACCCCCTCCACACTGATGGGGGCCCAGTCAGCCAACGCTGCCGCCGCAATGATCCGGGACGCGCTGTCGATATCGTCCTGCTCGGGGGCAAAGGCCTGTAGGATGGTGCGGATCTGCGCTGGATGGATGCTCCACATCCGTGTGTAGCCCAGCTCGCGCGATGCGCGGCCGGCAGCACCTTGCAGGGCCGCCATGTCCGAAAACTCGGTGACCACACAATGGGACGGTACCTTGCCATGCGCGTGGCAGGCCGAGGCGATTTCGAGCTTGGCTCGCACCACCAGCGGGTGCGTGAACTGCCCGGCAGAGGTCATGGCTTGCGCGGGAATGGCGCCGCCATGGGCCGACACAAAATCCATGAGCCCGAAACTCAGGCTCTGCACGCGGGGGTGGGCCGCGATGTCAAACGCACGCTGCACGGCGGCGGGAGACTCGATCAAAACGTGCAAAGGCACATGGGCCGCCGACGCGCGCTCCAGCGCACGCTCAGCCAGCAGAACATCATCTACCGACTCGACCTTGGGAATCATGATGTGGCACAGCCTGTGCCCAGCCTCGCCCGCAATGGTGGCGACGTCGTTGCCAAATGCAGGGTGGTCCACCGCATGAACGCGGGCCGCAACCCGTGCGCCAGGGGCTGCATTCAGTGCCAGGCTTGCCACCAACGCTGCATGCGCGGACTCCAGCCCGACAGGGGCTCCGTCTTCGCAATCGAGGGTGACATCAAAGACGCAGGTGCCAAACTCCTGCGCCATCTCGGCCTGCAATTGCAGGCTCTTGCGCATGCGCGCTTCGACGCCGCTGTAGTGGTCACAAACCGGCAGAAACCCGGTCTGCGCCTGGGCGCCGAGCAACACATCGCGCGGATGGACAGACGCAGCGCCCTGCCCCGGTGCGGGCGCTTGGGCGGCCCGAAGGCCCGATGCCACAGGCGTCGGCTGCATTGCGTCGTTCACCAGCTTGTTTACAGCAGGTGCTTGACGCCGTCTTGCTCGCCTTGCAGTTCGGCCAGCGTGATGTTGATGCGCTCTTGCGAGAACGCGTCAATGTCCAGACCTTCAACGATCTTGTACTCGCCGTTTTCGCAGGTCACGGGGAAGCCGAACATCACGTCCTTGGGAATGCCGTATTCGCCATCGGATGGAACACCCATGGTGACCCACTTGCCATTGGTGCCCAGGGCCCAGTCGCGCATGTGGTCGATGGCCGCATTGGCTGCAGACGCTGCCGACGACAGGCCACGGGCTTCGATGATGGCTGCGCCACGCTTGCCCACCGTGGGCAGGAACGTGTTGGCGTTCCATTCCTGGTCGTTGATCATCTTGGCCACGCTTTCGCCCTTGATGGTGGCAAAGCGGTAGTCGGCGTACATCGTGGGCGAGTGGTTGCCCCAAACGGTCAGCTTCTCGATGTCAGCCACGGCCTTGCCGGTCTTGGCAGCGATCTGGCTGGCAGCACGGTTGTGGTCCAGGCGCAGCATGGCGGTGAAGTTCTTGCGTGGCAGGTCGGGGGCCGACTTCATGGCGATGTAGGCGTTGGTGTTGGCGGGGTTGCCCACCACCAGCACCTTCACGTCACGCGATGCCACTGCGTTCAGGGCCTTGCCCTGTGCCGTGAAGATGGCGCCGTTGACAGCCAGCAGCTCGGCACGCTCCATGCCGGGGCCACGGGGGCGCGAACCGACCAGCAGTGCGTAGTCAGCGTCCTTGAACGCGGTCATGGGGTCGCTGTGGGCGGTCATTTCGACGAGCAGCGGGAAGGCGCAGTCGTCCAGTTCCATCATCACGCCCTTGAGCGCTTTTTGAGGACCTTCGACAGGCACTTCGAGCAATTGCAGGATGACCGGCTGGTCCTTGCCCAGCATTTCGCCGGAGGCGATACGGAACAGCAGGGCGTAACCGATTTGACCGGCGGCGCCGGTGACAGCGACGCGAACGGGCTTCTTGCTCATGGTGAAAACTCCAGGAAGTGAGGAAAACAGGTGTGAGTGCAACGCAAGCACCAGCGCCTGTCACCAGTAGCCCGTGCCCCGCAAAACAGCGTTGGAGTTTACCCCCGATTGGACACCTCGGTCAATTTGTCTTATGTCTTATATAAGATATGATTGCAACCCGTTTGTCGTCCGATTGTCATGGGGCAACCGCACTGCCGCACCACAGCACACGCACAACCTACACACCCACACCATGTCATCGCTTCCGTTCGCAGCCGACAACCCCGCCGCTCAGCAAGGCGCCGCGGGCGTCGCCACGCCAGCGTTCAGCCCGCTGTACCAGCAGATCAAGGGGCTGATCCTGCAGAGCCTGCAACAGGGTGAATGGAAACCTGGCGAGGCCATCCCAAGCGAAATGGAGCTGGCCGCGCGCTTTCGCGTGAGCCAGGGCACGGTGCGCAAGGCCATTGACGAACTGGCCGCAGAGAACCTGGTCATGCGCCGGCAAGGCAAAGGCACCTTTGTGGCCACCCACGCCGAGCAGCATGTGCAGTACCGCTTTCTGAAGCTGCTGCCCGACACCGGAGATGCCCGCGTAGAGGGCCCTGCGCAGCGCCGCGTGATCGATTGCCGCCGCGTGCGCGCCAACGCCGACGTGGCCCGTGCTCTGGCCTTGCGCAGTGGCGATGCCGTGATGCAGGCCCGGCGCATCCTGTCTTTTGCGGGAGTGCCCACCATTCTGGAAGACATCTGGCTGCCCGGACAAGCCTTCAAAGGCCTCACAGCCGAACAGCTGGCCAATTACCAAGGTCCCACCTACGCGATGTTCGAACTCGACTTTGGCGTGCGCATGGTGCGAGCCGAAGAGAAAATCCGCGCCGTGCTGCCCGACGAGGAACAAGCCCAGCTGCTGCAAATCACGCCCGTGACACCGCTGCTGAGCGTCGAGCGCATTGCCTACACCTACAACGATGTTCCCATGGAGTTACGCCGGGGGCTGTATCGCACCGATACCCACCACTACCGTAATGAATTGAGCTGACAGCAGGCTGGCACCCGAGCATTAACGTCGAAAATTTCAAGCCCGGCTAAACCCTTGTGTTGCGTTGCAATAGAATTTTGCGTTCTTTGCATCTTCAAATTACAAAGCAGTTACATCCACGAAAGCACCAGAAATGACAGAACTAGCCAAAAAACGGCCTGAATTCCGCAACATCAATGCCTTCAAGGACTTGACGACCTACCGCATGACGCCTGCCGCGTGGGTTTCGATCTTGCACCGCGCCAGCGGACTGATCATGTTCCTGCTGCTGCCTTTCATCATCTGGATGTTCGACACCTCGGTGTCTTCCGAAATCTCGTTCGCCAAATTCTCGGCGGCCTTCAACATCGGCATCGGCTTTGTGCCCGGCTGGTTCATCAAGCTGGTCGCTTTGGCGCTGATCTGGGCCTACCTGCACCACTTCACGGCCGGCCTGCGCCACCTGTGGATGGACGTGAGCCACAGCGCCGTGAACAAGCAATTTGGCAAGAGCTCTGCCCTGACCGTTCTGGTCATCAGCATTGGGTTGGCCCTGGTGCTGGGCGCCAAGCTTTTCGGCCTGTACTGATCAACCCACAAAAAACGGCGGTCGCTGCCAGCCAGCGCCTGTTGAAGAACGAGAGGAAATTTCCATGTCCGTCAATTACGGTTCCAAGCGCGTCGTCGTCGGCGCCCACTATGGTCTGCGCGACTGGCTCAGCCAGCGCGTCACGGCAGTCCTGATGGCGCTGTTCACCCTGGCCCTGCTGGCCCAGGTCATCTTCTCCAAAGGCCCCATCGGCTACGACAAATGGGCGGGCATTTTCTCGGCCCAATGGATGAAGGTGCTGACCTTCTCCGTGATCGTCGCGATTGCCTGGCATGCGTGGGTCGGCCTGCGCGAAGTCCTGATGGACTACATCAAGCCCGTGGGCCTGCGTCTGGCACTGCAAGTGTTCAGCATTGTCTGGCTGGTCAGCTGCGCCGGCTGGGGCATCCAGGTTCTGTGGCGTCTCTGATTCCCGCGATTGAAGGTACACAATGAGCTACACACAAGCCAACATCACCAAGCGCAAGTTCGACGTCATCATCATCGGAGCCGGCGGCTCCGGCATGCGGGCATCCCTGCAACTGGCCCGCGCGGGCCTGAACGTTGCGGTTCTCTCCAAGGTATTCCCCACCCGTTCGCACACCGTCGCTGCCCAGGGCGGCATCGGCGCGTCGCTGGGCAACATGTCCGAGGACAACTGGCACTACCACTTCTACGACACCATCAAGGGCTCCGACTGGCTCGGCGACCAGGATGCGATCGAGTTCATGTGCCGCGAAGCCCCCAAGGTCGTGTACGACCTGGAACACATGGGCATGCCCTTTGACCGCAACACCGACGGCACGATCTACCAGCGCCCCTTCGGCGGCCACACCGCCAATTATGGCGAAAAGCCCGTGCAACGCGCTTGCGCTGCAGCCGACCGCACCGGCCACGCCATGCTGCACACGCTGTACCAGCAAAACGTCAAGGCCCGCACCAATTTCTTCGTGGAGTGGATGGCCCTGGACCTGATCCGCGACGCCGACGGCGACGTGGTGGGCGTGACGGCGCTGGAAATGGAAACCGGCGACCTGCACATCCTCGAAGCCAAGACCACGCTGCTGGCCACCGGTGGCGCAGGCCGCATCTTTGCAGCCTCGACCAACGCCTTCATCAACACCGGTGACGGCTTGGGCATGGCCGCGCGTGCCGGCATTCCGCTGGAAGACATGGAGTTCTGGCAGTTCCACCCCACCGGCGTGGCCGGCGCGGGGGTGCTGCTGACCGAAGGCTGCCGCGGCGAAGGCGCCATCTTGCTCAACAGCAACGGCGAACGCTTCATGGAGCGCTATGCGCCCACGCTGAAGGACCTGGCACCACGCGACTTCGTGTCCCGCTCGATGGACCAGGAAATCAAGGAAGGCCGTGGCTGCGGTCCCAACAAGGACTACGTGCTGCTCAAGCTCGACCACCTGGGTGCAGATACCATCCACAAGCGCCTGCCTTCGGTGTACGAAATCGGCGTCAACTTCGCCAACGTGGACATCACCAAGGAACCGATTCCAGTGGTGCCCACCATCCACTACCAGATGGGTGGCATCCCCACCAACATCAACGGCCAGGTCGTGGTGCAGCAAGGCGGCAACGACAACCTCGTGGTCAACGGCCTGTACGCAGTGGGCGAATGCTCGTGCGTATCGGTGCACGGCGCCAACCGCCTGGGCACCAACTCGCTGCTGGACCTGCTGGTGTTCGGCCGTGCAGCGGGCAACCACATCGTTGAGTTCAACGACAAGAACAAGAACCACAAGCCCCTGCCCAAGGACGCGGCTGACCGCACCCTGGAACGCCTCAACCGCCTGCAAGGCGCGAGCAGCGGCGAATACGCCCAGGACGTGGCCAATGACATCCGCGCCAGCATGCAGCTGCACGCCGGTGTGTTCCGCACGCAAGCGAGCATGGACGAAGGCGTCAAGAAGATTGCCGAGCTGCGCAACCGCGTGAACAGCGTGGGCCTGAAGGACCACTCCAAGGTGTTCAACACCGCCCGCATCGAAGCGCTGGAAGTCGAGAACCTGATCGAAGCTGCGCAAGCCACCATGGTGTCTGCCGCTGCCCGCAAGGAATGCCGTGGCGCCCACACCGTGAGCGACTACGAGCGCCCCGCAGACGACCCCGTGGCGCCACTGGGCCGCGACGATGCCAACTGGATGAAGCACACCCTGTGGCACAGCGAGAGCAACAGCCTGACCTACAAGCCCGTCAAACTCAAACCCCTGACCGTGGACTCAGTTCCGCCCAAGGTTCGCACGTTCTAAACGGATACAGGAGCACCCCACCATGGCAAAACGCACCTTCCAAATCTACCGCTACGATCCTGACAAGGACGCCAAGCCCTACATGCAGACCGTCGAAGTCGAACTCGACGGCAGCGAACGCATGCTGCTGGACGCCCTGATGAAGCTCAAGGCGCAAGACCCCACGCTGTCGTTCCGCCGCTCCTGCCGCGAAGGTGTTTGTGGCTCGGACGCCATGAACATCAACGGCAAGAACGGCCTGGCCTGCTTGACCAACATGAACACGCTGCCCGGCACCGTGGTTCTGAAGCCCCTGCCCGGCCTGCCCGTCATCCGCGACCTGATCGTGGACATGACGCAGTTCTTCAAGCAGTACAACTCCATCAAGCCCTACCTCGTCAACGACAACGTGCCGCCCGAAACCGAGCGCCTGCAGTCGCCTGAAGAGCGCGAAGAGCTGAACGGCCTGTACGAGTGCATTCTGTGCGCCAGCTGCTCCACCAGCTGCCCCAGCTTCTGGTGGAACCCCGACAAATTCGTGGGCCCTGCGGGTCTGCTGCAGGCCTACCGTTTCATCGCCGACAGCCGCGACGAAGCCACCACGGAGCGCCTGGACAACCTGGAAGACCCGTACCGCCTGTTCCGCTGCCACACCATCATGAACTGCGTGGACGTGTGCCCCAAGGGTCTGAACCCCACCCGGGCCATCGGCAAGATCAAGGAACTGATGGTGCGTCGCGCCATCTGAGCGCGGCCCGTTCATCGTCCTGCACCCCGGTCCATGCACACGACATCCACCCCATCCATCGCGCCAGAGGCGGCTTCGCCGCTGCTGGACGAACGCGAGCTGAGCAAGCTGCACTGGCGCTGCCGGCGCGGCCTGCTGGAGAACGACTTGTTCATCGAGAAGTTCTTCCACCGCTTCGAATCGACGCTGACGCAGCGCCATGCGCAAGGCCTCAACGCGTTGATGGATCTGGCGGACAACGACCTGCTGGACCTGCTGCTGCGGCGGCGAGAGCCTTCGGGCGACCAAGACACACAAGAAGCGCGTGAAGTGCTCGGCATGCTGAGACAAAGCGGTGGCGCCACGGCAGTGCATGCCTGACACCCGGCCCTCGCACCAAGACCGGATTCGTATCGGCAACCTACCCAAGGAAAGTAACAATGAAGCTAGCTGACAACAAAGCCACCCTGTCGTTCAGTAACGGCAGCCCCAGCGTGGACCTGCCGGTCTATCAGGGCAGCATCGGCCCGGACGTCATCGACATCCGTAAGCTGTATGCGCAGACGGGCATGTTCACCTATGACCCGGGCTTCCTGTCCACAGCAGCCACCCAGTCGGCCATCACCTACATCGATGGCGACAAGGGCGAGTTGCTATACCGCGGCTACCCCATTGAGCAGCTGGCCGAAAACTGCGACTTCCTGGAAACCTGTCACCTGCTGCTGTACGGCGATCTGCCCAACGCAGCTCAGAAGACCGACTTCACCAGCCGCGTGACCAACCACACCATGGTCAACGAGCAGATGCAGTTCTTCCTGCGTGGCTTCCGCCGCGACGCGCACCCCATGGCTGTGCTGACTGGCCTGGTGGGCGCTCTTTCGGCCTTCTACCACGACAGCACGGACATCAACAATCCGCAGCACCGCGAGATCGCCGCTATCCGCCTGATCGCCAAGATGCCTACCCTGGTCGCTATGGCCTACAAGTACGGCATGGGCCAGCCCTACATGTATCCGCAGAACCACCTGAGCTATGCAGGCAACTTCCTGCGCATGATGTTCGGTACGCCCTGCGAAGAGTACAAGGTCAACCCCGTGCTGGAACGCGCGCTGGACCGCATCTTCATCCTGCACGCTGACCACGAGCAGAACGCTTCGACCTCCACCGTGCGTCTGTGCGGTTCGTCGGGCACCAACCCGTTCGCTGCCATCGCCGCTGGCGTGGCCTGCCTGTGGGGCCCAGCCCACGGCGGCGCCAACGAAGCTGCACTGAACATGCTGTACGACATCCAGGCCCAAGGCGGCGTGGAAAAGATCGGCGACTTCATCAAGCAGGTCAAGGACAAGAACTCCGGTGTCAAGCTCATGGGCTTTGGCCACCGCGTGTACAAGAACTACGACCCCCGCGCAAAGCTCATGCAAGAGACTTGCAATGAAGTGCTGGCCGAGCTGGGTCTGGAAAACGACCCGCTGTTCAAGCTGGCCAAGGAGCTGGAAAAGATCGCCCTGGAAGACGACTACTTCGTGCAGCGCAAGCTCTACCCGAACGTGGACTTCTACTCCGGCATCGTGCAGCGCGCCATCGGCATCCCGGTGAACCTGTTCACCGGCATCTTCAGCCTGGCCCGCACCGTGGGCTGGATCGCCCAGCTGAACGAAATGATCGGCGACCCCGAGTACAAGATCGGCCGCCCCCGCCAGCTGTTCACCGGCTCCGTGCGCCGCGACGTGCCTCCCCTGGCCAGCCGCTGATCGGTGCGGCGCACTGCGCCGTACGCTCGCAACCATCAAGCCCGCAGGCACTGCCTGCGGGCTTTTTTCATGGCTCATCAAGAAGGCTGCACTACCAACGTCCTTGAATACTCCCCCTGAGTAATAGCCTTTTTAATGCCTATAGCGCAATCAACATATGCGCTTGTCTTTTATACTGCCACCCAGTACACCCTAGTGACCGACCAGCCAGCCGCCTGCCCATGCCCCACACCGCCGAGGACAAACAACGCGCCATCACCCGGCTGCGCCGCATCAAAGGCCAGGCCGAGGCGCTGGAGCGCGCGGTGGAGGCAGGCAGCGACTGCGCCCCCATCCTGCAGCAGCTGGCGGCCATGCGTGGCGCTGTGCACGGACTGATGGCCGACCTGCTCGACAGCCATGTGCGCGAGACGCTGGCGGAAAAACCGGCGCCGTCGCAGCAAGCCATTGACGAAACGCTGGCATTGCTTCGCTCGTACCTCAAATAGCCCACATCCCACCCATTCCCTACCCGATTGACCGAAAGGACCACCCCATGAAATCCCGCGCCGCCGTTGCCTTCAAAGCCGGAGAACCCCTGCAGATCGTCGAGATCGACGTCGCCCCGCCCAAAAAGGGCGAAGTGCTCATCAAGATCACCGACACCGGCGTATGCCACACCGACGCGTTCACCCTGAGCGGTGACGACCCCGAAGGCCTGTTCCCCGTGGTGCTGGGTCACGAAGGCGCGGGCATCGTGGTGGAAGTGGGCGAAGGCGTGACCAGCGTGAAGCCCGGCGACCATGTGATCCCGCTGTACACCGCCGAATGCGGCGAGTGCCTGTTCTGCAAGAGCGGCAAGACCAATCTGTGCGTGAGCGTGCGCGCCACGCAGGGCAAGGGTGTGATGCCCGATGGCACCACGCGCTTCAGCTACAACGGCCAGCCCATCTACCACTACATGGGCTGCAGCACGTTCAGCGAATACACCGTGGTGGCCGAGGTCTCGCTCGCCAAGGTCAATCCCAACGCCAACCCCGAGCAGGTCTGCCTGCTGGGCTGCGGCGTGACCACGGGCCTGGGCGCCGTGAAGAACACCGCCAAGGTGCAGGAAGGCGACACCGTGGCCGTGTTTGGCCTGGGCGGCATTGGCCTGGCCGTGATCCAGGGGGCCAAGCTGGCCAAGGCCGGGCGCATCATCGCCATCGATACCAACCCCTCCAAGTTCGACCTGGCACGCACCTTTGGCGCGACCGACTGCGTGAACCCCAAGGACTTCGACAAGCCGATCCAGCAGGTCATCGTGGAGATGACGACCTGGGGCGTGGACCACAGCTTTGAGTGCATCGGCAACGTCAACGTGATGCGCGCTGCGCTCGAATGCGCGCACCGGGGCTGGGGCCAGTCGGTCATCATCGGCGTGGCCGGTGCGGGGCAGGAGATCAGCACCCGCCCCTTCCAGCTCGTCACCGGCCGCAAGTGGCTGGGCACGGCGTTTGGCGGCGTCAAGGGCCGCAGCGAGCTGCCCGGCATGGTCGAAGACGCGATGGCCGGCAAGATCCAGCTTGCGCCGTTTGTGACCCACACCATGGGCCTGAAGGACATCAACGAAGCGTTTGACCTGATGCACGAAGGCAAGTCCATCCGCTCGGTCGTCAAGTACGCCGCGTAACTCGGCCACTCGCCAGCACCCACAGCCCCAGAGACAACCGGGCACTCTGGGTGCTGGCCCCGGCGGGTCATGAAAAACGGCCTGGAGTCGTCTTTTAGGGCCCCTACAAGCGAAAACGGCCTCAAGCGCTACGAGCTATTGCCTGAGCAGCTATCAATTCAAGAGCAATCACCATGACCACTCCCCTGGACCTGCTCAGCAGCCACGCCTGCTTTGGCGGCGAGCAGCGCTTTTACCAGCACGCCTCCACCACCATCGGCTTGCCGATGAAGTTCTCGGTGTACCTGCCGCCCCAGGCACAACAGGGCCCTGTGCCCGCCGTGCTGTACCTGGCAGGGCTGACCTGCACCGAAGAGACCTTTGCGATCAAGGCCGGTGCCCAACGCCTGGCCGCCGAACTGGGCCTGGCCCTGATCACCCCCGACACCAGCCCGCGCGGCGAGGCCGTGTTGGCCCTGCCCGGCGCCACGGCCAGCTGGGACTTTGGCGTGGGCGCGGGCTTTTACCTCGACGCCACACAGAGCCCCTGGAACACCCACTGGCGCATGGAGAGCTACCTGCTGCAAGAGCTGCTGCCCCTGGTGGGCCAGCACCTGCCCATCGACGCGCAGCGCCTGGGCATCTTCGGCCACAGCATGGGCGGCCACGGCGCGCTCACGCTGGCCCTGCGCCACCCTGGCCGGTTCAAGACGGTGTCGGCCTTTGCGCCCATCTGCGCGCCCACCCAGTGCCCCTGGGGCGAAAAGGCCTTCACCGGCTACCTGGGCCCCGACCGCACCACCTGGCTGGAGCACGACGCCACGGTGCTGATGCAGCACCAGCCCATCGCGCCCTACCCGGCCGGCATCCTCATCGACCAGGGGCTGGACGACAAATTCCTGGCCGACCAACTGCATCCTCACCTGTTCGAGGCCGCGTGCCAGGCCATCGGCCAGCCGCTGACGCTGCGCCGCCACGCAGGCTACGACCACGGCTACTACTTTGTGCAGAGCTTTGTGGGCGACCATTTGGTCCACCATGCGCGGGGTCTTGGCGCCGGGCATTAATGCGCACTTAAGCAACTGGCAGCACACTAGGGGGCTATGCTTTTGTCCCTGCGGCGCCTGCTGCCCTTTGCCTCGGCTTCACGCTCGGAGCCCCCCACCGCCTCCCCTGCCCCCCGCCCCATGCACCCCGCCTGGGTGGTGGTGCTGGTCAGCACCTGGCTGGCCACGGCCTGCAACGTACCGCTGTGGCAAGAAGTGGCCCAGCTGCCCGGCCAGGGCAGCCTGCGCGGCTGGGGCTTTGCGCTGGCGTTTGCGCTCATCGTCGCGGCGGGTAATGCGGCGCTGCTGAGCCTGCTGGCCTGGCGCTGGACGCTCAAGCCCGCCGTGCTGGTGCTGGTGCTGATGGCCGCGTTTGGTGCGTACTTCATGCTGGCCTACGGCATCGCGATCGACGCCAGCATGCTGGTCAACGTGATGCAGACCGACGTAAAGGAGGCTGGCGACCTGCTCAACCTGCGCATGCTGGGCACGGTGCTCATCCTGGCGGCGCCGCCGCTACTGTGGCTGTACCGCCGCCCCGTGCAGCGCCTCACGGCCCTGCGCCATGTGGCGCACAACGGGCTGCTGCTGGTGGGCTCCATCGCCGTCATCGTGGTGTGCCTGCTGCTGGTGTTCCAGGACTTTGCCTCGACCATGCGCAACCACACCAAGCTGCGCTACCTGATCAACCCGCTCAACAGCGTGTACGCGCTGGGCAACATTGCCACCAAGCCTTTGCGCATGGACACCAGCAAGATCCTGCCCCTGGGCCGGGATGCCCAGCTGGGCGCCAGCTACGCCGGCCAGGCCAAGCCTCCTCTGCTGGTGCTGGTGCTGGGCGAGACAGGCCGCAGCGGCAACTTTGGCCTGAACGGCTATGAGCGCGACACCACGCCCCGCCTGTCGGCCCGCAAGGACCTGGTGAGTGCCCGCAACGCCTGGTCCTGCGGCACCAGCACCGCCGCGTCGGTGCCCTGCATGTATTCGCACCTGGGCCGCACGGGTTACGAGGGCCGATCGGCCAACTACGAAAGCCTGATCGATGTGCTGCACCACGCCGGCCTGGCCGTGCTGTGGGTGGACAACCAGTCGGGCTGCAAGGGCGTGTGCGACCGCGTGGGCGAAACCAGCACCAGCACGCAGAAAGACCCGGCGCTGTGCGCTGACGGCGAGTGCCTGGACCGCGTGATGCTCAAGGACCTGGACGCCCAGATCGCCGCCCTGCCCGCCGAGCAGCGCCAGCGTGGCACCGTGGTGGTGATGCACCAGATGGGCAGCCACGGCCCCGCGTACTACAAGCGCTCCGCGCCCGAGAACAAGAAGTTTGGCCCCGAGTGCACCTCCACCGCGCTGCAGGAATGCCAGCGTGAGCAGGTGGTCAACGCCTACGACAACAGCATCGTCGAGACCGACCATTTCCTCGATTCAGTGCTCCAGTGGCTGGGAGCGCAGGAACAACATGCCCAGACAGCTATGATTTACGTAGCAGACCATGGTGAGTCGCTGGGGGAGAACAACATCTACCTGCACGGCCTGCCCTACTCCATTGCGCCCGACGTGCAAAAACACGTGCCCTGGATCACCTGGCTGTCACCCGCCATGCAGGCCCGCACCCACCTCACCACGGGCTGCCTGCAGCAAGACCTGGGCGAGCGTCGCATCACGCACGACCACTACTTCCACTCGGTGCTGGGCCTGATGGATGTGAAGACCGAGGCGTACAACACCGAGCTGGACATGTTTGCCGCGTGCCGCAAGCCGGCCGCAGCGGGCTGAGGTGGGCCGAAAGCTGGGCGTTGGGCGTTGGGCGCTACGCCCCGCCCGCTCAGCGCGCCTCGGGCAGCAACAGGATCTTGCCGATGCTGGCGCCAGACTCCATGCGCCGATGGGCCTGTGCGGCGTGGGCCAGTGCAAACGTGCTGTCGATCACCGGCCGGATCACCCCGGCGGCCAGGGCTGGCAGCCACTGCTGGGCAAACCGCTGGACCATGGCCTGCTTGACCTCGGGCGGGCGGGACTTCATCACGGTGCCAAAGATCTGCAGGTGGCGGTACAGCACCACGTCCATGGGCAGCTCCGCACCCTGCGCGCCCCCCAGTAGCCCCACCGACACCAGGCGCCCGCCGTCGGCCAGCGACCGCACGTTGCGCTGCAGGTACGGAGCCCCGATGAAGTCAATCACCACATCCACGCCCCGGCCCCGCGTGGCCTGCTTCACCACCGTCTGAAAGTCTTCGCTGCGGTAGTCGATGAACACATCAGCCCCGCAGCCCAGCACGGCGCCGCGCTTGTCGCCCCCGGCCGTGGCGAACACGCGCGCTCCTGCCGCATGGGCCAGTTGCACGGCGGCTGAACCCACGCCACCCGCTGCGGCATGGATCAGCACCGACTCGCCCGCGTGCAGGCGCGCCAGTTGGAACAGCGCCTCATGCGCGGTCACGAAAACCTCGGCCACGGCGCCAGCGGCCACCAGATCCATGCCCGCAGGCACCGGCATGGCCATGCGGTGGTCGATGCGCGACAGCTCGGCGTAGGCGCCGCCGCCCACGATGCCCATCACGCGGTCGCCAATGGCAAAGCCCTGCACCTTGGGCCCCATGGCGACCACGGTGCCCGCAATCTCCAGCCCCATGGTGTCGGCATCGCCAAAGTAGGCACGGCCGTAGGCCCCCTTGCGGTGCAACAGGTCGGCCCGGTTGACGCCGATGGAGGCGTTGCGCACCAGCAGGTCGTGCGGGCGCACCTCGGGGACGGGGATCTCGCGCGCCACCAGCACCTCGGGGCCGCCGAAGTCATCGAACACGACGGCTTGCATGGTGCGTGGGGTGGTTGCGGGCTGTTCGGTCACAGGCAGTGCGGTCATCGGTGTGGACATGGGGTTGCTCCTCAGGCATGGCTTTCAATGCCTTCAAGGATAGGGCTGTGCACGATGATTTAAACGCAGCAATTTCGCTCTATAGCGATGCAAATTTGCATCACACTCGGCTTTCATCCGCAACCTCGGCACGACCATGAACTGGGACGACACCCGCATCTTTCTCGCCCTGACGCGAGCGCCCTCCTTGCGCGCCGCCGCGCGCAGCCTGGGCGTAGACCAGGCCACTGTGGGGCGGCGGCTGAATGCACTGGAGGCCGAGCTGGGCGCCAAGCTTTTCCTGCGCGCCAAGGACGGCTACCTGCTCACCGCTGCGGGCGAAACAGCGCTGGCCGCCGCCCGCCGCATGGAAATCGCAGCCCTGGACCTGCGCACCCGCATCGAGGGCCAGGACACCAGCCCGGGCGGCCTGGTGCGCGTGACCAGCACCGACTCCATCGCCATCGACCTGCTGATGCCCGCCATTGAGCGCCTGCAACAGCACTGGCCCCACATCCGCGTGGACTTGGAGGTCTCCACCCAGTTGCTCAGCCTCAGCCGCCGACAGGTGGACATCGCGTTCCGCAACGTACGGCCCGAGACCCCCGACCTGGTGGTGCGCCGCGTGGCGTCGTGGCCCGTGGGCCTGTTCGCCAGCGCGGGCTATGTCGAGCGTTTTGGCATGCCCGTGCCCGAGGACGAACTGCGCGGCCACCACCTGGTGGCCTACGCGCCCTACCTGGAGCACAACGCGTTTCTCACCATGGCGGGTGTGCCCGCGCGCCAGGCCCGGATCGCGCTGGCGGTGCGCTCCAGTCTGCTGGTGCGCAAGGGCGTGGCGGCGGGCATTGGGCTGGGCGAGATGCCGGTGTGGATGGGCGAGCGCGAAGGCCTGGTGCGTATCTGGCCCGAGCGCCGCCGGGCGAACGACTACGAGGTCTGGCAGGTGATGCACCCCGACCTGCAACGCACCGCCCGGGTGCGCGCCACCGCAGAGTTTCTGTCCGAGGCGTTCCAGATCGGGTAGATCCCTCACCGATGGAGACCGCCCTTCGCGCGCTGGGCTGCGGGCGGCGCCCAGCGCGGCCGCAGCCCCCCATGCCCCATACTCTGGCGCACATCTTTGCCACTGCAACGCACCATGTCACACACCATTCACCACCAGGAGCAGGACGCCAAGGGCGCGTTCTACATCGCGCACGACGGCCAGCGCCTGGCCGAGATGACCTACAGCCGCACCAACGCCACGATGATCATCGTGGACCACACCGAGGTGGACCCGTCCCTCAGCGGCCAGGGCGTGGGGCGCGCGCTGCTCGGGGCGCTGGTGGAGTGGGCACGGACAACAGGCACCAAGGTGGTCCCGCTGTGCCCGTTTGCCAAGGCACAGTTCGGCAAGGACGCGTCTATCCGCGACGTGCTGGCCTGACGGGCCTGTGAACGATGCGGCCCGCCGGACCTAGTTCCGCAGGGACCAGCAAACAATTCGAGCGCCCCAACCCGCGCCCGTCGAGATCGCAAAGAGCCGCTAAAACAAGCTGCCCTGCCCGCGCAACAGCCCCGGCCTGAACTCGCCCAGGTCCAGGCCCTCACGCTCGCGGTTGAGCCCCAGGCGACGGCAGGTGTTGGCAAAGCGCTGGCGCAGCAAATCGGCCCACAGCCCGCTGCCCTTCATGCGCGTGGCGAAGTCGCTGTCATAGGTCTTGCCGGCAGCGCGCTGCGCTTCGGTGAGGTGGTGCAGGTCTTGCACCCGTGCCATGACGCGCGCTGCACGCTGCGGGTAATGCACCGTGAGCCATTCCCGAAACAGCGCATCCAGCTCCCAGGGTAGGCGCAGCACGGTGTAGAAGGCGGTGCGCGCACCGGCGTCGCGCGCGGCCTCCAGTACCTGCTCCATGTCTTCGGTGATGAAGGGAATCTGCGGCGCCACGCTCACGCCCACCGGCACTCCCGCCTCGGCCAGGGCACGTATGGTGCGCAGCCGCCGGTGGGGTGCGGCAGCACGGGGCTCCATGCGGCGGGCCAGTGTGGCGTCTAGCGTGGTGATGGTGACGTACACCGCCGCCAGGCGCTGTGCGGCCAGCGGGGCGAGCAGGTCCAGGTCGCGCTCCACTCCGCTGGATTTGGTGATCAGCGAAAACGGGTGGCGCGCCTCGCGCATCACTTCGATCACGCTGCGCGTGAGCTTCAGGTCGCGCTCTACAGGCTGGTAGCAGTCGGTGGCCGAGCCGATATTGAGCAGGCGCGGCACATAGCGTGGCTGCGCAAGCTCCTGGCGCAGCACCTGCGCAATGTTGTGCTTGGCCACGATCTGCGTCTCAAAGTCGAGCCCGGGCGAAAAATTGAGGTAGCTGTGCGTGGGCCGCGCGTAGCAGTAGATGCAGCCATGCTCGCAGCCCCGGTAGGGATTGACCGATAGCTCAAAGAAGATGTCGGGCGAGTCGTTGGCGCACAGGGCACTGCGCGCGGTCTCGAAATGCACGCGGGTGGCGGGGGACGGACGGATCTCGCCATCGCCCTCGTCGCACGCAGCAGGCCCGCCCGGCGCCCCTGTGTCCCATTCATCTTCGCCCTCCTGGCATCCATGGCCCGGGGCCAAGCCGTCCGCATTGCCAGTTGCCCTGACAGGGCTCCACCCGTCATCTGCGGGCTCGCGCTGGTCTTTGGCAAACCGGTGCGCCATGGCCGTCGCCGCCCCTCGACCGCGAATGGCTTGCAGCGGAACGCGGATTTCCTGCGGCTCTTCGGGCAGGTCATCTTCGGGAGTGGGTAGGAGGCCCATAGCGAGCAGGGGTGGATTTGGCGCCAAAAAAGCTGTTCATTTATACAGTATTTTAAACACCCATTTTTTTCCTCACGCCATCAAGCCCCAAATCAGTGCGAAACCTTGCACCAACTCTTGGCGCGCTTCTTGCTTCAACTTGGTGCAAATCTGTGGCGCATTACGAAAACGCACCAGAGTCGATCAATCACTATCGCGAGGACGTTATGGAAGCACTCAAACAGGGCACGGATGCCTTGTTCATCTTGCTCGGGGCGATCATGGTGTTGGCCATGCACGCCGGGTTTGCGTTTCTGGAGCTGGGCACGGTCCGCAAAAAGAACCAGGTGAATGCGCTGGTCAAGATCCTGGTGGACTTTTCGGTGTCTACGGTGGTCTATTTCGTCGTCGGCTACACCGTGGCCTACGGCACGCATTTTTTCGTCGGCGCAGAGTCGCTGGTGCAGCTCAGCGGGTATGCGCTGGTCAAGTTCTTCTTCCTGCTCACGTTCGCAGCCGCCATTCCGGCCATCGTGTCGGGCGGCATTGCAGAACGCGCCAAGTTCTGGCCGCAACTGATGGCAACGGCCGTCATCGTCGGTTTTGTGTACCCGTTTTTTGAGGGCATCGCCTGGAACCAGCATTTTGGTGTGCAGGGCTGGATCAAAGCCGTGACGGGGGAGGAGTTTCACGACTTTGCCGGCTCGGTGGTGGTGCACGCCATGGGCGGCTGGATTGCCCTGCCAGCAGTGATCCTGCTGGGCTCCCGCGCCAACCGCTACCGCAAGGATGGCGCAATCTCGGCCCACCCGCCATCGAACATTCCGTTCCTGGCGCTGGGCGCCTGGATCTTGGTGGTGGGCTGGTTCGGCTTCAATGTGATGAGCGCGCAGTCCGTGGACAAGCTCTCGGGCCTGGTCGCCGTGAACTCGCTGATGGCCATGGTGGGCGGCACGCTCGCCGCCCTGGTGCTGGGCAAGAACGACCCCGGCTTTGTGCACAACGGCCCCCTGGCCGGTCTGGTGGCCGTGTGTGCGGGTTCGGACCTCATGCACCCGCTGGGTGCGCTGGTGGTGGGCGCGGTGGCCGGGGCCATCTTTGTGCTGATGTTCACCTTGACACAGAACAAATGGAAGATCGACGACGTGCTCGGCGTATGGCCGCTGCACGGGCTGTGCGGCACCTGGGGCGGGCTGGCTGCGGGCCTCTTTGGCAGCAAGGCATTGGGCGGTCTGGGCGGGGTGAGCCTGTCGGCCCAGCTCATCGGCACGGGCCTGGGCGTGGTATGGGCCCTGATCGGCGGCGTGGTGGTGTACGGCATCCTCAAGCAGACGGTGGGCATCCGGCTGACGCAGGAAGAAGAGTTTGACGGCGCCGACCTGAGCATCCACAAGATCAGCGCCACACCCGACCGCGAAGTGAGCTGGTAGCCCAGCCCACTGGCGACGGCCTGGGTCCGGCGCGGGACCCGGCGTGGGGCCTGATACGGGTCCAAGCCTTCGCCTTGGCGCGCTGTCTGACAGCGGATGGACCGGCGCGCGGCTATACCTGAGCCCTGCGCCCTAGCGGCTCCACGGTCACAATCGCGCCATGCTGTCTTCGCCCCCCTTGTCCCTCACCCAGCCCCAGTCGGCCCGCCCCGGCTGGCTGGGCATGGTCGTGCTGCTGGTCACCCTGGCTCTGGCGGGATGCGCAGGCCTGCCCAAGGAGGTGGACCGCCCGGTGTCGGTTGCTCTGGCGGCTCCCGGCGACACTCCACTGGGCAAACTGGTCGCCGCACGCAGGGCCGCCGAGGGGGCACGGCATGCCTCAGGGTTTGCACTGCTCAGCGGCCCGCAGGCCGCCTACAGCAGCCGCCTGGCCCTGGTGGACGCCGCCCAGAAAACCCTGGACCTTCAGTACTACGCCATCCATGCAGACGCCAGCAGCGAGCGCCTGCTGCTCAGCGTGATGGCAGCGGCCCAGCGCGGTGTAAGGGTGCGCGTGCTGCTGGACGACTTTCACAGCACTGGGCGCGACGCGCAGGTGATGCGGCTGGCGTTTGTGCCCAACATCGAGATGCGCATGTTCAACCCCGTGACGGGGGCCCGGGGGTCGCCCATCGGCCGCATGCTGAGCCTGCTGGGCGACTTCTCGCGCGTGCAGCAGCGCATGCACAACAAGCTGTTCATTGCCGACAACGCCATGGCCGTCACCGGGGGGCGCAACCTGGGCGATGCCTACTTCGGCAACGCCGATTCGGGCAACTTTGTGGACCTGGACGTGCTGGCCGCAGGCCCCATCGTGCAGGACCTCTCGCGCAGCTTTGACAGCTACTGGAACAACGAACGCGCCTACCCGGTGCAGTCGCTTATCACCCAGAGCGAACTCGACCACTTGCGCGACAGCATCCGAGTGGCCGACGAAGGGCGGAGGCGCCGTGTCGCAGGCCAGGGTGGCACCACGGCCCCCGACCGCTCACCGCCCGACATGGGGCCCGGCACCACCGCTGCGCAGCGGGCGCGCATCTGGAACTACGAGCCCATGGACCTGGAGCGCACGCCCTTTGTCTGGGCGGCAGCGGCGGTGCTGGTAGACCAGCCCGCCAAGATCCCTGCGGACAGCGCAGCGGCAGGCAGCGTGCCCAACGGGGCCGCCCCGGCAGTGTCCCCAGCACCACCCAGTCCTACCGCGAGCACCACAGCAGGGGTACCCGGCAACCTGAGCAGCCCCAGCAGTCCCAAGGCCGCTGCCGCCGCGCTGGTGTCGGGCTCCCGCAAAGTAGCGGCGGCAGACAGTCCACCGAGCCCCCTGCCCCGCGCCGGCACGGAGACCAACGAGGCGCAGACCGATACAGTGGTGGATGGCCTTCTGCAGCTCATGGCCCAGGCGCGGCGCGACCTGCTCATCATCTCGCCCTACTTTGTGCCCGGGCCGGACATGGAGGCCGCCTTTGCCGCTGCGCGCGCACGCGGCGTGCGGGTGCGGGTGCTGACCAATTCGCTGGCCTCCAACGACGCGCCCATTGCACACGCCGGCTACGCCCGCCACCGGCCGCAGCTGCTGGCCATGGGGGTGGAGCTGTACGAGATGCACAGCGAGTTGCCCGGCGTGCTGCGAGGGGCGCTGGGCGTGTCGGGCAGCATGGGCAACCACAGCGCGGGCGTCGTGGGTTCGCAAGGCGGATCGCGCGCCATGCTGCACTCCAAGCTGCTGATCGTGGACGGCCGCTTGCTGGTCGTGGGGTCGATGAACCTGGACATGCGTTCACAGCGGCAGAACACCGAGGTGGCACTGCTGATTCGCAGCACGGAGCTGTCTCGCCGGGCCACCACGCAGATTGACACGGCACTGAAAGAATCCGCCTGGCAGGTGCAGACCACCGACCAGGGCCTGCGCTGGCGCGCCCCCGAGGGCAGCGGGCTGCCCGACGCCACCACCGAGCCCGACGCCAGCGCCCCCCTGCGGCTGATGCTGCAGCTGCTGGGACCGCTGGCCCCGGACCACCTGCTGTAGCCGGTTTAAGCCCCAGCCCCTTGGGCGCAGCCCGCTCGGGCCTGCAGCTCTGCCACCCACACGGTGATGGCCCGCTGGTCCGTCATGGTGCGCACATGCTGGTAGGCCACCTCTGCCTCGGCAAACCGGCGGCGCAGCAGGTTGAGCCATTGCTTGAGCCGCCCCGCACGCTGGCGCGGCTCCAGGTCGTCACACACCAGCTGCCAAAAGGCGGCCAGGTGTGGCACCAGATCGGCCCACGCCACGGTGTCCGAGTCCGGACGCCCGGCATCAGCAGCGCGAATGGCGCGTGCCAGGCCGGGGTCCGCCACAATGCCGCGCCCCAGCATCAGCGCGTCGCAGCCCGACACCGCGCGGCAGCGCTGCGCGTCGGCCACCGTCCAGATCTCGCCATTGGCCACCACCGGAATGGAGACCGCCGCGCGGATGGTGGGAATGTGCTCCCAGTACGCCGGTGGGCGGTAGCCGTCGGCCTTGGTGCGCGCGTGCACCACCAACTCAGCCGCGCCGCCCGCCTGCATGGCCTGGGCACATTCGCGCATCAACCCCGTATCGTTGAAGCCCAGGCGCATCTTGGCCGACACCGGCAGGTGCGCGGGCACAGCGCGGCGCACGGCACCCACTACGGCCGCGATGCGCTCGGGTTCCTGCAAAAGCGCAGCGCCACCACCATGGCGGTTGACCACCTTGGCCGGGCAGCCAAAGTTTAGGTCGATACCCTCAGGGCCCAGTGCTGCCAGGCGCGCAGCATTCTCGGCCATGCTGACCGGGTCAGAGCCCAGCAACTGCGCCCGCACGGGCACACCGGCCAGGGTGCGGCTGCCATTGCGCAGCTCAGGCACATAGCGCAGGAACACCTTGTCGGGCAGCAGGGTGCCGGTGATGCGGATGAACTCGGACACGCAGCGGTCCACGCCCCCCACACGGGTCAGCACATCACGCAGCACAAAGTCCAGAAGCCCCTCCATCGGGGCGAGCAGCAAGGTCATCTCAGGGGGCTGCTGGCTCGATGGGCCCTCTCGGAAAGAGGGCCTCCACAGGCACTCAGCAGCAAAAATCAAACAAAAACAGCTTCAAGCGCTAGTGCAATATGCGCTGGCAGCTATTAAATAAGGAGCAAATGTATGGACACGTGGCGCCCAACGCAGCGCCGGTCAGCCCGTGATTGTGATGCAGGACACCCAAGGGGTCATCACGGCGTCACGCCCGGCTGGTGCAATGCCCGCCTCAGACTGCCACGGAGCCACCCATGCTGCTGCAAAAAACCGAGAAAGCCCGCCTGGAACTCTCGCCCGGTGTGCGCACCCTCAGCCTGCGCGAACGCTCTCTGCTGTTGCTGGCCGACGGCAAGCCGCTGTCAGACCTGCAAGCCATGTACAACGGCATCGGCGCGCAGATCGTCGAGAACCTGATGCGCCAGGGCTACCTGACCGGGCCGGCAGACCTGCCGCCCACACCAGAGCCCACCACACCCACGCCCACACCGTCCATCGAGCGCCCCGCGCCTGGCGAATCCCTGCGGTCGCTGGCCGGGGCCCGCATGTACCTGTTTGACACCTGCGAGCGCCTGTTTGCGCGCCGCGACCCGGTGCTGGCGCAGCACTTTCGCGAGGCACTGCGCGCTGCCAAGGACCGCACCAGCATGCTGGATGTGGGCGAAGCCATGTTCGAGGAAGTCGCTCTCGCAGCGGGTGCCGAGCGTGCCGCCAGCCTGCGCGAGCGGCTGGACCAGTTGCTGCCCACCAGCCCGGTGGCTGAAAACTTTGCCGCTACGCAGCCTGCGCTGCTGGATTGAGCCGTTCAGTGCGGATTCAGGCCGCAGCCAACCGCCACAGGGACGTGACCTCGGCCGCGCGCGCAGCGTGCAGCGCAACCTGCGCGTCGGCGGCCTTGGCGTGCACCGGCTTGACATCGTGGCGGCCACGCACCACCAGGCCCGCCTCGGCAATCCACGCCAGCAGTTGCTCGCGCGGGCGCAGGCCCAGGTGTTCTGCCAGGTCCGACAGGATCAGCCAGCCCTCGCCACCCGGCTCCAGGTGGGACGACAAACCCGCCAGAAAGCCCTTGAGCATGCGGCTGCCTTCGTCGTACACGGCGTGTTCGATGGGGGAGTTGGCGCGCGCTGGCACCCAGGGAGGGTTACACACCACGAGCGGCGCACGGCCCGGTGGAAACAGGTCTACTTGCTGCAGCTCCACACGGTCCAACAGCTGCAGCCGTTGCAGATTTTCGCGCGCACAGGCCAGCGCGCGCGGGTCCTGGTCAGTCGCGACCACCCTTTGCACCCCCCGGCGCGCCAGCACGGCAGACAACACCCCCGTGCCCACGCCAATGTCGAACGCCAGCGCCTTGCTGGGCAGCGGGGCTGCGGCCACCAAGCCCACGTATTCGCCCCGCACCGGAGAGAACACCCCATAGTGCGGGTGAATGCGGTTGAGCGGCGGGGCACCCAGCGCAGGGATTTCGACCCCTTTCTTGCGCCACTCGTGCGCGCCCACCAGCCCCAGCAGCTCACGCAGCGTGGCCACCGAGCGCTCGCCGGTCGCTGGCCCCCAGGCCTCGGTACAGGCCTGGCGCCAGTCCGGGGCGCGGCGCAGCGCAATACTGTAGTCGCCTTCGAGCGGGATCAGCACCGACGCCAGCACCCGCGCGCGCTGCGCCTGCGCCTGGCGGTGCAGGTGAAACGCCTCGGCCGGGGTCGCCGCCGCGAGCTTCTGGGACGCTTTTGCCGCCGCCTTGCGCGGCTTCTTGTCAGCCCGGCGCATCAGCGCCTGCAGCAGGTGCCGCGCATTCTGAAAATCGCCCTGCCACAACAACCCCGTGCCCTCGCACGCCATGCGGTAAGCGGTATCGGCGGCCAACGTGTCGTCGGCCGTCTCCACCCTGCGCGGCGCCGCAGCGCCACTCTCGGAGCGCCACAGGGCTTGCTGGGGCTGGCCCTGGTGGGTCCAGTGGATGGTGGAAGGAGTTGAGGGCATCAGCGTCTGACAGTGCCGCGCACAGTCCGAAGGGTTGGAAAGGGGCGCGGCGACGCGGCGGGGTGTCGTCGCACCTTATGCGTTGATGGGGCGCTTCAGGCGGACTTCTTCAATCTTTACGCCACCGATCACGGCCGTCTTGGCAGTGGACAGCTCGCGCTTGAAGCCAGCCAGCTCGTGAAAGCGCAGGGCGCGCTCGTTGCGCAACGGCACCCAGGCGGTAACGTTGGTGCAGCCCTCTTCTTGCAGGCCGTCGCGGGCGGCGTCCCACAGGGCCAGGCCTACGCCCTGGTTCCAATGGGTGGGGGCGGCGTAGATGGCCCAGATCTCACCGGTGGTGGGGCGGGACTTTTCATCGCGCGAGCGGTCGTAGCCGACAAAGCCGACGATCTTCTCGCCATCGACCGCCACCTGGACCTGGGGCTCGCAATATTCAATGGCCTCGCGCCAGTAGGCCTGGCGCTTTTCGACCGAAGACATGGATTTCAACTGCTCGTCTGGCACCAGTCCTTTGTAAGCCTCTTGGGCAGAGACAGTGTGGATCTGGGCAATGGCTTTGGCATCGCGAAGCGTAGCGGGACGAACCTGGATACTTGACATGAAAAAACCGAACGAAAACGGGGAATGAAAAAACAAAAGGACCGGCATTGTCGCCGCAAACGGTTTTTCCACCCTGACAGGCGGTTAGTACGGCCCTGAAGGCCATGCTTTCCCACCCCGCTTTTCGCCCCCTTCAGCCCCTCCCAACGAGGGCGCTGGCAACGCCATCAGGCCATGGCCATGGCGCCCGACAGGGCGCTGCCTGCGGCTGCAGTGGCCGCAGCCGCGCGTTGCACCATCGCGCGCTTGTTGCGTGGGCGCGGCACATGCACGGCGGGCGGGGCCCCATTGATGGCCGCCAGGCTGAGCACCAGGGTGACAGTGCGCGAGCCACCGTCGCGGTCCTCGCTGGCATAGGCACGGTAGCTGCCGTTGCCCTGGCCGTGGCTGCGCTGCACCGTGTGGAATGCCACCCGAGCGCCCGTCACACGGTGCCCGCCGAAGGGCAGCACCCGCAGGCGGGCATCGCGGTCCAGCGCCAGGCCCAGATTGCCGGGGCGATTGATGAGGTCGGTGCGGATGGCGCGCCAGGTCTGCCCCGCATCGGCCGAGAATTGCCACGTGCCCGCCTGGGCGTCAAGGTGCTCGATCACCACGCCTGCGGCGGCCAGCATGTCGGGGCAATGCTCCTGCACGATGTGGGCCACGCTGTTGCCCCCCAGGCCTGTGCCAGCGTCGGCGGCCGGTCGTCGTTCGCTGCGGTGCAGGCCTGCTTCGGAGGTGCCGGCGCCATGGGTGTGTGCATTGATCGTCATGGGAACCCTTTGAAAACGGAATGTGGTTACGAAGGTTTGCGCATTGGTGCGCACCCAAAGTGCTTTTCAATGCTTGACGGAAAGTCTAGAAAGTGCACATAGAGGCGTCCATCGCACAAATGGACTAGCCCGCAACACCCGGTTGTGCGCAATACTTGCCTGTATGACTGCCCGTCTTTTGCTCGTGGATGACCACACCTTGTTCCGCACGGGGCTGCGCCTGATCGTGCAAGACCATCCCAGCGTGGGCAGCATTGCCGAGGCCGGCTCGATCGCCGATGCCTGCGCACTGCAGCAGGCCGACACGGATCTGGTGCTGCTGGACATCCAGTTGCCAGGCATGAGCGGACTGGACGGGCTGCGGCTGCTGCGGCAGGCCTGCCCCAAGGCGCGCATCGTGCTGGTGTCCGCCAGCGTGGCGCCCGATGCGATTCACGAAGCGCGTGCGCGTGGTGCAGATGGCTTTCTGCCCAAGTCTGCAAGCGCCGAGGACATCCTGGAGGCCATCAGCTGTGCGCTGTCTGGCCAGCCGTGTTTTCCGATCAACAGCGGCAACAGCGCCACGGTGCGCGGACCCGACACGCCGTCGCTCACGGCGCGGCAGCTGGATGTGCTGTCGCTGCTGTGCACCGGCCGGCCCAACAAAGTGATCGCCCGCGACCTGGGGCTGAGCGAGAACACGGTGCGTGTGCATGTGGCGGCCATCTTTGCGCAGCTGGGCGTCAACAGCCGCAGCGCTGCGCTGCTGGCAGCCCAGCGCCTGGGCCTGTCCACCCCGCAGCTCCATGACCCCCTCTGAGACCAGTCCGATCCCCCTCGAACCGGTGATTCCGCCCACACGCTGGGGCTGGCCGGTGTGGGAGCGCGACGAGGTGCTGCGCGAACAGGTGGCCCTGCTGCGGCAGAACTTTCCGATGACGCTTCTGGCGTCGCTGGCCACGGCCCTGGGCACGCTCTGGGTCATGGCCCGGGTGGCAGACACGCAGGCCATCACGGTGTGGCTGGTCTCGCACACGCTGGTGGTGGCTGGGGTGTACCTCACGCTGCGCAGCATTGCACCGTTTGTAGACCCGGCGCCGCAGGCTGCGCGCAAGCTCATCGCCTGCATGGCGGCCATGGGCCTGAGCTGGGGCAGCCTGGGCTACGTGGTGCTGTACTGGGGCAACTCCGACAGCGTCATTTACGCCATCGGCATCATCAGCACGGTCTCTTCAGGGGCGCTCGGGCTGGGCGCACCGCTGTACCGCGCCTACGTAACCTACCTCACCAGCGCCATCGGCGGTGTGATGATGTCGGTGGCACTGGCCGGGGGGCCCGTGATGTGGCCGGCGCTGTTCTTGACCGGCGTGTACTATGCACTGACCTGCCTGCAGGCACGCACGGCCGACCGAGCCACGCGGCGCAGTATTGCACTCAAGCTGGAAAACGAGCGCCTGGTCAGCCAGCTGCGGGCCGAGTCGCAGCGGGCCCTGGCGGCGCAAGAGGCCGCCGAGCAGGCCGACCGCGACAAATCCCGTTTTCTGGCAGCGGCCAGCCATGACCTGCGCCAGCCGTTGCATGCCATGGGCCTGTTTCTGGAATCACTGCACCGCAGCCCGCTCAACGACCACCAGCGCACCGTGCTCAAGCACGCCCATGCGGCATCAGGCGCTGCGGCCGAGATGCTCACCACCTTGCTCGACTACTCCCGGCTGGAAGCGGGCGTGGTCAAGGTACGGCCGGCCGCTTTTGCGGTGCAGCCCCTGCTCACCGCGCTGGAGCAGGAGTTTGGCGTGCAGGCCGACACGGCCGGGCTGGTGTATCGCACCCGGGAGACCTCAGCCGCTGCGTTTGCCGACCGCTCTCTGGTCGGCCTGGTGATGCACAACTTCATCTCCAACGCCCTGCGCTATACCGCCCACGGCGGTGTGCTGATCGCCTGCCGCACGCGCGGCAAACGGCTGGCGCTGGAGGTGTGGGACACCGGAGCCGGCATCCCCGAGCACCAGTGGGAAAACATCTTCAAGGAGTTCCACCAGCTCGGCAACCCAGAGCGCGACCGCCGCAAGGGGCTGGGCCTGGGCCTGGCCATCGTGCAGCGCCTGGCGCGTGAAATGCGCACGTCTGTGGAGTTGCGCTCGCAGCCTGGCAAAGGATCGGTCTTCCGGCTGTGGCTGGACCGCTGGCAGGGTGCGCTGGAAGACGATGCCACCACACCCCAGGACGGCCGCAGTTTGATGGGCCTGAAGGTGCTGGCCATCGACGATGACGAGGCCGTGCGCCTGGGCATGCAGTCATTGCTGCAAAGCTGGGGCTGTCAGTGCATGACCGCAGAATCCAGCGCGGATGCCCTCGAAGTCCTGGAGGATGTGACGCCCGACATCATCATCACCGACTTCCGCCTGCGCCATGAAGAAACCGGCAAACAGGTGCTGCAGGCGCTGCGTGCCTACCTGGGAACCAATGTGCCTGCGATCATCATGACGGGTGACACCTCGCCCCAGCGCCTGCGCGACGCGCAGTCCACCTCCGCGTTGCTGCTACACAAACCAGTGTCCACCGGCCAGCTGCGCGATGCGATGGTGCAGCTCATCACCCAGCCGCCGCTCCCTGCGGCCATGGTGGACGACGAACCGGAAGACAGTCAGACAACACCCGGGCAACTCACACAAAGCGCTACAACCAGCGGCGCAGCAGCCCCATGACCTGGTCGAACTTGGCCCCATAAGGCGGATAGAACAGCGAGCCCATGGCCCAGCGCGACTGCACCAGCACCGACTTCTGGTGACAGAAGCGCAGGAATCCCTGCTCGCCGTGGTAGGCGCCCCAGCCACTGTCGCCCACGCCGCCAAACGGCAGGTTGTCGTGCGCAATGTGCATCAGCGTGTCGTTCACCGTCACACCGCCGCTGACGGTACGGCGCAGCACATCGTCGCGCACGGCCTCGCTCTGGCCAAACCAGTACAGCGCCAGCGGGCGGGGCCCGACGTTGATGTGGGCGATGGCGTCGTCCAGCCGCTCGTACGAGATCACCGGCAGGATGGGGCCGAATATCTCTTCCTGCATGAGCTGCATCTGCGACGTGGCGCCAAACACCAGTGTGGGCAGCATCTGGCGGCTGGCACCGTCACCCAGCGTACCTACCGTGGGAGCCACCTGCTTGCCATCGGTAGGGTCAATGGTGTGCACCTCTGCCCCTTGTGTTTGCGCCTGCTGCAGCATCGTGCGCAGGCGGGCATGGTGGCGTGGCGTGATGATGGAGGCGTAGTCGGCGTTGCCCTCGATGGTGGGAAACAGGCGCACCACCGCAGCCCGGTAAGCCTGTGCAAATTCGCCCTCACGGCCCCGCGGCAACAGCACGTAGTCAGGGGCAACGCAGGTCTGCCCTGCGTTGAGCAGCTTGCCGTGCGCAATCTTGAGTGCTGCGTCCTGCATGTCGCAATGGCCGTCGATGATGCAAGGCGACTTGCCCCCCAGTTCCAGCGTAGTGGGCGTCAGATTTTGCGCTGCCGCCTGCGCCACCTTTCTACCCACCGCGGTGGAACCCGTGAACACCAAGTGATCGAAAGGCAACGAGGCGAACAATGCGGACAGGTTGGCATCGCCCTGCACCACACAGAATTCGTCGGGAGTGAAGAACTGCGCCACTAGCAATGCCAGTTGGGCCGAGGTGTGGGGCGTCAGCTCACTGGGTTTGAGCATCACGCGGTTGCCTGCCGCCAGTGCCGTGATGGCGGGCGCCAAGGCCAGTTGCACCGGGTAGTTCCACGGCGCAATCACGCCCACCACCCCCATGGGCTGGCGCTGGATGAAGGCGTGGGCCGGCTGCAGGTATATCGGCGTGTGTACCTTGCGAGGCTTGACCCACTTGGCCAAGTGGCGCAGCGTGTGCGACAGCAGGGTACGCAACACAAAGAAGTCGGCCACCTCCGTGAGGCGGGGGGACCGCATGCCAAAGTCGGCCTGCACGGCCGCCGCCAGCACAGGCCCATTCTCATCGAGCAGTTTGCGAAGGCGCAGCAATCGCTCCCGGCGCACGAGCAACGGCACATCCACATGCGCGCGACTGGCCTGAAACTGAAGATCGAAATGGGCGCGGATATCGGTGGGTGTCATGGTCAGATGATAGGAGACACCCCGGTGGGCGCGTCACAAAAAGGCATGCGCGTTAAGGTTGATGCCCGTTGGCTTGCGCCCATGCCGCAGGACTTTCATGAGAGGGCGCTGGTTGCCGCCATAGTGCAGCAGCCGCCACCGCCCTATCAACGCACTTCGCGCGCTTCCACGTCCGTAACCTGCGCCGCCCCCGGCAGGATGCCACCGCGGCGCGACGCTGCAGCGTCCTCACCGGTAGCTTCCGGCGCCCTGCTGCCACGGCGGCCCGCAGACCATCGCTCCGTGGACCGAAAGACTTTGCTGAAGCCTGTGCGCGGGTCCACACCCATCACCCACGGCGTCACTGACCGACCGGTCAGGCGGGCCCAACCTGCACGCAGCACCCACACCAGCGCCAGCAACATGGCCGCGACCAGAAGGCTGGCAAACAAGACCAGCCCCATGGCAATCACGATCACACGCAGCAGCAGGCTGAAGACACCCGCAACAAAATCATTCAAACGACACCTCTCCTTCACAACTTGGGATGCGATTGCGGTGGCGCATCACACCGCCATCGCATCCCGGGCCCGCATCACTCCTGCGGAGCCACTCCGAACTGGAATACACCAGGCTCCAGCACAGGGTTCACGGTGACCGGAATCACACTCTTGGGCGCGAATCGCCCTTCCAGCAGCAGCTTGGACAGCGGGTTCTCGATGCGCTGCTGAATTGCCCGCTTGAGCGGCCGCGCACCGAACACCGGGTCAAACCCCACCTTGGCCAATTCTGCCAAGGCAGCGTCGGACACTTGCAACTCCAAATCCATCTTGGCCAACCGGGATTGCAGCAGCTGCAGCTGGATCTTGGCGATCGAGGCAATGTGCTGTGCATCCAGCGCGTGGAACACCACCGTCTCATCAATGCGGTTCAGGAACTCCGGCCGGAAGTGGTTTTTGAGTTCCCCCCACACCGCTTCCTTGATGTCGTCCGAGTCCTGTCCCACCATCGCCTGGATCAGGTGCGAGCCGATGTTGCTGGTCATCACGATCACCGTGTTCTTGAAGTCCACGGTTCGGCCCTGGCCATCGGTCAGGCGACCATCGTCCAGCACCTGCAGCAGCACGTTGAAGACATCGGGATGGGCCTTCTCCACCTCGTCGAGCAGCAGCACGCTGTAGGGCTTGCGGCGCACGGCTTCGGTCAGGTAGCCGCCCTCCTCGTAACCCACGTAGCCGGGGGGCGCGCCAATCAGGCGGGCCACCGAATGCTTCTCCATGAACTCGCTCATGTCGATGCGGATCAGGTGGTCTTCGCTGTCGAACAAGAAGCCGGCCAGTGCCTTGCACAGCTCGGTCTTGCCCACGCCCGTGGGGCCCAGGAACAGGAAGGAGCCCGTGGGACGGTTGGGATCGCTCAGGCCCGAGCGCGAGCGACGGATGGCATTGGCTACCGCGGCAATCGCCTCGTTTTGCCCCACCACACGTTCGTGCAGCTTGGCTTCCATCTGCAAGAGCTTGTCTTTCTCGCCCTGCATCATCTTGGCGACCGGGATGCCCGTGGCACGGCTCACCACCTCAGCGATTTCTTCGGCGCCCACCTGTGTACGCAACAGGCGGCGCGCGGCGGGCGCACCGTCCTTGCCTGCTTCTTGCGCCTGGGCTTCCTTGAGCTGCTTTTCCAGCTCGGGCAGCTTGCCGTATTGCAGCTCTGCCACCTTGTTGAAGTCGCCCTTGCGAGTGAATTCTTCGATCTGGAACTTGAGCTTGTCGATGGCCTCGCGCACATGGGCGCTGCCCTGCGCCTGGGCCTTTTCGGACTGCCAGATTTCGTCGTAGTCGGCGATTTCCTTTTGCAGCCGGGTGATCTCTTCCTCGATCAGCGCAAAGCGCTTTTGAGAGGACTCGTCTTTTTCCTTGCGAACGGCTTCGCGCTCGATCTGCAACTGGATCAGGCGGCGGTCGAGCTTGTCCATCACCTCAGGCTTGGAATCCATCTCGATCTTGATCTTGGACGCAGCCTCGTCGATCAGATCGATCGCCTTGTCCGGCAAGAAGCGATCCGTGATGTAGCGATTGCTCAGCTCGGCCGCTGCGACGATTGCCGGGTCGGTGATGTCCACGCCATGGTGAACCTCGTACTTCTCCTGCAGGCCGCGCAGGATGGCAATGGTCGCCTCGACGGTAGGCTCGCCCACGAGGATTTTCTGGAAGCGACGCTCCAGCGCCGCATCCTTTTCGATGTACTTGCGGTATTCGTCGAGGGTGGTAGCACCCACGCAGTGCAGCTCGCCACGCGCCAGCGCGGGCTTGAGCATGTTGCCCGCATCCATCGCGCCCTCGCCCTTGCCGGCCCCCACCATGGTGTGCAACTCGTCAATAAAGACGATGGTCTGGCCTTCATCTTTGGCCAGCTCGTTGAGGACACTTTTCAGGCGCTCCTCAAACTCGCCGCGGTACTTGGCACCGGCGAGGAGTGCAGCCATGTCGAGGCTGAGCACGCGCTTGTTCTTCAGGCTCTCGGGCACTTCGCCCGCCACGATGCGCTGGGCCAAGCCCTCAACAATGGCGGTCTTGCCCACACCGGGCTCACCGATCAGCACGGGGTTGTTCTTGGTACGCCGCTGCAGCACCTGAATGGCGCGACGGATCTCATCGTCGCGGCCAATCACCGGGTCGAGTTTGCCCAGGCGAGCGCGCTCGGTCAGGTCCAGACAGTACTTGGCCAATGCGCCGCGCTGCCCCTCCGCCTCGGCGCTGTCCATCTTCTGTCCGCCGCGCACGGCTTCGATCGCAGCCTCCAGACTCTTGCGCGTGAGGCCGTTGTCCTTGGCAATCTTGGCGGCATCTCCCTTGCTGTCGATCACCGCCAGCAGGAACAGCTCACTGGCAATGAACTGGTCACCGCGCTTGATGGCTTCTTTCTCTGTGGCTTGCAGCACACGGCCCAACTCGGGGCCGCCCTGTACTTGG
This sequence comes from Acidovorax sp. FG48, assembly GCF_057809085.1. NCBI lineage: Bacteria > Pseudomonadati > Pseudomonadota > Betaproteobacteria > Burkholderiales > Comamonadaceae > Acidovorax > Acidovorax sp. FG48. Next base: position 15,156 of record NZ_JBMDJH010000013.1, on the reverse strand, counting down.
TCGTTGCCTTGCACCTGCGGCAGCCGCTTGACGGCGGCCTCAGCCGCTGCCAGCAGCCCAGGCACATTGGCGCCTGCACGTTGGAGCAAAGCCTTGGGGCCATCATCCTGTTGCAGCATGGCCTGCAGCACATGCACGGGCTCGATATAGGCGTGGTCATTGCCCAGCGCAATGCTCTGGGCATCGCTGAGGGCTTCCTGAAACTTGGTGGTGAATTTGTCGAGACGCATTGTCTAAGTCCTCCGAATTGCACTGAACTTGAGGTAACGGGTGCCTGATTTCAAGGCAATGCCAAGCAGATAAATTGACATACCCCAACCAAGAGCCTCCTCTGCACTGAGATTCCACATGTCCATTTCCGAACAACCCACGAGTCAACGAAGAGAAATTGCGTTGTATCGTTTGACTGCATACCATCACCGAAATAACTACATAGGCCGCCATCCGAAAATAGGCATTCGCTGAAAATCGGCATCTCTCAACCAAAATACCGCCGCACGTCTTCTTGGAACAAGCCTCACAGAAAGAACGGCATCGGCCAAGCGCCGCCGCGCCGTGGAGACAAGCAGAAATACAAGCGAAAGCTGGCCTCATTGTGGAAGTTGCCCACAAGTTGACACCGCTTGTCGCGACCCTTAGACCATCTGTCCCTAGCCTCTTGGCAAGACAATGTCGCCTTTTATAGGATCTCGTTATGTATGCATCGATCTCCTGCCACGCGAACAATAAGTTGGCGGCGACTCCACCCCTTACGGGCCCTAATGGCTTCACCGCCATTGAGCTGCTGGTCGTTGTAGCAATCATCGCTGTCCTTGCAGCACTAGCTGGTCCTAGTTTTACCCTCTTGATTGAGCGTTGGCGTGTTCGCGATGCAGCCGAATCCTTGACCTCCAGCTTGTATTTGGCGCGCTCAGAGGCCATCAAACGCGGCGGAGGCGTGACCATCGACGCAACGGGCGGCTGGAATACGGGCTGGAAATTGATCCATACCCAAAATGGAGTCAGCACAGACATCAAAGTCAATGCCGCTCCCTCAAGGGTTTCTATTTCCCATAGCAACAGTAAAACAGCTCTTTATGTAGATCGCTGGGGAATGCTGACAGAAAGCAGCGGAGGCGTAGCCGTCGCTATGAATTTTTTGCTCTACCCCGAAGGTAAATCCCAGACCGACAACGCAGCCATACGGCTTTGCGCTGGCATGGGCGGCCGAATCGTCCAAGTACCACGCGGTGGTACCTGCCCGGCATGACATGTAGGTCTAGCCATGAAGCTTGACAAGTATTCACCCGTGAACCTCGGACCCTATGCTGGTGGATTTACTGCTATCGAGTTGATGGTGGTAATCGCTCTTCTGGCGGTGCTTGCGGGTTTAGCAAGTCCCTCTTTCGCCCTAATGATCGAGAGCTGGCGCGTTCGTAATGCCACAGAGTCGCTTCGCTCGTCACTCCAAATGGCACGTTCTGAGGCTATCAAGCGCGGGGGTTTGGTGGCAATGCAAAAATTGCCAAATAACACCAATGGATGCACTACAGCTACAAGCACTCGCGACTGGGACTGCGGATGGATCATCTGCCACGACATTAATGGCAATGGGTCCTGCAATGCCAGTGAGCCAGTACTTCAGCGTGTAGAAATACCATCCAAAGTGCAAGTTACACGCACGGGCGGCGGAGCCGCCATCAAGCTCAACCGCTGGGGCCTTGTAGACGGTGCTTGGCTTGGCTTTAGTTTGGTTCCCTTAGACAAGTCCACCATGCACCCAGGCGCTCGCGGTGTCTGCATGAGTTCAGGTGGACGCATACGCACCATTCTCCCAGAGGCCATTCCATGTACCAGCTGACAACTTTCAACCGTGCTGCATGTCGGCGCCAGCAAGGCATCAGCCTGATCGAGTCGTTGGTAGCCATCGTGGTGATGGCGCTAGGTATCCTGGGAATACTGGGCGTTCAGATGCGGACCTTGACAGACACGTCTACCACGGTGCGACGCGCTCAGGCCATCCGATTGATTGAGGACCTCAGCGAACGCATGAAGGTCAGCCCTAACGCATTGTTAAGTATTAAAAGCTATGAATCTGGATACAGCAAAAAGTCCAGCGATTTGACTGCATCCAATTGCGATAGCGCCACCTGCACCCCAGCAGAGCAGGCAGCCTATGACCTGAAACAGTGGAAAACTACGGTTGAGCAATCCCTTCCAGGAGGGCAAGCCAGCATCTTTCTTGCCCCCGGAGAAACCGTCGAAGCCAACCGCCGTCAACTTGGAATCATCATTGCGTGGCGAGAAAACGAGCGCGACACCAGTACCGGCACCGGCGGCTACAAAGACGACATCGACGCAACGAAATTCCGCGCCACAACCGATAACGGTACCGCAGGGGCACTCACGGCAGGAACCGACTCGGCCAATGCCTGTCCCGCCGATAAAACTTGCCATTTGCAATACATCACTGTGGCGGCGCGTTGTGCCCCCTATGACGACGGAAGCGGCACCAAGACGCTTTATTGCTCGTAGTTTTGGTTTGCAATATATAAAAACCATAGCATCTGGTGCCCATTTGAAGAGCCTTAGACCATGAAAACTTCGCCCTCCCCACTTCAGCAACGTGGTGTGACACTGATCGAATTGATGGTCGGCATAGTCATAGGCCTGCTCGTCGTAGCGGTGGCCATGGGGGCGCTGATGGTGTCACGCGGCATCTCAGGCACCGTGAGCGACGCCAGCGGCATACAGCAGCAAGCGGCTTACGTAATGCGGGTTATTGGCCAGCAACTTCGCCAAACCGGTTCCCTTTACCTGAACCCCAACCCGACCGGAGGCAGCAACACCGATGTGCTCAGCCCTGTGGCCTTTGAAATCAAAGCAGACGGAGTGAGCGGTGGAAACAGCTTTGCACAAGAAAGTACGCTTGCGGGCGCAAGCGATACAGTGACCACCGGCTTCCGACGCTACGCGGACAATGTGTTCATGGTCGCGGGCACACCAGCCAGCGGGGCCTCTGCTGCGACATTTGGCACCGATTATCTGGCTCGCAACTGCGTTGGCGCCCCCGGCAATAGCAGCACTGATCAGCTGGTCGAGAGCATTTTCACCTTTGACAGTGCAAAAAACGAGCTTCAATGCCGAGGCAACGGTGTTACCACCCCTCAACCCATTGTGCAAAACGTAGCGCAATTCCAGGCCCTTTACGTGGTCCAAACTACCGATGCCACAGGGTCCAAGGTGCAGTACACCAAGGGAAGCGATATGCCAACGGCCGCAACCGACCCAACCTGGCGGCGCGTGCAAGGCATACAAGTCTGCCTAGTTCTTTACGGCAGCGAGCCCATCGATATGCCCGCAGGCAGCGCCTACACCGACTGCACAGGCACCAGCGTGGACATGACCACTCTCACCGGCACACGCAAAAACCGCATGCACCTGGTGTTCCGTAACACCTTCCAGTTGCGCAGCCAAGGGCTGATCTGACTCGCGCGCCCTTGTAGAACATCGCAAAGCAGCCACCATGCCAAACCCACCGCAGCCTGACACTCCCTCTTCTGCAGCCCGTGTGGGCCATCGCCAACACGGCCTGTCCACTGCCACTCGCCAGCGTGGCGTAGCACTGTTTGTGGTCATCGTTTTCGTCATGCTCTCCATGCTGCTGGCGCTCTGGGCCTCACGAACCTCCCTTTTCAACGAAATGGTAGTGGGCAACGACGCAGATTACCAACGTGCCCTGGAAGCAGCCCAAGCACTGCTGCAAGACGCCGAGCTGGACATCCGTGGCGAAATGGCTGACGGCAGCCCATGTGCCGGCCCTCCTTGTCGCGCCTACACGAGCGGAGCGATGCAGTTTCCGGGCGACACCAATGAAATCAATCCTCTGATTACCTCGCTGGAGGCAGAAACTAAACGCTGCAAGGATGGTTTATGCACGCGCCGCGTCGGACGGCAAGATTTTTGGAATTACGCCACAGACACGACTCCGATTACACCCGGCGCCGATGCGGCTCTGGGAGAAGTACCGCTCTCCGATCTCATGGGTGTCGGTGCCCGCTATGGCCAGTTTACGGGAGCAATTAACAATACCACCAACAAAACCACTGGCGCTCAAATCAACCCAATTCTCTCCGAAACCGCAACCGGCCTAGGAGGCTGGTATTGGATAGAAATCATGCGATACAGCGATGCAGCCAAAAGCGCCAACCTGATCGTAGATTCCAGCACCAGCCAGTTGCCGCTGAACCTCGACGTTTATGTGGTCTTCCGCATTACCGCCCTCGCCAAGGGGCGCAAGCCTGAAACCACTGTCGTATTGCAAGAAACATACGCGCGACAACGGACAAAAGATTGAAGCCATGGACTCAGTCACTACAAATCCAATAGCTACCAATGCTTACAGCGCAATCGCTATAGGCTTGTTTCATTTCGTTTGCTGATCCCATTCATGAAGGAGCACGCCATGCCCCGAGCCAACCGTATCCCCTTTCAGAAGAACCTGCTGGCCATTGCTATAGGTGCAATTTTGACCCCCGCCTGGGCACTAGATCTTGTACAGGAACCCCCCCTCCCCACATCCAAATCAGCTTTTGTAGCGCCGAATGTGATTATCTCTATCGATGATTCGGGGAGTATGAATTACGGCGTCAAAACGGATTATACGGTTCCAGATAATACTGGACCGGGATACTCCGTGCCTGATGGCAGTGGAAAGTGGAAGGATGACGCTAGGCGTGTCAAGGTTTTGCAATATGCGCTGAAACAAGTTTTCAACAACAAAGACCTTATACCAGAGAACAAACTCCGGATTGCTTGGCAGTCCATGAACAATGGCACCCAAAAGAATGTCAATGCGGCAGGTATGGTCACCAACTCAATGCGTCCCATCGACGCTGTCGTCGGCACCAACAAGGTACACCGCGACAATTTTCTTGCGTTTGTTGATAGCATAGCACCCGGCAGTAGCACCCCACTGCACCGGCTTCCCAAACAAGCAGACGACTATATGCGGCGGCCTCTCAATAGCAGCAGTCCATGGGCAACTGACCCTGGTGGCACCGGTAGCAAGGCAACCGAATATCTGGGATGTCGCCGCAATTATCACATTTTGATGACGGATGGCCGCTGGAATGGGGCGGTTTCCGGCGGTACACAGGATGGTGTGGATTGGGCAGCCTCGGGAGATCGAAAGGCGTACAGCACTACGTCTGATCAGACCAAGGTTTACTATGACAACTATTCCGATACGATTTCCGATTGGGCTTTCTATAGCTGGATGAAACCTTTGCAGACTCCATCCAATTTGAAAGATTCAGACAAAATTAAGCCCTCAAAAATTTATGATGAAGCTCCAGCCACGGAGTTCTTTACTGCATCAAAACAGCGTTACAACATTGTTACCGCCTCTGGCAACAACACATCCCAAAGAAAAACTGCTTGCTTGAATCTTTCTGGAGAATGGCTCGGCGGCACAAGCAACAATTGCAAAGTACCGACGTTTATTGAAACCAAATCGGTTACTTTAGAAAAATATTGGAATCCAAAATACAATCCTGCAACGTGGCCACATATGGTTACGTACACAATCGGTTTCAGCGACGATGCGACAACTTGGCCTGGAGCCCCTGAAATCAGTGGACCAACAGATAAAGTCCCTTTTGGTTATGACAAAGGTTTCAAAGAAATTGTAACTGGCCTCGAATCCTGGCCTGCAATGGATAGTGAAGAGAAGCGCGCACTCGATTTGTGGCACGCCGCCATTAATGGACGAGGCCGATTTTATTCGGTATCTGAGGCCGAAGATCTTGGAAAAGCCTTCACCGAAATCATTGGCAAAATTAACGAGGAAAGCGCTCCGTTACCTGACGAAATAGCCGGCGGTGGCAGCACCAGCGGATATAACGTTTCGCAGAGTAATGCGGGGATTTTTGCATCAACTTACAGCCCAAAAAGAGGCTGGAGTGGTTCTATTACTGCCACGCGAGCCGTTGAGCCGGAGGAATATGCTTGCCCCACCCCGACAGATCCTGATCTCAAATGCATCCGCTTCCCAGACACCGTCACTGGCTGGCAAGGGAAATCAACGGCAGATCGGCTCGACGAAGCTTGGCCTGTTGATGGTGCGGTAGATAGTCGTCTTGTTTTAAGCTGGAGTGACTCGACCAATGGCGGTATTCCCTTTAAATGGTCTTCCACCACTCCGATCAGTTACAGCACAGAACAGAAATGGGCGTTGCTGGGTGTTACTTCAGGCGACACCACAACCGATCCCTTGAAGACCAGCGGTATCAATATCGTTGATTACATCCGAGGTGACCGCAGGCTGGAGGGCACGACCCCCGCGAAGCCACTGCGTGAGCGTTTCAGCCGTCAGGGTGATGTGGTCAACTCTGAGATCTGGTACACCGGACGCCCGAGTAGCAACTACGCAATGGGCTACTCGAGTTTTGTTTCTGCCCAGAAAAACCGCACACCTGTTCTCTACGTGGGCGGTAACGATGGCATGCTGCATGGGTTCTCAGCAACCAATGGCAAAGAGTTGATCGCCTATGTGCCGCGTGGCGTGGTCAGTGGGTTGAAAGAGCTGACTGACAAAGACTACCAGCACCGCTACTACGTCGATGGGTCGCCGATGACCGGTGATATCAAGGACGGCAGTAATTGGAAAACCCTGCTGGTGGGCTCTCTGGGTGCGGGGGGGAAAGGGTATTTTGTGCTGGACGTTACCAACCCCGGCAACTTTGGTACGACCAGTGCGGCCGATCTGGTAGTGATGGACCGCACCCGCGCAAAAAGCGAAGCTGAACCCAACTGCAGCGCATTGTCCGGTACAGCAAAAATCGCATGCGACACCAACGTGGCTGACATGCGGGATCTGGGCAACATCACAGCGCAGCCAGGGCGAAATCCTGCCAACAAGCAAGAAGCTACGCAGATCACGCGCCTGAACAATGGCAGGTGGGCGGTAGTGATGGGCAATGGCTACAACAGCACTAACCAACGCCCTGTGTTGCTGGTGCAGTACCTTGACGGCACCGACAAAAAGCTCGTACGTATTCAGGCCACCACCGATGCCACGGGCACAGGAAACGCAAAAGACAACGGCTTGGCATCGCCCACACTGGTCGACCTGGACGGTGATGGCAAGACCGATATCGTCTATGCGGGCGACAATCTGGGCAACCTTTGGAAATTCGATCTGACCAGTGCCACCGAAAGCGAATGGCAGGTGGCCTTTGGTAACAACAAGCCGTTGTTCACTGCACGTGGCCCAGCCACCATGGCCAGTACCACGCGAGACCAGGTACAACCGATCACAGCGCCTCCGATCGTGCGTCCTAACGACCGAAGCATGACAGTGGGATCCGGCCCCACCGCCAAGACGGTACCTGTCGGCGGCATGATGGTTGCCTTTGGCACAGGTCGGAACCTCACTGCCAACGATCGTCGCACGGACATTACGCAGCCCATCCAAACACTGTATTCGGTACTCGACAACACGCGCTACCGCATGAAGACGGACAAGAGTTCGCTTGAAGTGCATCCGGGCGCAGGCGACTGTGCTACCGCGCCTACAACCTGCGTGCCCGCCCCGGCACAAGTGGGAACCATTGCGAATAGCGGGGCACCACTGGCCAAGCAAACCATTACAACCGTGTCTGGCGATGACGCCACCGTGACCGCAACTCAAGAACTGAAGAAGGAGACTTGGAAGGACTACAAAGGCTGGTACTTGGACCTGCCGTTCGGTGGGGAACGTCTGCTCAAGCCCATGCAGTTCTTTGATGGCAGCAACATTCTTGCGGTCTACAGCGAATCGCCCTCGGGCACCAAGAACAGCGAGAGCGATAACATCAATGAAAGCTGTGTGCCTGTGAAGGTTGACACCAGCGCAGGTAGCCAGTTCCGCACGTTTGTCAACATCATGGATGGCAAAATCCCGACAGTTCAGCTGGTAGACACCGACAACAATGGCATTTACAACGCCACTGCGGATAAAAAGGTAGCCCGGGTAGCTGTGAAGACGGGTACTCCAATTCTGATTACCAAGCGGGACCGCATCCAAGACTTAACAGGTGGTGGTGGTGCGCGTGACACCTTGAACCGCATGCCCGAGCAATCCATGCGCCCCAGCTGGCGCCAATTGAAGTGAAAGACGCATAATAATGATTCAACCATCGCATGGAGCACAACGTGGCTTCACGCTCATCGAAGTGATGATCGTGGTGGCCATCGTGGGCATTCTTTCGGCTATTGCGTACCCCAGCTACACGGAGTACATACGGCGTGGCCACCGGGCAGATGCACGTGCCGGGTTGCTGCAGGCGCAGCAGTACTTGGAGCGCGCAGCAACCGCCACCGGCAACTACCCCACAAGCCTGCCCACCACCCTGACTTGGAGTGGCGACACCACAAAGCGTTATGACATTGCCTTTCTGGCGGGTAACACTAACGCTGCCTACACGCTCACGGCCACACCCAAAGGATCACAAACAGGCGACAAATGCGGTACCTATACGTTGAGCAATACTGGCGTGCGCGGTGCCGCAGGCAAGAAGCCTGGCGATAGTGGCTACGACCCCGACTGCTGGGGCAAATGAGCCTGAAGAGCGCGCGACAACCTTAGCGTAACAACAGGCACGTCCTCTTTCATCACGCAAGCGCTTGGGCTCGCTGGCCTGGCGCTTTTTTCTGCCTCTTGATTGATTCGGCAACTTCGAACTTGAAAATTCCTCCTTGATGACGCGGTCAAAGCCCAGTGTGAGGCTTCGACATGCCTGACCTGCGCCTATCGAAGGGTTGAGCGCGAGCAGTTTATGTTTTTGAAAGCAATGGGGATCAGGAGTGCTTTTGGGTAGCCTCTTTGGGCGGTGTCTGCGCAAATTCCATTGGCACTGCCAGCATCTCCGGAGAAAATAGCATTTGCCATGACCGCATCACAGCCCTCAGACATGACAGCTGCCACGACCGAACCATTTGATCCCGACTCGACCTTGGCATTCCAACGCCGCATGGAGCGAGCCCCAGAATGGTTCTGCTCCTTTTTGGCCGGCAACAGCCGGGAAAAGAGCCGCTTGCGTCGTGAGATGGCCACGATGAAAGGCTCGGTGGTCTGGCTGGTGCAGCAGCGCCGACAGGGCACCTGGAGTGCAGAGGAGCGGGCCCACCTGCGGGATGTGATGCGGTCCGCCTCTTCGGTCAGCCCTTACCTTTTCATCTGGGTGATCCCGGGTTCGATGCTGCTACTGCCCTTCATGGCATGGTTTCTGGACAAACAGCGCAAGCGCCGGGAGCGCAAGCTTTTGCGATAGCGCTGCACCCGGCGAAAGGGCGGGCCATGCTCAAAAAAAGCGGCCCCACCAACTCGCCCAGGCGGTTTCAACCCAAAGGCTACGCCCAGTTGCTGGTAATGACCACCAGCATGCCCGCCCCTACCAGACCCAGCTGCCAGCGCAGCGCCGTGGACCACGATGGAACGTGGCGCTCCACCCGCAGATACAGGAAGCGGCCGGCGGCCAGCGACAGTGCGAAGGCCAGCAGCATGCCCAACGCGTTCAACACGGGCGAAGTGGGCCAAAGGTGGCTGACCACCGCGTTGACCAGCAAGCACACAGCAAAGTGCACCAGGAAGACCGAATAAGACATCTGACCGAGCTTTATGAGCAGAGATACGCCGGTAAAACTGCGCACGCGATCGGAGCGCATGGCCACCACCAGGCACAGCGCCGTGACCGCGGCCACGGCGATGCGCGCGCGGAAGTCCACCGCCAGTGCCACGCCTGCCAACAACGCCATCATCGTCATCCACCCCTGCGCCTGGGGGGCGCGGGTCGCCCAGTAGGCCAGCATGCCAAGGCCGTAAGCACCAAAAAAGTACAGCGCCCACATGTCCAGCCCCGCCATGCGGTTGAACAGCCACAATGAGGCGCCCGCCATCAGCAACACCAATCCTTGCGACACGGCCGCCGCTTGGCGCCGTAACTGGCGCATTGGCAGCGCACGCACCCCGGCGAGCATGAGCACGGTCAGGGCAAAGAGCTGGAAGTCGATGGCCACGTACCAAACGCCGGCCGACAGAGCGCCTGCGCCCACAATGTCCTGCAGCAGCAATGCGTTCGCCAGCAGCTGCGAGAAAGTGGGCTGGTCGGGCACGGAGTGGTGGTCCATCCAAGGCCGAACCAGGGCAGACACCAGCACCGCCAGCACCAGCGCCACGGCGTAAGGCACGACCAGACGCACAAACCGCTTGGCAATAGCGGTGCCGGCGTGGTCAAAACGAGCCACGCCCTGGGGTGCAAGACTCGCAGCAGCCAGATACCCGCCCAGCACCAGAAACACCTGCACCGCCATGCGTCCGTAGTCGTACAGCCAGGCCATGAGGGCTGGAGCCAAAGGGTGGGCGATGTCGGACATCGGGCCATAGAAGGCCAGGTGGTGCCACACGATGGTGGCGCAAGCCATGCCCTTGATCATGTCGATCAACGGCGTTCGGGATGTGGACGAGGACATAGGGGGTGTTCGTGAACTCCAGCGGACAGAACACCGCCAGACATCCGTAGCCACCCCTACCGCGTTATCTACGCTGCCAGGCAGCGAGACGAACGGAACAAGGGGCGGAGCAACAAAACCCTCTATTGTCCTCGGTTAGAGGATTTTTTGCACCAACCTGCTGTCGCGCCGGGGTCGCCCCTACACAGCGTGGGTCACCCGACCGCAAATCCAACCCTCTGATCGGCGCGAACAGCCGTCAATAGCGCAGGCTGCCCTCGGCATCCACAATGGCCAGCTCGACGTAGGTCGAGCCATTGTGGTTGCGCGGCGAATACTTCACGTTGAAGCGGCCAAAGGCAATTTCCCCCGCGTCTTCCATCGTTTTGGAGAACGACTCGGTGGTGAGGTTGCGCCCCGTGCGGCGCAGCCCCTCCACCAGCAAGCGTGCGTGGACAAAGCCCTCGAACTGGGAGGCCGACGGTTGGGCGCCCGGCGACTTGGCGCGCAGCAGGCTTAGATATTCGGCCACCACCGGGATGGTGGTGTTGCGCAGGGAAGGCATGATCTGCGCCAGGATGATGCCCCGCGCCTTGTCCTTGAGTTCGCGCTGGATCACGTCCATGCTGGCCACCGAGAACCCGTAGTAGGCAGGCCGCGCTGCCGTGGCCTGCACGGCCTTGATGTAGCTGGTAAAGGTGGTGCCGCCCGTGGCCACGATCACCGCCTGGGCCTGGGCTTTTTCGGTGGCTTGCGCGGCGGCGGCAAAGTCGGGCTGTTTGGGGTCCACCTTGATCTCGGCCAGAAAGGGCAGCTTCTCCTCTTCCGACGCTTTCTTGAGCTCGCCCGCCAGTGTCTTGCCCAGACCATCGTCCTGAAAGAACACGGCTACACGGGTGATGCCTTGCTGGCGCAGTTGCGACACGATCTTGCTGGCCTCGTTCGCATAACCCGCGCGCACATGGAACACATAGGGATTGAACGTCTCACGGAACACCGAGGCGCCCGTGACGGGGCCAAACAACAGGGTGCGCTGCTCCTTGATCAGCGGCAGGATGGCTGCCGTCTGTGCCGTGCCGGTGCTGTGAAAGATCATGAACACCTTGTCGTTTTCCAGCAGCTGGCGGGTGTTCTCGACGGCCTTTTGCGGATCGAAAGCATCGTCGAGCGTGGTGTACCTGATCATGCGGCCATGCACCCCGCCCTGCGCGTTCACCGCGTCGAACAGCAGTCGCGAGCCCTCCCCGTACTGTGCCGTCTGCGGCCCCAGCGGCCCCGACAGGACCACCGATGCACCCAGCCGGATCTCATCGGCCGTCACACCTTCATTGCGGGCATGAACCAGGGTGGTAGCGCATATGGCCAGCAGGCACACAAAAGCACGGAACATCGGGCATCTCCCTCGCAACATGGTGAACAAGCCGGTGAACACTGCACCGACCTTGATTGATTATTTTTCATCACCATTATCAGTAGAGACCTGATCCGCCCCACTCGGGTTTCCCCTTGGGTACATCGCCGCGGAAACAGCGGCGTAAGCCCCCCCCCCACAAAGACAATCGCCCGCCATGTGTGGGCACACGTGGCGCGCGAAAAGGACGTCAGTGTGAGGGACGGGTATGACCGCAGGGCGCCGGAGGCAAGAAGCCCCGCGCCCCTCACGCAGAGCGTCAGAGCTTGAGGCGGGCTCGGGCTGCCTCGTATTCGCTGCGCAGCTTGGCGACCAGCTCGGCAGTGCTGGTCACGGCGTTGATGGCACCGATGCCCTGGCCGCAACCCCAGATGTCCTTCCAGGCCTTCTTGGCGTCACCACCAAAGTTCATCTTGCTGGGGTCGGACTCGGGCAGGTTGTCCGGGTCCATGCCTGCGGCACGGATCGAGGGTGCCAGGTAGTTGCCGTGCACACCGGTGAACAAGTTGCTGTAGACGATGTCGTCCGAGTTGCCGTCCACGATGGCCTGCTTGTAAGCCTCGCTGGCGCGCGCCTCATGCGTGGCAATGAAGGCCGAGCCGATGTAGCCAAAGTCCGCCCCCATGGCCTGTGCAGCCAGCACCGCGCCGCCACTGGCGATAGAGCCGCTGAGCGCCAGCGGGCCGTCGAACCACTGGCGGATTTCCTGGATCAGCGCAAACGGGCTCTTGGTACCCGCATGGCCACCCGCACCGGCCGCCACGGCGATCAGGCCGTCAGCGCCCTTCTCAATGGCCTTGTGCGCAAACTTGTTGTTGATGATGTCGTGCAGCACCACGCCGCCCCAGGCATGTACGGCCTGGTTCACATCCTCGCGCGCGCCCAAGGACGTGATGATGATCGGCACCTTGTACTTGGCGCAGACCTGCATGTCGTGCTCCAGGCGGTCGTTGCTCTTGTGCACGATCTGGTTGATGGCGAAGGGCGCTGCGGGCTTGTCGGGGTTGGCCTTGTTGTAGGCCGCCAAGGTTTCGGTGATCTCGGCCAGCCATTCGTCGAGCAGCTCTGCGGGGCGGGCGTTCAGGGCAGGCATGGAGCCCACCACACCGGCCTTGCACTGCTCGATCACGAGCTTGGGGTTGCTGATGATGAACAGCGGCGACCCGATGACGGGCAGCGACAGGTTTTGCAACACGGGAGGCAGTTTGGACATGGCTACAACTTCCAGAACAAGAATAGGGATGAAATAGACCGGACGCGCTGGTGAATCATGCGCCCGTAGCTATCATTTTTATATCAAGGCCCCTGCCCTGCAGGTGGCCTGTCTCCTCACAGCACGCCAGTCCTTCAGAAGGCTTCCAGCGCCAGCTCGGTCACGCTGGCTGCGCCTTCCACAATGCTGTCGCGCAGGCCTGGGGCCTTCACCAGAATGTGGTCGGCATAGAACTGGGCCGTGGTGATTTTTGCGCGCATGAACGCTTCGTCCTGTCCCTTTTGCAACAGGTCTTGCGCCACCAGCAGGCTGCGGGCCAGTTGCCAGCCCGCCACCACATTGCCTGCCAGCATCAGGTAAGGCACGCTACCTGCAAACACGGCGTTGGGCTGGGCCTTGGTGCCACCGGCCACGAAGTCGATCACGTCGAGCAGCGCCTTGCGCGCGGCTGTGAGGCGTTTGGCCACGGCCAGCGCGGCAGGGGTGCCGCTGGCCAGCAGATCGGCCTCGGTCTTCTCGATCTGCGCAGCAATGCCCTTGGCCACTTGGCCGCCATCGCGGGCTGTTTTGCGGCCCACGAGGTCGTTGGCCTGAATGGCGGTAGTGCCTTCGTAGATGGTCAGGATCTTGGCGTCGCGGTAGTACTGGGCCGCGCCAGTTTCTTCAATGAAACCCATGCCGCCGTGCACCTGCACGCCCAGGCTGGTCACCTCCAGGCTGGTCTCGGTGCTGTAGCCCTTGACCAGCGGCACCATGAATTCATAGAACGCCTGGTTCTGCTTGCGCGTGTCGGCATCGGGGTGGTGGTGCGCAGCATCAAACGCCGCAGCCGCCACCGTGGCCATGGCGCGGCAACCCTCGACGGTGGCGCGCATCGTCATCAGCATGCGCTTCACATCGGGGTGGTGAATGATGGGCGCGCTGGCGGCAATGCTGCCGTCCACGGGGCGGCTTTGCACACGGTCTTTGGCGTACTGCACGGCCTTTTGGTAGGCGCGCTCAGAGATCGCAATGCCCTGCATGCCCACGGCGTAGCGGGCAGCATTCATCATGATGAACATGTATTCGAGGCCACGGTTTTCTTCGCCCACCAGGTAGCCCACAGCGCCACCATGGTCGCCAAACTGCAGCACGGCCGTGGGCGATGCCTTGATGCCCAGCTTGTGCTCAATGCTCACGCAGTGCGCGTCGTTGCGTGCACCCAGCGTACCGTCCTTGTTGACCATGAACTTGGGCACCACGAACAGGCTGATGCCCTTCACGCCCTCGGGCGCGCCTTGCACGCGGGCCAGCACCAGGTGCACGATGTTTTCGGCCATGTCGTGCTCACCGTAGGTGATGAAGATCTTGGTGCCGAAGATTTTGTAGGTGCCATCGGGCTGCGGCTCGGCGCGGGTGCGCACCAGGGCCAGGTCCGAGCCCGCCTGGGGTTCGGTCAGGTTCATGGTGCCGGTCCATTGGCCGGTCACCAGTTTCTCCAGATAGGTGGCCTTGAGCTCATCGCTGCCTGCTGTCAGCAGGGCCTCGATGGCGCCATCCGTCAGTAGCGGGCACAGCGCGAAGCTCATGTTGGCGCTGTTGGTCATCTCGATGCAGGCAGCGCCAATCGTCTTGGGCAGGCCCTGGCCGCCGAAGTCGGCAGGGTGCTGCAGGCCTTGCCAGCCGCCGTCGGCGTACTGGCGGAAGGCTTCCTTGAAGCCCGGGGTAGTGGTGACCACGCCGTCTTTCCAGCTCGATGGGTTCTTGTCGCCTTCCCAGTTGAGCGGAGCCAGCACGCCCTCATTGAACTTGGCGCACTCTTCCAGCACGGCAGAGGCCGTGTCCAGCCCGGCGTCTTCAAAACCGGGAATCTGCGCGATCTGTTCAATGTTGGCCAGGTGCTCGATGGCGAACAGCATGTCCTTGACGGGGGCGGTGTAGCTCATGGGTGTCTCCGGGAAAGCAAAATTTCGTCAAAAAAAAGGCATCGCGAGCGATGCCTTTGTGTGCACAGGGGCGTTCTTACAGGGCCTTGACCAGTTCAGGCACAGCCGTGAACAGATCCGCTTCCAGCCCATAGTCG
>NZ_JBMDJH010000012.1:0-129602 GCF_057809085.1 Acidovorax sp. FG48 | reverse complement strand
AGACCCGCTCCATCGAACCCGCTGGTTCGCGTGTGGTGACTTACAAGTCCACGGCTGACCGCGCTGCCGTGCGTGCCCAGGCTGCTGAAGCTGTGCGTACCGGCCAGATTTCTTCGGGTGAGCGCGGCTGATTGACCCGGGGCGGCTGAATCTGCCGCTCTGGTTGCGCCGTATCTCTCAGTACCCAAGTCCCTCTTTTTCAAATTTTCCGGAGTTTCACCATGAACAAGTCTGTCCGTTTCCTGTCCGTTGCTGCTGTTGCCGCTTTCGCCGCTTTTGGCGCCCACGCTGATGAAGCCGATGCTTCGCAGTTCGCCACCAAGTTCGAAACCAACCGCACCCGTGCTGAAGTGGCTGCCGAAGCTGCTACCGTGGCACAAACCCGCAGCCAAGAGCCTGCTGGTTCGCGTGTGGTGACCTACAAGTCCACCGCTGACCGCGCTGCTGTGCGTGCCCAGGCTGCTGAAGCCCTGCGCACCGGCCAGATCTCTTCGGGCGAAATCGGCAACGCGATGTAATTGCCACAGGCCCCGTGCGCACGGCATGGGGGCTTTGTGAAAGAGCTGTGCAAATGCAAAAGGCCGGGGCCCTGTGAGGGGCCCCGGCCTTTTTTGTGGCGCCACTACGATAGTGGCCCAACGCTCAGGGGATCAACGTGACGCCGGTCTTGGCCTGCAGAGCCTCAAAGGTCACGCCGGGAGCAAGCTCCACCACCTTCAGGCCCTGAGGCGTCACGTCCAGGACGGCCAGGTCGGTGATGATGCGGTCCACCACGCCCACGCCTGTGAGGGGCAAGGTGCACTGGGGCAGGATCTTCAGGTCCTCGGTGCCGTCCTTCTTCTTGGCGACATGCTCCATGAGCACGATCACGCGCTTGACGCCCGCCACCAGGTCCATGGCGCCGCCCATGCCCTTGACCATCTTGCCGGGAATCATCCAGTTGGCCAGGTCACCCTTTTCGCTGACCTGCATGGCACCCAGGATGGACAGGTTGATCTTGCCGCCACGGATCATGGCAAACGACTGGTCGCTGCCGAAGATGGACGAGCCCTTGATGGTCGTCACCGTCTGCTTGCCGGCATTGATCAGGTCCGGGTTCACCTGGTCTTCGGTCGGGAAGGGACCGATGCCCAGCATGCCGTTCTCGGACTGCAGCCACACTTCCTTGTCACCGGTGAAGTTGGCCACCAGCGTGGGGATGCCGATACCCAGGTTCACATAAAAGCCGTCTTCGAGTTCTTGGGCCGCACGGGCGGCCATCTGGTCTTGGGTCCACGGCATGGTCAGGCTCCTGCTTTCTCGGTGATCGTTCGTTTTTCGATGCGCTTTTCGGGGTTGGCATTGAGCACGATGCGGTGCACGTAGATGCCAGGCAGGTGGATGTCGTCGGGGGCCAGTTCGCCCACTTCCACGATCTTTTCCACTTCAACGATGCAGACCTTTCCTGCAGTGGCGGCGGCGGGGTTGAAGTTGCGCGCGGTGAGGTTGAAGCGCAGGTTGCCCGACTTGTCGGCCACGTCGGCCTTGACCAGCGAGACCTCGGGCACCAGGGAGCGCTCCATCACATAGGTTTCGCCGTCAAATTCGCGCAGCTCCTTGCCCTCGGCCACGATAGTGCCCACGCCAGTCTTGGTGAAGAAGGCCGGAATGCCCGCGCCGCCTGCGCGCAGCTTTTCGGCCAGCGTGCCTTGGGGGGTGAATTCCAGCTCCAGCTCGCCCGCTAGGTACTGGCGCTCGAACTCCTTGTTCTCGCCCACGTACGACGAGATCATCTTCTTGATCTGACGGGTTTCGAGCAGCTTGCCCAGACCAAAGCCGTCCACGCCCGCGTTGTTGGAGATCACGGTGAGGTTCTTGACGGCCGAATCACGCAGCGCGTCGATCAAGGCTTCAGGAATGCCACACAGCCCGAAACCGCCTACAGCCATGAGTTGGCCGTCTGCAACCACGCCCTTCAGGGCTTCGGCTGCGGAGGGGAATATCTTGTTCACCACGATCTCCTTATGAATGGGATGCGCTACGATACTACGTACTTAAATAAGTAGTTTTCCGTAAAGATTAGCACTATGGAAGTGGATTACCGGCTCGCTTTTGACATGGCTCCCGTGGGGCTGGTGCTGTCGCGCAACCGCACCATGGTCGACTGCAACCGCCATGTGTGCGAGATGTTCGGTGCCTCACGCGAGGTGCTGATCGGCCAGTCGTTCCAGATACTTTATCCGAGCGCTGACGAGTACGAGCGCCTGGGCGCACACATGGAGCCCATCCTGAACGCCAAGGGCCACTATGCGGACAACCGCATCATGAAGCGCGCCAATGGCGAGGTCTTCTGGTGCCACGTGTCGGGCCGCGCACTCAACCGCAATGCCCCGCATGAATCAGGTATCTGGAGCTTTGAGGACCTCAGCTCGCAGCGCACCGTGAAGGCCGAGCTGACGGGCCGTGAGCGGGAGGTGGCCGCACGCCTGCTGGAAGGCCTGACCTCCAAGGAAATTGGCCGGGCGCTGGAGATCAGCCACCGCACCGTGGAGATCTACCGCGCGCGCCTCATGCGCAAGTACAACGCATCCACCGCAGCCGATCTGGTGCAAAAGCTGCTGGCAGGCGGCTGAAGCGGGGCGGCCTGTGCGTCGCCCCCACCAGTCGCGGGCCTGCTACTTGGCAGGTCCCACAGGTCCGTCAATGACTTCCGCAGCGGTGCGAAACGCCTCTACCGCCGTCGGCAGGCCGCAATAGACGCTGGCGTGCAGCAGCACCTCCTGCAGTTCCTCGGCCGTGGCGCCATTGTTCAGCGCGCCACGCACATGGCCCTTGAGTTCGTGCTGCTTGCCCAACGCGATCAGCATGGAAACCGTGATCAAACTGCGGGTCTTGCGGTCCAGCCCGGGGCGCTGCCAGACATCGCCCCACGCATTGCGCGTGATGTATTCCTGGATGGGCTGCGTGAAAGAAGTGGCGTTGCCCAGCGCACGGTCCACAAAATCATCACCCATGACCTCCCGGCGGGTGGCCAGGCCTTTTTCGTAGTCTTTGGACGGGGTTGCTGTCACGCGCACTCTCCTTGAAAGGTTGAAACATCAAGGCCCGATGGTAGCGAGCAAGCGCAACGCCCCCGTCATGAAAACCACAGAACAAAAAGCCCGGCGCGTGCACTGCACACACCGGGCTCGATCAAGGCATGTTCAGCCCAACCCATGCCGCCTTTCAACGGCATGGAGCAGAGGCCCTGGGATTCAGGCGCTGGCGCCGCCTGCGGCCAGGTCAAACCGGTCGAGGTTCATCACCTTGGTCCAAGCCTTGACGAAGTCCTGCACAAACACCGCCTGCGCATCGCTGCTGGCATAGACCTCGGCCAGCGCGCGCAGCACGGAGTTTGAGCCAAACACCAGGTCGGCCACCGTGCCGGTCCATTTTTTGGCACCGGTGCTGCGGTCCACACCGTCCAGCACACCTGCTGCGCCCGCCGACTTCTGCCATTGGGTGCGCATGTCGAGCAGGTTCACAAAGAAGTCATTGCTCAAAGTGCCGATGCGCTGTGTGAAGACACCATGGGCCGCCTGATCCACATTGGCACCCAGCACGCGCAAGCCGCCCACCAGCACCGTCATTTCGGGCGCTGTCAGCGTGAGCTGATTGGCGCGGTCCACCAGCAGCTCGGCCACGGCGCCTTCCAGGCCAGGACGCACATAGTTGCGGAAGCCATCGGCCACAGGCTCCATGACCTCGAAAGAAGGCACATCAGTCTGCTCCTGCGAGGCATCGGTGCGGCCGGGGGTGAAAGGCAAGGTCACCTCCTGCCCGGCATTCTTCGCTGCAGCCTCGACGGCGGCGCCACCGGCCAGCACGATCAGGTCAGCGAGCGAGATCTTCTTGCCGCCCGTCTGCGCGGCATTGAAGTCGCGCTGGATGGCTTCGAGTTGACCCAGCACCTTGGCCAGCTGCGCAGGCTGGTTCACGGCCCAGTCCTTCTGCGGCGCCAAACGGATGCGCGCGCCGTTGGCACCGCCGCGCTTGTCGCCGCCCCGGAAGGTGGAAGCGGAGGCCCAGGCCGTAGACACCAATTCTGGAATGGACAGACCCGATGCCAGCACCTTGGCCTTGAGCGCGGCGATGTCCTGCGCGTTGACCAGAGCGTGATCCACGGCGGGAACCGGGTCTTGCCAGATCAGCACTTCGGCGGGGACTTCCGGGCCCAGGTAGCGGGCACGCGGCCCCATGTCGCGGTGCGTGAGCTTGAACCAGGCGCGCGCAAACGCGTCGGCAAACTGCTCAGGATGGGCCAAGAAGCGGCGCGAGATCTTCTCGTAGGCCGGATCAAAGCGCAGCGAGAGGTCGGTGGTGAGCATGGTGGGCACCAGCTTTTTCGACGGGTCGTGGGCGTGCGGGATCGTCGCCTCAGCCCCCTTGGCCGTCCACTGGTGGGCGCCTGCAGGGCTCTTGGTCAGCTCCCACTCGTAGCCAAACAGGTTCTCAAAGTAGTTGTTGCTCCACTGCGTGGGCGTGGTGGTCCAGGTCACTTCCAGGCCGCTGGTGATCGTGTCGCCGCCCTTGCCCGTGCCGTAGCTGCTCCTCCAGCCCAGGCCCTG
Source organism: Acidovorax sp. FG48 (assembly GCF_057809085.1). NCBI lineage: Bacteria > Pseudomonadati > Pseudomonadota > Betaproteobacteria > Burkholderiales > Comamonadaceae > Acidovorax > Acidovorax sp. FG48. The sequence continues at coordinate 125,016 of NZ_JBMDJH010000012.1, read as the reverse complement.
CTCTTCGATGCCTGCGCCTTCGGGCTCCTTGCCCACCAGGGCAGCATCGCCTGCGCCGTGGGTCTTGCCAAAAGTGTGGCCGCCAGCGATGAGCGCCACAGTTTCTTCATCGTCCATGGCCATGCGCGCAAAGGTGTCGCGGATGTCGCGTGCAGCAGCGATGGGGTCGGGGTTACCGTTCGGGCCTTCGGGGTTCACATAGATCAGGCCCATCTGCACGGCGGCCAGCGGGTTGGCCAGATCACGCTCGCCGCTGTAGCGCTTGTCGCTGCCGAGCCAGGTCGATTCAGCACCCCAGTACACGTTCTCATCGGGTTCCCACACGTCAGGGCGCCCACCCGCAAAACCAAAGGTCTTGAAGCCCATGGATTCGAGCGCCACGTTCCCGGTCAGGATCATCAAGTCGGCCCACGAAATCTTGCGGCCGTACTTCTGCTTGACGGGCCAGAGCAGGCGGCGGGCCTTGTCCAGGTTGGCGTTGTCGGGCCAGCTGTTGAGCGGCGCAAAACGCTGCTGCCCGGCCCCGGCGCCACCACGACCGTCTGCCAGACGATAGGTACCTGCGCTGTGCCATGCCATGCGCACAAACAGCGGCCCATAGTGGCCGAAGTCTGCGGGCCACCAGTCCTGCGAGTCGGTCATCAGTGCGCGCAGGTCGGCCTTCACGGCAGCCAAGTCCAGGCTCTTGAATTCCTCGGCGTAATTGAAGCCGTCTCCCATCGGGTCGGTGAGCGGGGAGTTCTGGTTCAGAGGGCGGAGATTGAGTTGGTTGGGCCACCAGTCGGCATTGCGGGGGCCCGTGGGCGTGGCCTTGGTGTGGTCAAAGGGGCACTTGGCTTCTGTCGTCATGGGTCATCTCCTGTGAAAGCGCGTCGGCAAATCGTATCGACAGGACAGATGGTAGGAAGCAAACCATGACAGGTAAATTGAATCGATTGAATCTCATCAATAGCCAATTTCAATAAAACACCTTCACTCCATTGATTTCACTGCACCCCATGGATTCATCAAACAGGAGATCGCCCTATCGCAAGCGAGCCAGCGGCAGTCCAGGCGCCGTCATGCCAGCGCGCAGGATGCGACCATGGGTGGAGTCCGTGACATACACCGTAGTGCGCCCTGCCCCACCAAACGCCAGGTTGGTGGTGGAGCTGCCCGGCACGCCGCGCAGCACCTGCACCGGCTCGGCACGGTGGTTGAGCACCCACACATAACCCAGGCCGGGGTTGGCCACCAGCAAGCGGCCCTCGGCATCCACAGCCAGACCATCCGGGCCGCTGGGGCCATACGAGGTGAAGAACTGGCTGACCTTGGCCACGCTGCCATCGGGCAACAGCGGCACGCGCCACACGCAGTTGCCGCGCGTCACGGCGAGGTACAGCACACGGCCATCGGGCGACAGGGCCACGCCGTTGGGGCTGGGCACGTTGTGCAGCAGCAAGTCGAGCTGGCCGTTGGGTCGCAGACGGTACAGGCGGCCACTGGGGTCGTGCAGGCCGCTTTGGCCCTGGTCGGTGAAATACAGGTTGCCTTCGGCGTCAAAGATCAGATCGTTCACGCCCTTGAAGCGCTCGCTGTTGCGGCGCTGCAGGTACGGTGTGACAGCGCCTGTGGCCACGTCCAGCTGCATCAGACCGTTCTTGTAGTCGGTGATGAGCAGCGTGCCGGGCTTCAAAAACTTCAGGCCGTTGGGCTCGCCGTCGTACTCGGCCACCAGCGCCCATTCGCCTTGCGGGTTGATGCGAAAGACCCGGCCCCAGGGGATATCGCTGACGTAGAGGTTGCCCGCATCGTCAAACACCGGGCCTTCCAGAAACGAATCGGTGATGGTGCCGCCCCGGTTGGCGTCGGCCCAGTCACTGCGCTCGCGGCGGCGAAAGTGCTCGGGCATGGTGGTGAACACATCGAGGTCGCGAACCTCAGGGGCTTGCAGCAAACACATGGCGGGTCTTTCCAATTCGTTCAGATGACTCGTTCAAGCGGGGGCGGCGGTATCGAAACCATACAGCCGCGCCGGGTTGTCGACCAGGATGCGGTCCATGGCGGCATCGCTGCCAGCCCAGGCCTGCAGCAAATCCACCAGATCGGCATCGTTCACAGTGCCGGGCGCCTCAGTGGTGTGCGGCCAGTCGCTGCCCCACACCAGGCGCTCGGGCGCAGCCTGCACCAGGGCCCGGCCCAGCGGCAGCGTGTCGGCGTAGCTGGGGCCATGCACGGTCGAGCGCATATAGGCGCCCGAGAGCTTGACCCAGGTGTTGCCTCCATCCAGCAGGCCGCACACCACGCCATAGGCCTGCGTAGCCGGGCCTTCCGCCGGGTCGATGCGGCCCAGGTGGTCTATGACCAGAGGCACAGGCAAGGTGTGCAGCTGCGGCGCGAGTTCGATGAGTTGCTCAGGGTGCACAAAAATCTGGATATGCCAGTCCGCGCAGTCCGGATGATCAGCCACCTTGCGCGCCAGCGTGGCCAGCATGTCAGGTGTGGTGGTGCCCCAAGATTGGGGCGAGACAAAGTTGACCCGCAGCCCGCGCACACGGCGTGCGGCCAGGTGGGCCAGTTCATCCGCGCTCACATCCTCGCCCACCACGGCCACGCCGCGCGCAGCGTCGCCCAGTTGGTCCAGCGCATCCAGCGTGCACGCGTTGTCGGTGCCGTAGGTGGATGGCGTGACCACCACCGTGCGCGCGGTGCCCAGGCGCGCCTGCAGTTGCCGATACGCCGCCACGGGGGCCACCGGCGGCGTGCGCGGCCAGTGGCTTGATGGTGCAAAGCGCGGATCAAAGATGTGCATGTGGCTGTCGCAGGCGCCGGGCGGCAACGGGCGCTGTGGGCGGTTCAGGCCCACGGAGTGGGGCACGGGGGTCATTGCTTCTCGATACCCACTTTGACCGCCACAGACTCCCACAGCTGGGCATCTGCCTTCAGCTTGTCGGCAAAGGCGGCTCCACTGAGCACGCTGGGCACAGCGCCGAGGTCTGTAGCAAAGGTCTGAAGATCGGCACTGGCCATGGCTTTGGTGATTTCCTGGCGCAGCTTGTCCAGTACCGCCTCCGGCGTGCCCTTGGGAGCCCACAGGCCGGTGAAATTGACCACTTTGTAGCCCGGCGCGCCTGCCTGAGCAAACGTGGGCACATCGGGCACGGCCTTGAGCCGCTGCTCGCCGCTGACTGCAAGCAAGCGCACTTTGCCGCCACGCACTTGCCCCATCACGCCTGGGGTCGATGCGATCTGGAAATCGATGGTTCCGCCCAGCAACGCCAAGGTGGCTTCACCAGCGCCTTTGAAGGGCACGTGGGTGGCCTTGAGGCCGCTGGCACCCTGCAATGCTTCTGTGGCGAAGTGGGGCATGGTGCCTGCTCCGCCGGTGCCGTAGTTGAGCTTGCCCGGGTTGGCTTGGGAATACGCCACCAGCTCGCCCAGTGTTTTGAACGGGGAGTTGGCGGCCACCACCACGGTGGTGGGGGCGAAATTGAAACCGGCCACAGGCACCAGGTCGTTGGCGTAGTCCCAAGACAGCTTCTTGAACACCTGGGGCAGGATGGAGTACGTGGTGTCATTGGCCATGAGCGTATAGCCATCACCCGGCGAACGCGCCACCTGGTTGGCACCGATGGTGCCCGTGCCACCGGCCTTGTTTTCGACAAAGAAGCTCTGGCCGGTTTGCTCCGTGAGCTTTTGGGCTATGCGTCGGGTCACCTGATCGACCGCGCCGCCGGGTGGGTATGGCACCACGATCTTGACGGCTTTGTCCGGGTAGCCGGTTTGTGCCATGGCATGGGCCATGGCGAAGGTCAGCACAAGGGCTGCGCCCAGTGAGGTGTGAGTGCGTCGCATGAGAGTCTCCTTGTCGTTCAATCAGCTTTGAGGTCGAGCGCTTTGGCCATCTGGCTATACGTGGTCACTTCGCGGGCCACGCGGCTGGCAAAGGCATTACCGCAGACCGATTCGGCGTTCAGCCCCAGGCCGCGCAGCCTGTCGATGGCCGATGCGCTCTTGGCAAAGTCGGCAGCCGTGCGCTCCAGCGCCAAGGCGATAGGCTCGGGCAGGCCTGCGGGGGCCAGCACGCCGTACCACACGTCGGCAGCGTAATTGCCGCCGCCTGCCTCGGCAAACGTCGGCACGTCGGGCACCAGGGCCGAGCGCTTGGGTGCGCCCACGGCCAGCGCACGCAGCTTGCCGCTTTGGATTTGCGGCAGCACCGAGCCCAGCGTGGCAAACGAGCTGTCGAGCTGGCCGCCCATCAGGTCCGTCACCACGGGTGCAGCGCCCTTGTAGGGCACATGGTTGAGCTGCAGGCCTTGGGCGCGGGCAAAGATCTCGGTGGCAAAGTGGCCTGAGCTGCCCACCCCGGCCGTGCCTGCCGTCACGCGGCCGGGCTCGGCACGGGCCTTGGCCTGGTAGTCGGCAAGCGTCTTTACCGGCAGACCGGGTGCCACCACCAGCACCGTGGGGCTGCCAGCCACCGTGCACAGAGGGCGGAAGGACTTCACTGCATCAAACTTGACGCGGCCCTGGTACAGCCCCGGAATCATCGTGTGGTTGGTGGCACCGAACAGCAGCGTGTAGCCATCGGCCGGGGCGCTGGCCACAGCCTGCGCAGCAATGACGGTGCCCGCGCCCGGCTTGTTGTCGATGATGAAGGGCTGGCCCAGGGCGCGGCTGGCGTGGTCGGCAAACGCACGCGCCACCACATCGGTGGGGCCACCAGCGGCAAAGCCCACCACCAGCTTTACGGGTTTGGTCGGGTAGGTAGCTGTGCCCGTTTGCGCATAGGCAGCGCCATTTGCTACCAAAATAATAGCTACCAGCGCTTGGCGAATAAGCGCCAGAGGCATTTTTTGCTTGAACATGGCGAAGGCGTCCTCAGTCCATGCGGATGCCGGCAGTGCGAATCACCTCGGCCCACTTGGTGGTTTCGGCTTTCAGGAAGGCGCTGAACTCCTGCGCGCTGGAGCCCACGCCCTGCACACCCAGTTCGGCAAAGCGCTTCTTCATTTCGGGGCTGGCCACGATGGCGCGGGTTTCTGCCTCGAGCCGCTCCAGCACGGGGCGCGGTGTGCCTGCGGGGGCGAAAAAGCCGTTCCACTCGCTGACGTGGAAGCCAGGAACGCCAGACTCGGCCACGGTGGGTACAGACTCCCAACCCTCGGCGCGGCGGGGCGACGAGATGGCCAGCGCCCGCAGCTTGCCGCTTTTGACGAACGGACCGCTGGCCGTGGTGGCGCTGAACATTACGTCCACCTGCCCGCCGATCAGGTCGGTGAGCGCAGGTGCACCGCCCCGATAGGGGATGTGGGTAATGGCCACTTTCTGCCCCTGCTTGAACAGCTCGCCCGCCAGATGCTGCGCGCCGCCGTTGCCCGCCGATGCGTAGGTCAGATGGCCCGGCCGCGCCCTGGCGGCCTTGGCTACGTCCGCCACCGACTGGAAAGGCGAGTTGGCAGGCACCACCATGAACAGCGGCACCTGCAGTACCAGCGAGATGGGTGCAAAGTCCTTCGCTGCATCGAACGGCAGCTTGGGGAACAGGCTGAGGTTGACGGTGAAGGCCGTGGCATCGAGCAGCAGCGTGTAGCCATCGGCAGGTGCCTTGGCAACGACCGCAGCGCCAATCGTGCCGCTGCCGCCAGGGCGGTTGTCCACCACCACCTGCTGGCCCAGGCGATGACCCAGTTGCGTGGCCAGCAGGCGTGCGGTGTTGTCGGCATTGCCACCGGCTGGGTACGGAACCACCAGCTTGAGCGGCTTGTCTGGCCAGGTGCCTTGGGCTTGCGCAGGCGCTGCACTCAGCACACCCGCAGTGGCAGTCACTACCAAAGCCATAGCTGCCAGCGCTTTATTCGCAAGTGTTAGCGGCCGATTTGTTTTGAGAATTTGGATCATGTTGCTTGTCTCCGTGAGGTGCCGATGCCGCACCACGCTTCAGCGCGCGCGGCACCGGCCACATGGTTGTTGTGGAAGAAATCTATGCTCAGGCAGCGACAGCACTGCGGGCCAGCACGGCCAGCAGGTTCTTGGCTGCGCCCACACCCATGTTCACGTAGGCATCGCTCGTCACGCCGCCGATGTGGGGGCTGAGGATGAAGTTCTTCTCGCCCTGGAAGGGGTGGCCGGCCGTCATAGGCTCCACCGCAAAGCTGTCGAGTCCTGCCGCCATCACCTGGCCCGAGCGCACGGCCGCCAGCAGTGCGGCCTCGTCAATCAGGCCGCCGCGTGCGGTGTTCACCACAATCACGCCGCGCTTGCATTGCGCCAGCGTGGTGGCGTTGAGCATGCCCCGGTTGTCGTCGGTCAGCGGGCAGTGCAGCGAAATCGCATCCGATTCGCGCCAGATCGTTTCCAGGTCCACCGCTTGCACGTACGCGGGCAGGTTTTTGGCATACGGGTCAAACCCAATCACCCGCATGCCCAGTGCGTCGGCCATCTTGGCAAAACGCAGGCCAATGGCGCCCAGGCCCACCAGGCCTACGGTGCGGCCACCGAGTTCCAGGCTCTTGTGGGTGGCCTTGTCCCAGTGACCGGCGTGCATGCGCGCATCGAGTTGCACCACCGATTTGGCGCAGGCCATCAGCAGCGCCAGGGCCTGCTCGGCCACGGCGGCGGCGTTGGCGCCCACGGCGGCCACCACTTCAATGCCACGGGCTTTGGCGGCGACCTTGTCGATGGTGTCGGTGCCGCTGCCGTGCTTGGAGATGACCTTGAGCGCAGGGGCTGCGTCCATCACCGCAGCGCCCACCTTGCCGTAGCGCACGATCATGGCTACGGGGTTGTGCGTGCGGCACAAGGCCACCAGGTCCTCTTCCGTGGGTGTCTTGCCTGCGTAGACGATTGCGTAGTCCGTCAGCAGGTCGAGGGCTTGTTGCGCCAAGTCGGCGCCAGTCACGATGATGGTAGGTTGGCTCACAGGGTTTCTCCTTCTTTCAGCACGCCCGCGGCGCGCAGGGCGGCGGGCAGCCACTTCGCGGCGGTGTCGCCACGGGCAATGGATTCGATGCGGGCGGCCTCGTCGGCCACCTTCTTGTCGGCCAGGGCCATCATGGCGGGGGCTTTATCACGCTCGATGACGACCACGCCATCGGCATCGCCCACCACCAGGTCACCGGGGTTCACGGTGGCACCACCGGCGCTGATGGGGTGGTTGATGCGGCCGGGCACGTACTTGGTGGGGCCGGCGGGGTTGAAGCCGGCGCTGAACACGGGGAAGTCCAGTTCCAGAATTTCCAGCTTGTCGCGAATGGCGGCGTCCACGATCACACCCGCCACGCCACGCTTCTTGCAGGCGCTGAGCATCAGCGTGCCCATCAGCGCCGCCGTCTGGTCGCCCTTGCCGTCAATCACCAGCACATCGCCCGGCTGGGCCAGGGCGATGGCGGCGTGGATCATGAGGTTGTCGCCGGGGCGCACTTCCACGGTGAAGGCGGGGCCAGCCACCTTCATGCTCTGGTGCACGGGCGCCACGCGGCCATGCATGGTGCCGCGGCGGCCCGCCACGTCGGCCAGGATGGCGGCTTGGTAGGTAGAGGCTTTGGCCACGACGTCGGCGCTGACGCGGTCGATGGTGCGGATGATTTCAGGGAGTTGGCTCATGGGATCGGTCCGGTTGAGGTAATGAAAACGAAGAAGCAGCGGTTTGTTTTTGGACAGGTGCTTGGGCGATTCACCCGGCGTCTCTGGCTAGGCGCCGCGTCGCAGGCAGTACCAGCGGTACAACAAGGCGCGGCAACAACGCCAGAGGCGGTGGGTGGATCGCGGGTATCAGTCGGCCTTGATGTTTCCGTCTTTGATGACCTTGGCCCACTTGGCGGAGTCGGCCTTTTGCAGGTCGCACAGCTGCTGGGGCGTGCCGCCCACCAGCGTCACGCCCAGCTTGTCGGCAAGGGCGACGAGGGCGGGGTCTTTCAGCGCGGCGGCGATCTCGCGGTTCAGCCGCTGCACGATGGCGGCGGGTGTCTTGGCGGGGGCAAACACGGCCTGCCACTGCTCCACGACAAAGTCCTTGATCCCCGCCTCGCCCATGGTGGGCACGGCAGGCAGGGCCTTGAGACGCTGGGCCGATGTGACGGCCAGGGCGCGCAACTTGCCCGACTGCACATGCGGCAGGGCGGCGGCTGCGGGGGCAAACATGAACTGCACCTGCTCGGCCAGCGTGTCTTGCAACGCGGGGGTGTCGCCCTTGTAGGGCACATGGATGAAGCGCGCGCCGGTTTGCTGCTGCAGCAGCTCGCCCTGCATTTGCAAAATCGTGCCGTTGCCGCCGGAGGCAAACGCCAGCTTGCCGGGCTGGGCCTTGGCAGCGGCCAGCAGATCCGCCACCGTCTTGAACGGCTGGTTCGCGCCCACCACCAAAATGTGCGGAATGGTGCCCACGGTGATCACAGGCTCAAACGCCGTGATGTGGTCATAGGGCAGCTTGGCCATCAGGTGCGGCGCAATCGCCTGCGGGCCAATGGACGTGCCTAGCAGCGTGAGCCCGTCGGGCGCCGCCTTGGCCACATACGCCGCGCCAATGGTGCCCGTGGCCCCGGCCTTGTTGTCCACGATGACGTTGGTGGACAGCGCCGCGCCCAGCTTGAGCGCAATGTTGCGGCCCAGCACATCGGTGCTGCCCCCAGCGGGGTACGGCACCACCCAGGTGATGAGCTTGCCCGCGGGCCAGTCGCCCTGCGCCCAGGCGGGCAAACCGGCCCCCACACCGGCGCCCGCAAGGGCCAGGGTGGTCAACAGTTGGCGGCGCTGCACGCCGCGCGGGGAAAGGGGAGACAAAGAGGTCATGGTGCAAGGCCCTCAGACAGGGGTGGGTGATGAAGAAATCGATACCGGCGCAAAGCCGTAAAGCGCGGCGGGGTTGGTGACCAGCACGCGGTGCAGCGCATCGGCACCGGCCTGATCGCACCAGCGCGCCAGGGTGTCGATCTGCAATGCGTCGTCAGGCAAGGGGTGCATGCCCGCGCTGGCGGTGGCATGGGGCCAGTCACTGCCCCACAGCACGCGCTCAGGCGCCGCACGCAGGTAGCTGGTGGCCAGCGCGTCGAGTGCGGGATCGTCCACCGCATGGGTGGCGCTGACGATGTAGCCGCCCGAGAGCTTGACCCAGGCCCGGCCCTCGCCCAGCAGTTGCAGCAACAGCGCATGGGCGGGGTGCTGCCCCGCCTGCGCGGGGGCGATGCGGCCCAGGTGGTCGAACACCAGGGGCACGGGCACGCTGCGCAGCACATCGCCCAGACTAGCCAGCACATCGGGCGCCATCAGCAGCTGCAGGTGCCAGCCCCAGGGCGCAATGCGCCGGGCCAGGGGCAAGATGGAGTCCACCGAGCCGGTAACGCCCAGCGACAGGTTCAGCCGCACGCCACGTACGCCCGCATCGTGCAGGGCTTGCAGCTGGGCATCGCTCTCGCGGCCATCGATCACGGCCACGCCCCGGGCCTGCTCGCCCAACGCGGCCAGGCCCTGCAGCATGCAGCGGTTGTCCGCACCGTAGGTGGAGGGCGTGACCAGCACCGTGCGCTCGGTGCCCAGGCGCTGCTGCAGCGCGCGGTAGTCGCTGGCCGATGCATCGGGTGGCAACAACTTGGCACCAGGCGCCGCGGGAAAGCGCTGGTCGTACACATGCACATGGCAGTCGCAGGCCCCCGCAGGCAGTGTGGTGCGAGGCACCGCCGTTCCCTGCGAGAACGGTACGGGCGTGGCAAGGCAATCGCGGGTCATGGCGATGGGCTGTCAGCGGGGGATGGACGGGGTGGGTCGATCAGTCCAGGCTAGCGCCCGAGTCCTTCACGATCTTGGACCAGCGGGGCACTTCGGTGCGCAGCACAGCCGAGAACTGCTCGGACGTGCCACCCAGGATTTCGCCGCCTTCAGAGCGCAGCTTGTCAGCCACGTCCGGCTGCTTGAGGGCCTGGTTGATGGCCTTGTTGAGCTGCGCCACGATGGCTGCGGGCGTGCCCGCCGGGGCCAGCACACCGAACCAGGTCACGGCTTCAAAGCCCTTGAACCCGGACTCTGCCAGCGTGGGCACATCGGGCAGTTGTGCGGAACGCTGGGCCGAGGTGATGGCAATGACCTTGAGCTTGCCATTGCGCACATGGCCCAGCAGCGTGGGCACGGACGACATGTACAGGTCGATCTGCCCGCCCATCAGGTCCGTCATGGCCTGGGCTGCGCCCTTGTACGGGATGTGGCGCAGCTGGATGCCAGCCGCGTTCTCGGCCAGTTCACCAGCCAGATGGGCTACGGTGCCGTTGCCCGAGTAGCCCAGCGTCAAGGCATCAGGCTTGCCCTTGGAAGCAGCCACCACATCAGCAAAGGTCTTGAAGCGCGAGTTGACCGGCACGGCCATCACGATGGGCGAGGAAGACACCAGCGCCACGGGCGCCAGGTCCTTGAGCGGGTCGTAGGGCAGCTTCTTGTACAGCGTGGGGTTGATGGCTAGATTGCTGGTCTGCCCCATCACCAGGGTGTAGCCGTCCGGTTCGGACTTGGCCACGGCGTCCACCCCCAGATTGCCGCCGGCACCGGGGCGGTTGTCCACGATCACGTTCCACTTGTTCTGGTCGGCCACCTTCTGCGCCACGGCGCGGGCGATCATGTCCGTACCGCCGCCGGGTGGGAACGGAACAATCAGGCGTATGGGCTTGGCGGGATAGGCGGTTTGCGCCTGCACGGCGCCGTGGGGCATGCCCACGGCGGCGAGGCCCAGAAAGGCAGCGCACAGGCGCGCGCTCAAAGAACGTGAAAGCGATGAAAAAGCGATCATGGATTTGTCTCCGTTATGGTGGTTCGTCACACCGGTCTGCTAAGGCCTGTTCGGGTCCGGCGCCGTGGTGTGCGAATGTACGCACGCGTTTCAACCCATACAATGCAGTTGCATACAATGAAACGAATTGCGCCATGAGCAACCCACCCTCTTCGCAAGCGCGCCCTGCCCCGCGCAAGGCAGCCAAACTGAATGCCACCACTGCTGGGGCCGATGAAAGCGCAGACGCGCCGACCGAAGCGGCGACCAAGGACACCGGCGGCGTGATCGCCGTGACGCGTGCCCTGCAGGTGCTGGAGGCCTTTGCGCTGGGCGAATCCAGCCTGTCCCTGGCAGAGCTGAGCCGCCGCTGCAGCCTTCACAAAACCACCGTACTGCGTCTGGCCCGCACGCTGGCGCAGTCCGGGTTCATGGTGCAGCGCGAAGACGGCGACTGGCGCCTGGGCCCGGCAGCAGGCTGGCTGGGCGCGCGCTACCAAGCGGGTTTTGACGTGCAGAACGTGATGGAGCCTGCGCTGCGTGAGCTGACCGTTGCCACGGGCGAAAGCGCTGCGTTTTACGTGCGTGAAGGCAATGTGCGCACCTGCCTCGTGCGCGTGGAAGGTCCGCAAGCGCTGCGCCACCACGCACGCATGGGCGAAGGACTGCCGCTGGACAAGGGTTCGCCGGGCCGCGTGATCCTGGCGTTTTCGGGCGAGCCGGGCAAGGCCTATGAAGAGATCCGCAAGAAGGGCTACCACTGGTCGATTGGCGAACGGGAACAGGGCGTGGCCACCGTGTCGGCGCCAGTGTTTGGCATGCACTGGCGGCTCATGGGCTCGGTGTGCATCTCAGGGCCGGCCTCGCGTTTGCCCGCCGTAAAGCTCGAAGCGCTGGCGCATACCGTGGTTGCTGCGGCGACGCAGTTGTCCTACGCACTGGCAGGGAGTTCGGCAACCCAGTCCCATGCCCCCGTACGGGCGACCCAGTGGCATCCCTGATACTTGCGTTCGTTATCCACCCCCTACAAAAACCCAGGAGACCACCGTGAGCCGCTACCCCTTCCCCGACCTGAACACCCTGCCCGAGGACATCCGCGCGCGGATTCTTGAAGTGCAGGAGAAGGCAGGGTTCATCCCCAGCGTGTTCCTCGCGTTTGCCCGCCGCCCGGCGGAATGGCGCGCCTTCTTTGCGTACCACGATGCGCTCATGCTCAAGGAGGAAGGCAGCCTGACCAAGGGCGAGCGCGAGATGATCGTCACCACCACCAGCGCCGCCAATCAGTGCCTGTATTGCGTGGTGGCGCATGGCGCGATCCTGCGTATCTACGAGAAGAAGCCGCTCATCGCCGACCAGGTGGCCGTGAACTACCGCAAGGCAGACATCAGCCCCCGGGAGCGGGCCATGCTCGACTTCGCCATGAAGGTGTGCCAGAACGCCCACGAGATAGACGACGCCGATTTCGAGGCCCTGCACCCGCATGGTTTCGATGACGAGGACATCTGGGACATCGCGGCCATCACGGCGTTCTTTGGCCTGTCCAACCGCATGGCCAGCTTCGCCGGCATGCAGCCCAACCCCGAGTTCTATCTGATGGGGCGTGTGCCGAAGGCCAAGCCTGCGGCCTGATTCCCACCATGCGCGCCGCAGCAACGATCTGGCTCTGTGTGCTGGCCGCCCCCGCGGTGCAGGCTGCGGGGTTTGGGCCGCCAGAGGGCACGCTGCCCATTCACCCCTTGTCGGTGGCTGTGCCTGCGGGCGCCCTGTCGCCGCCGCGCTCCTCCGCCCTCTTCCGCGAAGAGTCCAACGCCGGGGCGGCGCCCACGTACTACCTGGGTGCCGGCGTGGCCGGCTCGCGCCTGCAAATCCCGGACTCGCCCGGCGCCACGGCGTGGCAGGTGGTGCCCACAGCGGCTTGCGCGCGCCTGGAGCCCGTGCCCCCTGCGCTGCTGCGAACACCCGCCGTGCAGGCCGTCTTGGTGCAGCAAAACCCCCTGCCCATGGAATGCGCTGCAGCCTTTGAAGGGAGCTGCACCAGCCGCGACGGAAAGCTGCGCATCGCCACGGCCTTTGAGGGCCGTCGCCGCGCCGCGCGCGTGGGTGGCGGTTTTTTCGGCACCGAAGGCACCATCGACACCACCTTCTACACGGGCGTGCGCACGCTCAGCATCGAACACCTGCCCAGCCGTCTGGCGCTGCGCATGCAGGAGCGCCTAAACAACAGCAACGGCTACAGCGCCCCGCAGACGGCCATCCGCTATCTGCCAGAGCTGCAGCGGCTGCTCTTGCTGGGTGCCTCCGAGGCGCAGGGCATGCCCATGGCGCACTGCGTAGCCCTGCCGCCTGGTTGACGGCATTGCTTGCCTTCTGGTCGCCGCAGATGGCGCCGCCCCTTGCCCTCGCCATCTCCGCCGCAGGTATCAGGCAGGCAAGCCAACGTCTTCCTGGGGCACCCAGGGCTGCTGCGCCCGCCACTGGTCCAGCCAGCCCGGCACCTGCTGCGCAGGCATGGGCCGCGCAATGCCATACCCCTGGCCCAGCACGCAGCCCATGGCCAGCAGCTTGCGGCCGTGGGCCACGGTCTCTACACCCTCGGCAATCACCTTGCGATTGAAGGCCTTGGACAGGCCGACCACGCCCTGAACGATGGCCAGGTCATCCCGGTCATCGAGCATGTCGCGCACAAAACTCTGGTCAATCTTGAGCAGCTCTGCGGGCAGCTTTTTCAGATAGGTCAGCGAAGAGTAGCCTGTTCCGAAATCGTCCAGCGCAAAACGCACGCCCAGCTCGGCACATGCGTGCATCAGGCCTGACACCTGCGCCATGTCCTGCAGCGCGCTGGTCTCCACGATCTCCAGCTCCAGCGAAGACGAGGGCACCGTGGGGTGAGCGGCCAGTGCCTGGCGCAGCTTGTGCACAAAGTCATCCCGCTGCAGCTGCCGGGAGAACACATTGACGCTGACCGGCATGTGCAGCCCCGCCGCCAGCCACTGCGCCATCTGCGACAAGGCCAGGTCCAGAACCCGCTCGCCAATCGCCATGGCCAAGTCATGGTCTTCAATCACCGGCAGGAACTGGCCCGGCGCCAGCAGGCCCCGTTCGGGATGCAGCCAGCGGACCAGCGCCTCCATGCCCACCACTTCGCCCGTCTGCATGTTGACCTGGGGCTGGTAGTACAGCACCAGCTGGTGCAGCGCGATGGCAGCGGCAATCTGGTCCAGGCTTTCGCGCTTGATGCGGATGGCAGCATCGCTGGCCACATCGAACAGGTGGAACCGGTTTTTACCCGCCTGCTTGGCCAGGTACATGGCCTGATCCGCATGCCGGATGAGCTGCTCCGAGCTGGAGCCGTCTTGCGGGTAGATGGTGACGCCGATACTGGCGGAGACTTGCAAGGAGTTGCCGCCCACCTGCAACGGCTCTGCGGCCACCTGCAGCAGCCGCAGCAGCAGGGGTTCGCAGTCGTGCTCGGTCGACAGGTCGGACATGACGGCCACAAACTCGTCCCCGCCTATGCGCGCCAGCGTGTCGCCATCACGCAATGCCAACCGCAGGCGCTTGGCAATCGCCACCAGAAACTCGTCGCCCGCCGCGTGACCATAGCGGTCGTTGATGTCCTTGAAGCCATCCAGGTCCAGAAAGGCCACCGCCAGCGACTTTTGGTGCCGCACGCAGTGCGCCATGGCCTGCTGCAGCCGGTCTGCCAGCAGCACGCGGTTGGGCAGGTGCGTCAGCATGTCAAAGTGCGCCACCTCGGCCAGTTGTTCGTTGATGCGGCGCATCTGCGCATTGGCGGCCTCCAGCTCGGCCTGGCTACGCAGGCGCTCCGTCATGTCGCGAACGATCATGCTGCTGTATTGGCGGCCCTCGCTGTCTCCGTAGATGCTGGAGCTGATCTCGGCTGTGAATTGGCTGCCATCGCCCCGGACCATGGTCAGCAGGCCGGCCGCCTGCCCTATCTGCTCGCGCCGCCCGAGCAGCTCGTGCAACCGGGGGTCGGAGGGGTCGGCCAGCCCCGCGCGTCCCCGGGCAATGATTTGCGCTTCGCTCAAGCCAAACAGGCGGCACGCCGCCTGGTTCACGGCCAGCACGGTGCCATCGGGCGAGGTGAGCAGCACAGCGTCCATGCTGTTGTCAAACAGCGCCTGGAACTTGAGTTCGCGGTCCTGCAGCTGCGACGTCAGCTTGCGCCGCATGGTGATGTCGACAAAGGTCACCACGACCTTGTCGAGCTGTCCATCGGCGGTGAACCACGGGTCAGCCCGGCTGAGCACCCAGCAGATGTCTGCATCCTTGCCACGGACGATGCCCCCCACTATCCCGTTGACGGGTTCACGGGTCGCAAGCACCCGCGAGGCGGGGTAGTCGGACACCGGCATCACAGCCCCTTGCTCGTTCACGAAGGACCAGGCCGGGTCGATCAGCTGCTTGCCGGTCATCTGCTCAAAACTCAGCCCCAGCAGCTTGCTGGCCTCGGCGTTGCAGCGCACCACGGCGCCCGTCGCATCGTGGATGACCAGGCCCGTCATCAGGTTGTCGATGAGGGACCGCTGCTCGGTCTCGCTCTCACGCAGCACCCGCTCCACCGCCAGCCGCTGCTGCTCGGCTTCGTGCTCACGGCGGGCGAGGCGCCGTGATACGAGCTTGATGAACACCAGCAACAGGGCCGTCAAGGCCAGCGGCGTGTCGATGCTGCGGGCCCAGACCTGAAAGAACCGGATCTCGGGCTGCCCCACAAAGACGGTCGCGGGGAGTTTGTCGAGCCGGTGGAACAGGTTGATGAAGTTCTGCCCGTTCAACAGCGCATTGGGCCCCTCGACCCGGCCTTGCACCGGGAACCGGTGCTGCGTGAGATACCGTATCAGCGCCCCGTCCCGGCGTGTGCCGTACACCTCGTCCTTGGTGACCGTGGCGGGCACGGGATAGCGGGACATCAGGTAGCCGTCATCGCGCAGCACACCCACGGTGATTTGCTGCACCAGCGGCGCGTCCTGCCAGAGCGACTCCAGAAAATCGACCGGAAACACGTCCGTCAGCACCGCACGGGGCTGCCCTTGCGCGTCCCGCAGCACATGACGCAAGGTGAACACCCAGTCCTGGCCCTGCGCGTCACGCTGGGGTCGTCCCAGGTAGATGTCGTGAAGGTCCTTCGCGTCCCGCGCAAGGTCCTGAAAACCGGATTGATCCGCCACATCGCGCTGGACGTTCCTGCCCGCCGTATGGGACGAGGCCAGTACCTTGCCGTTCATGTCGCTCAGGGAGATCTGGCGGACCTCGGGGCGGTGCTTGCGGTAGTCCGCCAGCAGCTGCTGCGCCAGCGCCAGGTTGTCGATGCCACCGGGGGAGACGGCCATCGTTTCTGCCAGGCTGAACATGCCGGCGCGTTTGGAGAGAAAGAAGGTGTCCAGCGTTCGCGTCAGCAGCATCAGGTTGGACTGCATGTGCTGCTCTTCCCGCTCCTTGACCTGACCCCATTCGTCAAAGGCGTACAGGCCCACCATCAAAAGAACCGACGCGATGACCAGATTGGTCACCTTGTGGATGCTGCTGGCAGCTGCGCTTGCTTGGATGGATGGATTCATTCAGAAAGCACAAAACGGCACGTCGGTGCAGGGTGGGGAGTCTCCTTACCCGGCTCTATTCGTTTTCTTCGGTCGTCCTTCAGGCCATCCTAACAGGTAACAAATTGAACGAGGATACCCGGCAAGCGCCACTGCAGGCCGCCGGGCCGTAGCGTGCGCACGGTCCAGATGGAGAGGGTTGCACGTCGGCCGCACACCAAGCCACGCCAGCTCGAACACTATGTTTTTGATAGCACACCAGGCATGTGATACCTGCGCCACCGACCAAAATAACCCTCAAACGGGTGCTAGAGGCCTTCATCGAGGCAGGGGCCCGCCCTGCGGATCAACCAGCCGTCACCAGTGCCCGCATCCAGTCCGGCAGCGGTGCGGCCTTCTGCTGCGGAAAGTCCACCCAGATCGTCGTGGCGCCGCCCGCCGCACAAATCACGCCCGGCTGGTCCACGCGTTCCATCGTGCCCCAGGTCTCGAACGTGGTGCGGCCCGGGTCGCTCACGTAAAGCTTGAGCAGCACGTCCGCCGGGTATTCGAGCTGCTTGTAAAAGTTGCAGAACGCATTGACGATGACCGGCCCCTGCCCGCGCGGGTCGGGGTTGCAGCCCACCGACACCATCCACTCGATGCGCGCGGTTTCGAGGTAGCGGAAGTACACGGTGTTGTTGACATGGCCCATTGCATCCATGTCGCCCCAGCGCACCGGGAACCGCATTTCAAAGACCAGCTTCTTGACCTCAGGGATTTCGATTTTCATAGCCGCCCGTACCCCGGGGATCAGACCGCGAAGCCGTCATCGGCAGCGATCACCGCCCCGTTCACAAAATGGCTTTGGTCGCTGGCCAGCATCACCAGCAGCGCATCCAGATCCTGAGGCTGGCCCACGCGCTTGCGCGGCAGCATGTCCATGAGCTTCTTGCCCTGCTCGGTCTGCCAGTGGTGGTGGTTGATCTCGGTATCGATGTAGCCAGGGCAGATCGCATTCACGTTGATGCCGAACCGGCCCCACTCCAGGGCCATCGCCCGGGTCATCTGCACCACGGCAGCCTTGCTCATGCAATAGGCGCCGATCTGCGGCAGCACCTTCAGGCCCGCCATCGACGCGATATTGATGATGCGCCCGCCCGTGAAGCTGCCCGGCGCTGCGCCGCGCGAGCGGGCCAGCATGCGCTTGCCCACCTCTTGCGCCACAAAGAAGGCGCCCTTCACGTTGGTGTCGAAAATGAAGTCGTAGTCCTCGGGCGTCACGTCCTGGATGCGCTGGGTGGTGCTCACGCCCGAGTTGTTCACCAGAATGTCAATCGACCCCATTTCGGTCTCGGCATGGGCCACGGCGGACTTGATGGAGTCGTGGTCGGTCACGTCCAGCTCGATCACGTGGGCGTCACCGCCCTCGCCTTCGATGCGCGCGCGCAGCTCCTTGAGTTTTTCCACCCGGCGGCTGGCCAGCACGACGCCTGCGCCCGCGCGGGCCAGCGTGCGGGCAAACTGTGCGCCCAGCCCGCTGGATGCGCCCGTGATGAAGGCCACGCGGCCGGACAAGTCGATGCTGTACGCCATTTAGAGTCTCCCTACTGATCAAAATAGAACGGTCGTTCGATTGTCTATATTCCGTGAATACAATCAGTCGCCAGACAGACAGGGCGCGGTCGGCGCTCTGTAGAAAATAATCCATTATCAAACGCCCGACGAGAAGCCCATGACCAACGAAGAAATCCTCGCCCAATACGGCCCCCGCGAATCCATGGAATACGACGTGGTGGTCGTTGGCGGCGGCCCTGGCGGCCTTGCCACTGCGATCCGCCTGAAGCAACTGGCGGCCGAAAAAGGCCAGGACGTCTCGGTCGTGGTGCTCGAAAAAGGGTCCGAGCCCGGTGCGCACATCCTGTCGGGCGCCATCATGGACCCCAAGGCCCTGACCGAGCTGATCCCCGACTGGAAAAAACGCGGCGCTCCGCTGAACCAGCCCGTCACCGACGACGCCTACATCTTCCTGAGCGAAAAGTCGGGCTTCCGTGTGCCCAACATGTTCCTGCCACCGTTTGCGCAGAACCATGGCAACTACATCATCAGCCTGGGCAACCTGACCAAGTGGCTGGGCGAACAGGCCGAAGCCCTGGGCGTGGAAATCTTCCCCGGCTTCACCGCTGCTGAAGTGCTCTACACAGACGGCTCCGAAAATGGAGGCGTACCTGCGGTACGGGGCGTGGCCACCGGCAACATGGGCGTTGGCAAAGATGGCGAGCCCACCGAGAACTTCCAGCTCGGCATGGAGCTGCTGGGCAAGTACACCGTGTTTGCCGAAGGCGCACGCGGCCACCTGGGCAAGCAGCTGATCGCCAAGTTCCACCTCGACAAGGACCGCGACCCGCAAAGCTTCGGCATCGGCGTGAAGGAATTGTGGGAGATCGACCCCAAGAAGCACCAGCCCGGCTTTGTGATGCACACCGCCGGTTGGCCCATGGAGAACGACACCTATGGCGGCGCCTTCCTGTACCACCTGGAGGGCAACAAGGTGGCCCTGGGCTTCGTCACCGGCCTGGGTTATGCCAACCCCTACCTGAGCCCGTTCGAAGAATTCCAGCGCTGGAAGACACACCCCAACGTCCGCTACTACTTCGAAAACGAAAAGGGCGAAATCACGGCCAAGCGCCTGTCCTACGGCGCACGTGCCATCAACGCCAGCGGCATCAACGCTTTGCCCAAGACGGTGTTCCCGGGCGGCGCACTGGTGGGCTGCAACGCGGGCTACCTGAACGTGGGTCGCATCAAGGGCAGCCACGCCGCCATCAAGACCGGCATGCTGGCCGCCGAAGCCGCTTATGACGCCGTGGTGGCAGGCCGCCAGCACGACGAGCTGACCGCCTACCCCGAAGCCTTCGAAAAGAGCTGGCTGCATACCGAGCTGAACAAGGACCGCAACTTCAAGAACTGGTTCAAGTACGGCCTGACCACCGCCACGCTGATGAACGGCTTTGAGCAGTTTGTGCTGCGCGGCCACATCCCCTGGACGCTGCACCGCGACAAGCCCGACCACGCGTACCTGAAGCCTGCCGCCGAGTGCAAGCCCATCGTCTACCCCAAGCCCGATGGCAAGCTCACGTTTGACCGCCTCTCCAGCGTGTTCATCAGCAACACCAACCACGAAGAGAACCAGCCCGCCCACCTCACGCTCAAGGACGCGAGCGTGCCAGTCAACATCAACCTGGCCAAGTACGCAGGCCCCGAGGCGCGCTACTGCCCGGCGGGTGTGTACGAGTTTGTGCCCGACACGACCAAGGGCGGCGATGCCCAGCGCCTGCAGATCAACGCGCAAAACTGCGTGCACTGCAAGACCTGCGACATCAAGGACCCCACGCAGAACATCGTGTGGGTCACGCCGGAAGGCGGCGGTGGCCCGAACTACGCGGGCATGTAAGCACCGTCAAAATTCATAGCGCCCTGCGATTGAAGGGCCTGCACTGCAGGCCCTTTTTCATAGAAATCAGTCCGATCTGCAGCGCAATACCCCTCACGCAGCTGCGCGCGTAAGCTGAAACTGCCCCATCGCACCCGCCAGCCGGTTGGCCTGGTCCTTGAGGCTCTGGGCCGCTGCGGCGCCCTGCTCCACCAGCGCGGCGTTCTGCTGCGTCATGTGGTCGAGCTGGTCCACCGCCTGGCTCACCTGGCCGATCTGCGTGCTCTGCTCGCTGCTGGCCTCGTTGATCTCGGACATCAGCGTGGTCACACGCTCCACGCTTTGCACGATGTCGCCCATCGTGGAACCTGCGGTCACCACCAGCCGGGCGCCGTCACTCACCTTGTCCACG
The DNA here is from genome assembly GCF_057809085.1 of Acidovorax sp. FG48. Lineage (NCBI taxonomy): Bacteria > Pseudomonadati > Pseudomonadota > Betaproteobacteria > Burkholderiales > Comamonadaceae > Acidovorax > Acidovorax sp. FG48. The sequence continues at coordinate 104,899 of NZ_JBMDJH010000012.1, read as the reverse complement.
CTGGTGGAGATCAGCGCCTTGATCTCGCGCGCCGCATTGGCGCTGCGCCCGGCCAGGCCGCGTACCTCGCTGGCCACCACGGCAAAGCCGCGCCCCTGCTCGCCCGCACGCGCCGCCTCCACAGCCGCATTGAGCGCGAGAATGTTGGTCTGGAACGCAATGCCGTCGATGATGCCCACGATGTCCGCGATCTTCTTGCTGCTGGCATTGATCTCTTCCATGGTCTTGACCACCTGGTTGACCACTTCGCCCCCCTTGCTGGCCACCTCGGTGGCGTTGAGCGCCAGCGCGTTGGCCTGGCGCGTGCTGTCGGCATTGGCGGCCACCATCTGTGCCAGTTGGGCAATGCTGGCCGCCGTCTGCTGCAGGTTGCTGGCCGCGTGCTCGGTGCGCATGCTCAGGTCGGTGTTGCCTGCGGCCACTTCGGAGCTGGCGACATGGATGGATTCGCCCGAGTCACGCACCTCGGTCACCACGTAGTGCAGTGACTCGACCATCTTGTCCAGCGCAGTGAGCAGCTGGCCGATCTCGTCGGTGCGCTGGGTTGGCATGCGCACCGTGAGGTCGCCCTGCGCCACCACAGCGGCCGCCTCGGAGGCCTGGCGCAGCGGCAACACGATGGAGCGCCGCAGCAGCCAGCCAAACAGCGCCGACAGAGCCACCACCACCAGCACCGCCACGGCGCTGATCCATTGCGCACGGGACGCGTCGGCAATCATGCTGTCGCCCGCGTTCAGGGAGGACTGCTCCGACGCCGCGAGCAACTGGTCGATGGACCGCAGGTATTGAGTCAACGCGGCGGCGTGCTCCTGCAGCTCCTTCTGGCTGATGATCTTGGCTTCGAGGGCGTTCTGCACCAGCGCGTCCCGCAGCACGGCGTATTTCTGGCGCTCGGCCTGGGCCTGTGCCCACAGCGGCCTCGCGCTCTCGCTGGAAGACGCCTTGGTCAGCGCTTCATCAATGCGCTTGCGCATGGCGTCTTCGGCGGCGATCTGATTGCGCATTTCGGCCACCAGGGGGAACACATCGGACGACAACGTGGCACGCAATGCAATCTGGCCGATATAGACCGACTGGGTTTTCCAGTCGCGCACGGTGCGTTCGATGGGCAATTGCTCCGTGGTCAGCAACGTGGCCTGACGGCTCGTGTCCTGCCCTGTGAGCCAGGTGGTGGCCCCCAGCAGCGCCACCGCAAAGCCCAGAATGCCAAAGCTGGCCGCCAGCTTTTGCCCCACGCTCAGAGTCCGGCGGTGCCGCGCAGGTGCAGGGCTCTGAGCGGCAGCGTCTGGCACGGCACGGCTGAACTCCGCGCCTGCTGGTGCGGCGGAGAAGGCGGCGCCGCCAGGCGCCCCGGATGTGGCGGGCAAATAGTTCATGAGCGTTCTCCTGTTTCATATCCCGCACCGTGCGGGGGTGGAAGCCGGTGGTGGCCAGCGCCGTGCACCGTGGGTCCTCGCTGACTCGCAGCACACAGCACCGGCCCCACCGGGTGGGTCAGCAATCCATCACGTCAGGACGTGACACATTCGCCAAAGCCGCCACCGCCGGGGGTGGCGATCTCGAACACATCGCCCGGCTCCATCAGCGCCGCGCCAATGTGGCCCAGTTCCTCCACCTGGCCGTTGGCACGCAGCACGCGGTTGGCACCGGGCTTGCCGGGCTGGCCGCCCGCCATGCCAAAGGCGGGGTTCAGTCGCCCGTTGGACAGGATGCTGGCCGTCATCGCTTCCAGGAAGCGCACGCGCCGCACGCCACCGTCCCCACCCGCCCAGCGGCCTGCACCGCCCGAGCCGCGCTGGATCTCGTAGCTGTCGAGCACCACCGGGAAGCGGAACTCCAGCACCTCGGGGTCGGTGAGGCGCGAGTTCGTCATGTGGGTCTGGACCACGCTGGTGCCGTCAAAGCCGCGCACCGCCCGGCCCGAGGCGTCCAGCACCGCACCCGCACCGCTGCCACCGGCAATGGTTTCGTAGTACTGGTACTGCGCATTGCCAAAGGTGAAGTTGTTCATGGTGGGCTGGCTACCCGCCATCACGCCCAGGGCGCCAAACAGCGCGTTGGTGATGCAGGTGGAGGTCTCCACGTTGCCCGCCACCACCGAGGCCGGCGGGTTGGGGTTGAGCATGGAGCCTTGGGGAATGATCACCTGCAGGGGCTTGAGGCAACCGGCGTTGAGCGGGATGTCGTCGTCCACCAGCGTGCGGAACACATACAGCACGGCCGCCATGCACACGGCACGCGGTGCGTTGAAGTTGTTCATCTGCTGCGGGCTGGTACCTGCAAAGTCGATGACCGCGCTGCGCTCGGCCACATTGACCTTGACCGACACGCTGATCTGCGCGCCGTTGTCCAGCGGCAGGGTGAAACTGCCGTCCTTGAGCTGCGTGATCACACGGCGCACGGACTCTTCGGCGTTGTCCTGCACATGGCGCATGTAGGCCTGCACAACATCCAGACCAAACTGGTCCACCATCTTCGACAGCTCTTGCACGCCCTTTTCGTTCGCCGCGATCTGTGCACGCAGGTCGGCCAGGTTCTGCTGCGGGTTGCGGCTGGGGTATGGCGTGGTGCCGCCGCCCGTGGCCAGCAGGGTGCGCACTTCCTCTTCCAGAAAGATGCCCCGGTCCACCAGCTTCACGTTGTTGATCTGCACGCCTTCTTCATCGATGCGCGTGGAGAACGGGGGCATGGAGCCCGGTGTGGTGCCGCCAATATCCGCGTGGTGGCCCCGGCTACCCACATAAAACGTGGGCTCGTTGCCCTCGGCCACGTACACCGGGGTGATCACCGTCACATCCGGCAGGTGGGTGCCCCCGTGGTACGGGTCGTTGAGCATGTACACGTCGCCCGGGTGCATCTTGCCCGCGTTCTCGCGGATCACGGTCTTGATGCTCTCGCCCATGGACCCCAGGTGCACGGGCATGTGGGGCGCGTTGGCGATCAGGTTGCCGGCCGCGTCGAATAACGCGCAGCTGAAGTCCAGACGCTCCTTGATGTTGACCGAGTACGCCGTGTTCTGCAGTTGCAGCCCCATCTGCTCGGCAATGTTCATGAACAGGTTGTTGAACACCTCCAGCAGCACCGGGTCCACGGTGGTACCTGCGGCGTACTGCACCTTGCGGGCGGTGACGCGGTCCAGCACCAGGTGGTCCAGGTCGGTCAGGCGCGCAGACCAGCCGGGCTCCACCACGGTGGTGGTGTTCTTCTCGGCAATGATGGCCGGGCCGGGGATCACGTCGCCGGGGTGCAGGTCCTCGCGCACCACCAGGGCCGCGTCGTGCCAGGAGCCGCCCGAGTACATCTGGACCACCTCGCGCTGCGGGTGCTTGCGGTGCGGGTGCACGGGCAGGCGCGGCTCGGCAGGGGCGTCACCGGCAATCATGGCTTCGACCGACACCGCCTCCACCACCAGGCTCTTGCCCGCCATGAGGAAGGCAAAACGCTGGCGGTAGGCGGCCTCAAAGGCTGCCTGGATGCTGGCCATGTCGCCAAACGGCACGACCAGGGCCGAGTCCGTGCCCTCGTAGCGCACATGCACGTTGTGGCGCACCTGCACGGGGTTGGTGCTGACCTGCTGGCGCTCCAGCTCGGCCTGCGCGGCAGCGCCCAGCGTATCCAGGCGCTCGGCGATCAAGGGCAGAGATTCAGCCGCCAGCGGCATCTCCACCGCCTGCTCGCGGATCACCGTTTGGTCAGCCAGGCCCATGCCGTAGGCGCTGAGCACACCAGCCAAGGGGTGCACGAACACGCGCGACATACCCAGGGCATCGGCCACCAGGCAAGCGTGCTGGCCGCCTGCACCACCAAAGCACTGCAGGGTGTAGCGCGTCACGTCATAGCCGCGCGCCACGCTGATCTTCTTGATGGCGTTGGCCATCTGCTGCACGGCAATCTGGATGAAGCCTTCGGCCACTTCTTCGGGCTTGCGCTGGGTCTGCGTCGCAATCTCTTCAAAGCGGGCGCGCACCGCGTCAGCGTCCAGCGTTTCGTTGGCTGCGGGGCCGAACACGCTGGGGAAATAACGGGGCTGCACCTTGCCCACCATCACGTTCGCATCGGTCACGGCCAGGGGGCCGCCCCGGCGGTAGCTCACGGGGCCGGGGTTGGCACCGGCGCTCTCGGGGCCCACGCGGAAACGGGCGCCATCGTAGGCCAGCACCGAGCCACCGCCCGCCGCCACCGTGTGGATACTCATCATGGGAGCGCGCATGCGAACGCCCGCCACGTGGGTCTCGAACTCGCGCTCAAAGGCACCCGCGTAGTGGCTCACGTCGGTGCTGGTGCCGCCCATGTCAAAGCCGATGACCTTCTCGTGCCCGGCCAGGCCCGCTGTGCGCGCCATGCCGACGATGCCGCCTGCAGGGCCGGACAGGATCGCGTCCTTGCCCTGAAACGTGCCCGCATCGGTGAGCCCGCCCGAGGACTGCATGAAGAACAGCTTAACGCCCGGCATCTCGCTGGCCACCTGCTCCACGTAGCGGCGCAGGATGGGCGACAGATACGCATCCACCACCGTGGTATCGCCCCGGCTCACGAACTTCATCATGGGGCTGGTTTCGTGCGAGGTGCTGATCTGAGTGAAGCCCACTTCTTGGGCGATGCGCTTGGCCGCCTGCTCGTGCTGCGTGTAGCGGTAGCCGTGCATGAACACAATGGCCACGCTGCGCAGCCCGCGACCATAGGCGGCCAGCAGGTCACCGCGCAAAGTGGCTTCGTCCAGGTTCTGCAGCACGCCACCATGGGCGCCCATGCGTTCGCGGGCCTCGATGACTTCGGTGTAGAGCAGCTCGGGCAGCTGGATGTGGCGGTCAAACAGGCGCGGGCGGTTCTGGTAAGCGATGCGCAGTGCATCGCGAAAGCCGCGTGTGGTGACCAGCAGCGTGGGCTCGCCCTTGCGCTCCAGCAGTGCGTTGGTGGCTACCGTGGTGCCCATCTTCACGCACTCCACCAGCGCGGGCGTGACGGGCTCGCCAGGCTTCAGGCCCAGCAGGTGGCGGATGCCCGCCACGGCGGCATCCTTGTACTGCTCGGGGTTCTCGGACAACAACTTGTGGGTGGTCAGGGAGCCATCGGGCCGCTTGGCCACGATGTCGGTGAAAGTGCCGCCCCGGTCGATCCAGAACTGCCAGCGTGGGGTGTGCGTTTGGGGTGTCATGGTGGTCATGTGTAGTGGCTCCGAGATAAAAAAATGGAAAGAGGTGGTGGCTGTGTGGCTAGGCGATGGCAAGGTGGGCGGGGGCCAGCCTTTGCATGACCTGCCACACGGCAGGAATGGGGGGTGCGGTGGCCAGAGCCCGCTCCACAGGGCACCAGGGGCTTGCCAGCGAAGCGGCCCAGGCCATCACGGGCAAGATGTCGGCGGGCGGCAGGGTCTGCATGGTGTCGATCACGATGCGAAGCTCCTGCGCCAGGCGGTTGCCGGGGGCAAATCGCCAGTGGTATTGGCCGCCCGCCACACACACGGCGCGGTTTTCCTTGGCCGTCATGGCCGACAGCCACAGGCAATGAAAGTCGGCGCAGGCCGGGGCTGGAGGCTCGGTCAGGCAGAAGGTGTAGGCGTTTTCGTAAGCGCGGCCAAAGTTGCGCACCAGGGTCTCGGCAATGGCCTCGCGGCCCAGGGTGCATGCTGGGGCCTGCTCGTCGCCCTGGCGCATTTCCATCTGCAGCAGCGCACCACCGGCAAAGGCTTGCGTAATGAGGTGCGGGCGATTGAGATCCTTGGCGCGCAGGTACATCTCGATGGTGTCCGAGGGTGTGTGCATGGTGCTTCTCCTGAAAGACTTGCAGGAAAGGTCAGCGCTGCGTGTAGTAAGGGATGAAGATCTGGTTGGCCTCGCTGCCCACCGAGCGCACCCACTCGCGCGAGAAGCGTTCGCCCAGGCGCTTGAGTTCGGCATCAAAATCTGCTGGCGCACGATCCACCTTGATGCCCTTGCGCTGCAGCTCGGCCACCGACTCTTCGGCCACCGCAGCGCTCATGGCCCAGCCGCGCGTCTCTGCCTCGGCGGCGGCCTTGGTCACCGCCTGGCGTGTGGGTGCAGGCAGTGCGTCAAAAGCCCGCTGGTTCACAAAAACAATGTTCTTGGGAAACCAGGCGTTGATGCCGTAGTACTGCTTGATCTGGCCCCAGACCTGGTTCTCGACCCCCGTGAGGGCCGAAGTGATCATGGAATCGAGCTTGCCCGCCGACAGAGCCTGGTTGACTTCCACCATCGGCACATCCACGGGCGTGGCGCCCAGCAGCTCGGCAATGCGCACGGTGCCGGGGTTGTAGGTGCGCATGCGCGTGCCCTTGAAGTCGGCGGATGAGCGCACGGGGTTGATCGAGAACAGCCCCTGCGGCGGCCAGGGCACGGCGTACAGCGCCTTGAGCCCCTTGCTGGCCATGTGCGACTCGATCAACGGGCGCTGCACGTCCCACATGCGCCGCGCGTCGGCATAGCTGCGCACCACAAAGGGCACGGCATCCGCCCCCGCAATGGGGATGTCCCGCACCAGGGTGGTCATGATGGTCTCTCCCGCCTGGGCCTTGCCCTCCTGCACGGCCTGGGGGATCTCGTTCAGCTTGAACAAGGTGTTGTTGGCATGGACCTCGACGCGCAGAGCGCCCGCCGAGGCACGCTCCACGTCCTGCGCAAACTGCACGAGATTGCGGGTATGAAACGACTCCGCGCGGTAGCCCGTGGCCAGCTTCCACTGGGTCTGGGCGTGCAGCACCGGGGCCACGGCGAACGCGGCCAACAACACCAAGGTCTTCATGGGGAACTCCTGCGCGGATGTTTCAGGCGTGGGTGCTGGGGGTCAGCCCTGCATCTGGCGTGGCAGCCAGAGCACGACATCGGGCACGAAGTACGTCATCACGACGGCCACGATCATCAGAGCGAACAGAGGCAACGCCGTGCGTGCGATCCAGGTCACTTCGCGCCGCGTCATGCCCTGCAACACGAAGAGGTTGAAGCCCACAGGCGGCGTGATCTGCGCCATCTCGACCACCAGCACGATGAAGATGCCGAACCACACCAGGTCAAAGCCTGCGGCCTCTACCGTGGGCAGCAGCACAGCGATGGTCAGCACCACCATGGAGATGCCGTCCAGGAAGCAGCCCAGCATGATGAAGAACACGATGAGCAGCAGCATCAGCGCGAAGGGCGACAGGTGCAGCGCCCCGATGAACTCGGCCAGGTGCCGTGGCAGGCCAATGAAGCCCATGGCCAGCGTGAGGAACGCGGCACCCGCCAGGATGAGGCCGATCATGCAGTACACGCGGCAGGCAGCGACCAGCCCTTCCTTGAAACGCGCCCAGTTCAGAGAGCCCTCGATCTTGGCCAGGATCAACGACCCGGCCACACCCAGCGCCGCAGCTTCGGTGGCGGTGGCTATGCCGCTGTAGATGGCGCCCAGCACCACGACGATGAGCGACACGACAGGAATCAGGTGGCGGGAGGCATACAGCTTTTGCACAAAGCTTAGACGGGCATCAGGCGCAGGCACCTTGTCCTTGTTGAACAAGGCCCACACGATGATGTAGCCCATGAACAGCACAGCCAGCATGAGCCCCGGAATCACCCCCGCCAGGAACAGCTTGGAGATCGACACGTTCGCCGCCACGCCGTAAACGATCATGATGATCGATGGCGGAATGAGCAGGCCGAGGGTGCCCGCACCGGCCAGCGTGCCCACGGAGATGTCTTCGGGATAGCCGCGCTGCTTGAGTTCAGGCAGCGTGATCTTGCCGATGGTGGCGCAAGTGGCGGCCGATGAGCCCGAGATGGCTGCGAAGATGGTGCAGCCCACCACGTTGACGTGCAGCAGGCGGCCGGGCAAGCGCTCCAGCCAGGGCGCCAGGCCCTTGAACATGCTGCTTGACAGCTTGCTGCGAAACAGGATCTCGCCCATCCACAAAAACAGCGGCAAAGCCGTCAGCGTCCAGCTGGAGGTTGACCCCCAGATGGTCAGCATCATGCTGTCGCCCACCGGGCGGTTGGTAAAAAGCTCCATGCCGACCAGAGCCACTGCCAGCAGTGACAGGCCGATCCACAGGCCCGATCCGAGCACTGCGAACAGCACCACGATCAGACCCAAAGCGATGATGACGTCCATGATGAGGTCTCCTGGATCGGGTTATTCGGAACGTGCGGCTTCGGACACCGCCATGAAGGCCGTCCCCTGGAAGCGCAACACCAGCGCATGGGCAAACGCCAGCGCAAAACCAATGCAGCCCATGGCCATGCTGATCTGGGGAATCCACAGCGGTGACGCGTCGGCCGCGGGCGAGATGTCATGGGTGATGTAGGAGATCCACACTGAACGCACGGCATAGCAGGCGATGTACACGGACAGCACCAGCGCGCTGACCAGGCAGAACCATTCGAAGGCACTGCGCCAGCGGGCGGGCAGCCTGTCCAGGATGAGCGTCACCCGGATGTGATCACCGTTTTGCAGCGTGCTGGGCAGTGCAAAGAACAAGGCGGCGGCAATGGCGTAGCCCGCGTAAGCGTCAAGTCCGTCGATGTTGAGGTGGATGACTTCACGGGCAAAAACGCCCAGAGTGACTGCGCCGAACGCGGCCAGCATCGACAGGCCGGACAGCAGCATCAGCAGCCTGTAGAAATTTCGGACGAGCTTGTCCATGGCGTACTCCTGTAACGCTTGAAAAAGAGGGGGAGCGGTAACGAGATTGCGGGGGTAGCGCGCGGTGCGCTACCCGGCCCCGTGGGGGCCTTCAGACATGTTCAGACGTGACTACTTCTTGCGGTAGGCGTCGATGATGGCCTGCCCCTCGGCACCGGCCGATTTCACCCAGTCGGCGGTCATGGATTCGCCGATGCTCGCCAGCTCCTTCTTGATGCTGTCGCTCGGCTCGGCCACTGTCATGCCCTTGGCCGACAGCTCCTTGATGAACTCCTTGTCCACGCGCTCGCTGGTGGCCCAGCCGCGTTCTTCGGCGGCAGCTGCGGCTTTGAGCACGGCGTCCTGCAAGGGCTTGTCGAGGGCGTCAAAGGCCTTCTGGTTCACCACCGTGGCATTGCGCGGCAGCCACGCGCTGACGGGGTAGAAGTACTTGACCTGCTCATACAGCTTGGACTCCACGCCGCTGGCGCTCGATGTCAGAAAGTTCTGCACCGTGTTGGTCGCCAGGGCCTGGCCCAGCTCCGACAGCTGGATCGTCACGGGCTGCGCCTTGAGCAGCTGGGCAATGCGCGTGGTGGCAGGGTTGTAGGCGCGCATCTTGGTGCCCGCAAAGTCTGCGGGCGTGCTCACCGGCTTGAGCGAATACAGCGACTGGCCGGGCCATGGCACCGAGAACAGCACCTTCACGCCCTGGGCGGCCAGCAGCTTCTCTTGCGCTGGCTTGGCGGCCAGGTACAGGCGCTTGGACTCTGCATAGGTGGTCGCCAGGAAGGGGATGGAGTCCACACCAAACAGCGGGTTCTCGTTGGTGGCGCCCGACAGGATGAACTCGGCCGAAGGCACCTGCCCGGTCTGCACCGCGCGCTTGATTTCGTTGGCCTTGTACAGCGAACCACCGGGGTGCAGGGTGATCTTGAGCTTGCCTCCGGTGAGCTTGTCCACTTCATCGGCAAACTGCTGCACGTTCTGCGTCTGGAAACTGTTGGCGCCGTAGCCGGTGGGCAGGTCCCACTTGACCTGAGCCTGGGCCGCACACACGCTGAGGGCTGCCGTCATACACAGTGCAAATTTTTTCATGGGGAGACTCCTGGGGTAAGCCGCTTAGAAGCTGGCGAGTTGGTGGTTGAGAAGGTCGGTGATCAGCATGCAACCCGGGGCATGCGTGATGCAGAAGGCCGGTTGGGCGTTCAGGATGGCGGACTGGGGTGTGACACCGCAGGCCCAGAACACGGGGATTTCATCGGGCAGCAGGGCCACGGCGTCGCCGTAGTCGGGCTTGCCAATATCGGCAATGCCGATGAGCGCGGGATCGCCGATGTGCACTGGTGCGCCATGCACGTTGGGAAAGCGCGAAGTGACCTGCACGGCACGGATCACATCGGCAGCGCGCATGGGCCGCATGGATACCACCATGGCGCCGCCGAACGGCCCCGCCGCTTCGGTGGCAATGCTGGTGCGGTACATGGCCACGTTCTTGCCCTCGTTGATGTGGCGCAGGCTGATGCCGGCCTCTTGCAGCGCTGCTTCGAACGAGAAAGAGCACCCGAGCACAAATGTCACCAAGTCATCGCGCCACACGTCACCGACGTCGCCCACCTCCCGGACCATCTCGCCATGGCGCCAGATGCGGTACTGCGGCAGGTCACTGCGAATGTCGATCCCGTCGCCCAGCGTGGGGAGCGTGAACTGGCCTGGCTCGCTCACCGCCAGCACGGGACAGGGCTTGGGGTTGCGCTGGCAAAAGCGCAAAAAGTCTCCCGCCAGTACCTCGGGCAGGATCACCAGATTGCCCTGGACGCGTCCGTGGGCCAAGCCACTGGTATGCGATGACCAGAGCCCGTGGCGTATCACGCTGCGCACATGGCGAGGGTCGTTGATCCCTTCCGAACCAAACACTGCGAGCGCTGTGTGTTGAGCTGAATCCACCGTTTTTCCTTGCATTGAGAAATGTCAATTGCGTGACGTTGGGCAGATTGTGTTGGGGTGTGAACGACCCTGGCAAATTCAAAAAATTTCTATCACATCATCGATTTTTTCCATGCACTCCATTGGGGAGAGGCGAACCATCTTGGTGCCAAGGGAAAACCCTGAGAGAAAATTTACGGGTATACCCTGACACCGCCGGACCATTGGAATGCCGGAGAAAAAGGCGTAGGTCGAGCGCGCCCGGCAGAGTGGGCCGAGGCGTTTTTGAGGGAGGCTCAGCCCTTGCGAGAGCGGCGGGCTGGCGCGGGTTGTTGCTGTTCGATGAAGTCCAGCGCCGAACGCACCACGGCCTCCATGGCGGGCGATGAAGGGTCTTCACGGTAGCTCACGTGGATGGGCAGCGGCCGCAATGCCGTGTCGCACGCCAGGGCTCGCAAGTCAGGGAACGCCAGCAGGCGCTGCACTGCCAGACGCGGCAGCGTGGCCACGCCAAAGCCACCTTGCACCAACTGCACCATGGCAGAAATCGACGAGATGGTGTGCACGCAACGCGGCTCAACCTGGGCCTGGCGCAGCGTGTCGAGCAGGGACACGTGCGGCTGCGAGCCACGCTGGAAAGTCAGGATGTCAGCGCCTGCAAAATCCTCCAGCGCATAGCGACGCTTGCGATGCGTTTTGCTGTTGCCCACAAACACCATCTCCATGGGCGTCACCGCCTGGCTGCGGATGCCATCCGCCGCCGCCGGCAGGGCTGCGAACACGGCATCCAGCGTGCCGCGGCGGATCTGGTCAAGCAACACCGGGGTGGTCTCCACCGTCAACTCCAGCTCCAGCAACGGGTTGTCCTTGCGCAGCTGTTCCACCCACGGAATGAGCCATGAGTGCAAGACCGATTCGATGGCCCCCAGGCGGATCGACACCTCCAGCGGGCCGCCCGATCCCATCTCGGATTTGAGCTGGCGCTGCAGCTCCAGCATGCGCTTGGCATACACCAGGAACCGGGCGCCAGCCACCGTGAGTTTGAAATGCTTGTCGCGCCGGTCCAGCAACAGCACGCCCAGCTCTTCTTCGAGCGCGGAGATGCGGCTGGACATGGCGGACTGGGTCAGAAACAGCTTCTCGGCAGCGCGTGTCACGCTCTTGAGAGAGGCCACCCAGTAGAAGGCTTCGACAAAACGCAGGTTCATGGTGTTCTTCGGAAGGGCTGGGTGTGCTTTTACTCAAACAGCTCTGCGCACTGCCCAGACGCGCGCACAGCGATGGTGCGCGGTGTGGGAATCCACCCGCCCTTTTTCCGGCAGACACCGCGCTGTAAAAGCCATTGTGCCGTCGCGTTTCAAGGTCACAACGCAGAACTGCTCGCAGTTGGGGCGCTGGCCAAAAGTGCGTTGCCAGTTTTCTGCAAGGAATCTGCGGCGCCTTGTCACGCCACACCACTGGCCTACCCGGTGAACAAGGGCAGGTCTGCCTTCTTCAAGGTCCGCAGCACAAAGCTGGAGCGACTGTGTCGTATGCCTTTGATCTTGTACAGCTTCTCGCGCAGCAGGCGCTCGTAATCGCGGGTGTCCTTGACGACGATGCGCAGCAGGTAGTCGTAGTCACCGGAGACCAGGTGCGCCTCGATCACTTCGGGAATGCTGGCCAGTGTCTCGCCAAATTTTTCGAGCGTGTTGTCCGAATGGCTGTCGAGCGTGACCTGCACCAGCACCGTGTCGGCCAGGTCAAGGGACTGAGGATTGATGCGCACCGTGTAGCCCTGGATGACACCGGCCTCTTCCATCTTTTTGATGCGCCCCCAACAGGGTGACGGGCTCAGGCCCACGGCCTGCCCTATCTCTTGCAGGCTGGCGCGAGCGTTGGCCTGCAAGACAGCGAGAATTTTTCTATCCAGTCGATCCATCGGCCTAATTATTCAACAGATCATTCAGATTCAGAAAATTATTCTGCACATCCAGCAGAATTCGCCAAATTCAGCAAATTCATCTGCAACACCCGGCGCATACTTCTTACATCAAGGCGCTCTTACCGGAGTGCACAAATTGACAAGGCCCCGGCTGGTTACCGCCAGCACGGGGCCCTTGGCATTCCAGATATCTCCTCAGATTGAATAGCTGCCTCCATCCGTGGGTGACATGCGGACTGCGTACGAACCTCAGCCGCCCCGCTCCAAGGAGGTGTCGCCAATGCAACTGCAAACGCCGGGTGGACCAGTTGATAAGCACGCTTACCAGCACAAACCCGGATGCCTGCGGCAATGCTGCACCGCCATAATTTGCCCGAGGCCAGGGGCGGCTCTGCGAGGAGCCAAAGTGCCCCCATCCCCTGCCCCAACATCAACAGGAGACACCATGCAATTGACCAAACTCGTCGTTGGACTGAGCCTCGCGCTCGGCTTTGTGGCCACCGCTGCTGCGCAGGCCACCATGCGCATCAGCATCTCGACGGCCCAGAACTCCCATCAGGGTGTAGCCATCGACACGTTTGCCAAAGAGGTCGAAAAACGCACGGGGGGCCGCTACAAGGTCCAGACGTTCTACAACGGCGCCCTGGGCGGCGAGCGCGAATCGATTGAAGCCGTGCAACTGGGCACCCAGGAGCTGGCCTTCAGCTCCACAGGCCCTGTGCCCAACTTTGTGCCCGAGACCAAGATCCTGGATGTCCCCTTCCTGTTCCGCGACAAGGCCCATGCACGCGCAGTGCTGGACGGCCCCATCGGCCAGGATCTGCTGTCGAAGTTCGACGCCAAGGGCTTCAAGGCACTGGCCTGGGCCGAGAACGGCTTCCGCCACATGACCAACAGCAAGCGTGACGTGAAGGAGCCCGGTGACCTGAAGGGCCTGAAGATGCGCACGATGGAAAACCCCGTGCACATCGCCGCCTACAAGGGCTTTGGCATCATCACCACGCCCATGGCCTTCCCTGAAGTGTTCACGGCGCTGCAACAAGGCACCGTGGACGGCCAGGAGAACCCGCTGTCCGTCATCATCTCGGCCAAGTTCGATCAGGTGCAAAAGCACCTCACCCTCACCGGCCACGTGTATTCGCCCTGCATCTTCGTGATGAACAAGGCAGCGTTCGACAAGCTCTCGGCAGCCGACAAGCAGGCTTTCATTGACGCAGCCAAGGAAGGCACCAAAGCCAACCGTGCGCGCGTGGACGAAGACGACGCCAAGGGCGTGGCCGACCTGCGCGCCAAGGGCATGACCGTGATCGACAACGTGGACAAGGCCAAGTTTGTGGCGGCACTGGCCCCCGTGAACGCCGAGTTTGAAAAGCAGTTCGGCAAGGCTGCCATCGACAAGATCCGCGACGTCAAGTAATTTGGGTCTCTGCTATTACCTTTGCAGCTGATAACGCCCGTAGCCATTGCGCTACCGGGCGTTTTTATTCTTGAACCATCGCTGGTTCTGATCACCTCCTACCTACCCATGGTTGGCACCGCCCCATGAAAAACGCTTTTCTTACCTTTGAGCGATGGACCACCTTCATCGCCATGCTCGGCGCTTGCGCCATGCTGACGATTGCCGCGGCCCTGGGCATGTTCCAGATCGTGACCCGCTTTGTGCTGGAGCAGCCCGCCGAATGGACCGAAGTGCTCATCCGCTTCAGCCTGATCTGGATGGTGTTCCTGGCCATCCCGGCTGCGTTTCGCCAGGGCGCGATGGTGAGCGTGGATGTGCTGTACCGCTGGAGTCCTCCGCGCATCAAGCGGATGCTGGACTGGGTGGTGGCATTGGCGGCACTGGCCCTCATAGGCATCATCATCTGGTATGGCTGGGACTATGCGCAACGTGGGGGGGTACAGAGCATGGCCGGGCTGGAGTCTGTGTCCATGTTTTGGGCTTACCTGGCCATGCCGGTGGGTGGTCTTTTTTGTATCGTCGGCATCATTGGCAACCTCATTGATCCCCTGCGTATGGAACTGGAGACTGCCCAATGAGTTTGGTCATGATTTCAACGATGGTGCTGTGCTTTGCGCTCACCGTCTCGGTGGCCGTGTCCATCGGTTTGGCTTCCATCCTGGGCATCCAGGCCTCCAACGCGAACATGCTCATTTCCGTCAAGGAGATGTTCGGGGCCATCAACAAGTTTCCGCTGGCAGCCATCCCCTTCTTCATCCTCGCGGGCAACCTGATGGAGACCGGTGGCATCTCGCGCCGTCTGGTGGAGTTTGCCAAGAGCATCGTCGGCGGCGTGCAGGGCGGCCTGCCCATGACCTGTGTGCTGACCTGCATGATCTTTGCGGCCGTGTCTGGCTCGTCAGTCGCCACCACGTTTGCGATTGGCGCCATCCTGATCCCTGCGCTCATCAAGCATGGCTACCCCACCAGCTACGCCGCCGCGCTGCAGGCCACCAGTGCTGAGCTGGGCGTGATCATCCCTCCGTCCATTCCGATGATCCTGTACGGGGTTAGCGCCGAGGTATCGATCGGTGAACTGTTCATCGCCGGCTTTGGCCCCGGGCTGCTGATCAGCGGCGCGCTCATGTTGTTCGTGTGGGGTTACTGCAAGTACAAGGGCTGGGGCAAAAACGACGGTGATGGGCGCATGCCTTTTGGCAAGGCCACGCTGCAGGCGGGCTGGGCGCTGCT
The DNA here is from genome assembly GCF_057809085.1 of Acidovorax sp. FG48. NCBI lineage: Bacteria > Pseudomonadati > Pseudomonadota > Betaproteobacteria > Burkholderiales > Comamonadaceae > Acidovorax > Acidovorax sp. FG48. The sequence goes on along the minus strand of NZ_JBMDJH010000012.1, from coordinate 89,750 downwards.
GATGCCCGTGATCATCCTGGGCGGCATCTATGGCGGCGTGTTCACCCCCACCGAGGCATCAGCCGTCGCTGTGTTCTACGCGCTGGTGGTCGGCATCGTCATCTACCGCGAGATCAAGCTCAAGGACCTGTTCGCCATCCTGCGCAAATCGGCCATCTCATCGGCGGTGATCATGTTCATCATCGCCAACGCCGGGCTGTTTGCATTCCTCATTACACGTGCAGGCGTGCCCGATGCCATCGGCCGGTGGCTGGAGGCGGTGCTGCAGTCCCCGACCCTGTTCCTGCTGGGCGTGAACGCCGCGCTGTTCGTGATTGGCATGTTCATCGAGACCAGTGCGGCGATCATCGTGCTGGCCCCCATCCTGGCGCCCGTGGCCATGCACTTTGGCGTAGACCCCGTGCACTTCGGGCTGATCATGGTGGTGAACCTGGCGCTGGGCATGATCACGCCCCCGTTCGGAGTGAACCTGTTTGCTGCCTGCACGGTGGCCAGAATCTCGCTGGACCGGATCATCAAGCACCTGCTGCCGTTCGTGGGCGTGATTCTGGTGTGCCTGCTGATCATCACCTACGTGCCATCGATCTCGTTGGCACTTCGGGATCTGGTCTACGCAAAGTAGTTAGAATCGCCCGGTCAGGAGAGAGTGCTCCATCTTGTCCATAAGACGCGCAGCACCGCCGAAGGCGCAGGCAGCAGCCGAACGCTCAGGCAAAAGGACTGGCAACCGCCCGCAGCGATGTGGGCGTTCCCTTGCTGGAGAGAGGTGGCCCCACAGAAAAGAAACTGTGTGCAGGCCATCCACCGAAGGAGCAAACCGCACGGCCAGCCAGGGCGCTGCGGTGAATCTCTCAGGTAAAGCGGACAGCAGGGCAAATCCCGTGACCACACCCTGGTCGCGGCCCCCATTTGCCCGGAGTCCGCCATGTCAGCCACCGCCCCCCTGCTCACCACGCCCCTGAACGCCCTGCACATCGAGCTGGGCGCCCGCATGGTGCCTTTTGCAGGCTATTCCATGCCCGTGCAGTACCCCGCAGGCCTGATGGCCGAGCATGTGCACACCCGCACCGCCGCCGGCCTGTTTGACGTGTCGCACATGGGCCAGCTCAAGCTCATCGGCGCCGACGCTGCCGCAGCGTTTGAAACCCTGATGCCCGTGGATGTGATCGACCTGCCCGTGGGCAAGCAGCGCTACGGTCTGCTGCTGACCGACGAAGGCACGATCATTGACGATCTGATGTTCTTCAACCAGGGCATCGTGGATGGCGAGCCCACCTTGTTCGTCATTGTCAACGGCGCCTGCAAGGTGGGCGACATTGCCCATATCCAGGCCCGCATCGGCCAGCGCTGTAAGGTGGTGCCCATGCCCGACCACGCCCTGCTCGCTCTGCAGGGCCCACAGGCCGTCACCGCCTTAGCCCGCTTGGCGCCCGGTGTTGAAAAGCTGGTGTTCATGACCGGTGGCGCGTTCAGCATTGCAGGCTGCGACTGCTTTGTGACCCGCAGCGGCTACACCGGCGAAGACGGCTTTGAAATCTCTGTACCCGCCGCGCAGGCCGAGACGCTCGCCCGCGCCCTGCTGGTCCAGCCTGAAGTCAAGCCCATCGGCCTGGGCGCCCGCAACTCGCTGCGCCTCGAAGCAGGCCTGTGCCTGTATGGCAACGACATCGACACCACCACCACACCCCCCGAAGCCGCGCTGAACTGGGCCATCCAGAAGGTGCGCCGCACCGGTGGCGCGCGTGCAGGCGGCTTCCCGGGTGCCGACAAGGTGCTCGCACAGATCGACAACCCTTCCAGCCTGCCCCGGAAGCGCGTGGGCCTGGTGGCGCTCGAGCGCGTGCCGGTGCGCGAACACACCGAACTGCAAAGCACGGACGGCCAGAAGATCGGCGAAGTCACCAGCGGCCTGCTGGGCCCCACGGTGAACGAACCCGTGGCCATGGGCTACGTCACGCCCGCCTTTGTAGCCATCGGCACCCGTGTCAACGCCATCGTGCGCGGCAAGGCGGTGCCCATGGAAGTGCGCGCCATGCCGTTTGTGCCGGCCAATTACTACCGCGGCTGATTTCATCAGCGAAGCGCAGAAGCTGCGCCCGCTTACATTGCAGATTCCTTTACTTTTTTTCCTTTGCTTGAGGAGCTTCCCATGACGATCAAATTCTCCAAAGACCACGAGTGGATCAACGCCGCTGATGCCAACGCTTCGGTGGTGGGCATCACCGTGCACGCGCAGGACGCCCTGGGCGACGTGGTGTTTGTAGACCTGCCCGAAGTGGGCAAAAGCTTTGCCCAGGGCGAAGTGGCAGGTGTGGTCGAGTCCGTGAAGGCCGCCGCCGATGTGTACATGCCCGTCTCTGGCGAAGTGGTCGAAGTGAACGAAGCCCTGCGTGCCGACCCATCCCTTGCCAACAGCGACCCGCTGGGCGCTGGCTGGTTCTTCAAGGTCAAGCTGGCCGACGCGAGCCAGCTCGACGCCCTGCTGGACGAAGCCACGTACACAGAGTTCGCCAAGAACGCCTGATCCCTGCCGACTTACAGGGCATGGCGCCGGGCCATGCCCGGCCCGCCGCCCTGCCGCGTGCGCGCTCTTTCCCCGGCACCGCCCCCAACCCGCTGCGACCTACGAGACTGCCCCATGCTGATGCAATCCGCCACCCCCCTTGGCGCGCTTGAAAACGCCACCGAATTCCTGCCCCGCCACATCGGCATCGACGCGGCCGACGAAGCGCACATGCTGTCGGTGATCGGCGAGGCCTCGCGCCGTGCGCTCATCGAATCCATCGTGCCGCGCTCCATCGCACGCAGCCGGGGCATGGACCTGCCAGCGCCGCTCACAGAAGCGGCAGCACTGGCAGAACTCAAGGCCATCGCGGGCAAGAATCAGTTGCTCAAGAGCTTCATCGGCCAGGGCTACTACGGCACGCACACGCCCGGTGTCATCCTGCGCAACATCCTGGAGAACCCCGCCTGGTACACCGCCTACACCCCCTACCAGGCCGAAATCTCGCAAGGCCGCATGGAAGCCCTGGTCAACTTCCAGACCATGGTGTGCGATCTCACTGGCATGCCGATTGCCAATTCGTCCATGCTGGACGAAGCCACCGCCGCCGCCGAGGCCATGACGCTGGCCAAGCGCTCGGTCAAGAGCAAGAGCAACGTGTTTGTGGTGGCGGGCGACGCCCACCCGCAGACCATTGAAGTCATCCAGACCCGCGCCAAGCCCCTGGGCCTGGAAGTGCGCCTGGCCAATTCGGCCGAAGAATGGAACACCCTGCTGGACGGCGACTACTTTGCCGTGCTGGCCCAATACCCCGCCACCAGCGGCCGCATTGACGACCTGCGTGCCGACGTGGAAAAGGCCCATGCCAAGCAAGCTGCCTTCATCGTGGCGGCCGACCTGCTGGCGCTCACCCTCATCACGCCACCCGGCGAACAAGGTGCCGACATTGTGGTGGGCACCACCCAGCGTTTTGGCATGCCCATGGGCGCAGGTGGCCCCCACGCTGCCTACATGGCCTGCCGCGATGAATTCAAGCGCTCCATGCCTGGCCGTCTGGTGGGTGTGAGCGTGGATGTGCATGGCAAACCTGCCTATCGCCTGGCCCTGCAAACGCGCGAACAGCACATCCGCCGCGAAAAGGCCACCTCCAACATCTGCACGGCCCAGGTACTGCCCGCTGTGATCGCCAGCATGTACGCCGTGTACCACGGCCCTGAAGGCCTCAAGCGCATTGCACAGCGCGTGGCGGCCTACACCGCCATCCTGGCCCAGGGCCTGAAGCAGCTGGGCGCCCCAGTGCGTGAGCAGGCGACCTTCGACACGCTCAGCCTGCACACCGGCGCCGCTACCAAATCCATAGCTGCTCGCGCAGTGCAAATGGGCGCCAACCTGCGAATTTACTTTGAAGAGTACCTGTGCATCTCGCTGGACGAGACCACCACACGCGCCGACATCGAGCTGCTGTGGAAGATCTTCGCCAAGGACGGCCAGGCGCTGCCCACCTTCGATGCGTTTGAAAAGGGCGTGGAGCCGCTGATCCCCACCGAGCTGCGCCGCGAGAGCTGCTATCTCACGCACCCGGTGTTCAACACCCACCGTTCCGAAACGGGCATGCTGCGCTACATCCGCCAGCTGTCCGACAAGGATCTGGCGCTGGACCGCAGCATGATCCCGCTGGGCTCGTGCACCATGAAGCTCAACGCCACCAGCGAGATGATCCCCATCACCTGGCCCGAGTTTGCCAACGTGCACCCGTTCGCCCCCGCTGACCAACTGGTGGGCTACAAGGAGCTGGACGAGCAGCTGCGCGCCTGGCTGTGCCAGGCCACAGGTTACGCGGGCATCAGCCTGCAGCCCAACGCAGGCTCGCAAGGCGAATACGCTGGTCTGCTGGCCATCAAGGGCTACCACGAGTCGCGTGGCGAAGGCCACCGCAACATCTGCCTGATCCCCAGCAGCGCACACGGCACCAACCCCGCCAGCGCCCAGATGGTGGGCATGCAGGTGGTGGTGACGGCCTGCGATGCCAATGGCAACGTGGACCTGGTGGACCTGAAAGCCAAGTGCGAACAACACAGCGCCAACCTGGCCGCCGTGATGATCACCTACCCCAGCACGCACGGCGTGTTCGAGACCAGCGTGAAAGAGCTGTGTGCCCTGGTGCACAGCCACGGCGGCCGCGTGTACGTGGACGGCGCCAACATGAACGCACTGGTCGGCGTAGCCGCCCCCGGCGAGTTTGGCGGCGATGTGAGCCACCTGAACCTGCACAAGACCTTCTGCATCCCCCACGGCGGTGGCGGCCCCGGCGTCGGCCCCGTCTGCGTGGTGGAAGACCTTGTGCCCTTCCTGCCCGGCCATGCCACAGCGGGCGTGACAGGCGGCGTGGGCGCCGTCAGCGCTGCCCCGCTGGGCAACGCTGCCGTGCTGCCCATCAGCTGGATGTACATCCGCATGATGGGCGCCGAAGGCCTGCAGGCGGCCACCGAGACCGCCATCCTGAGCGCCAACTACATCAGCGCCCGCCTCAAGGACCACTACCCCACGCTGTACGCGAGCGAAAACGGCCATGTGGCCCACGAGTGCATTCTGGACCTGCGCCAGCTCAAGGACACCAGCGGCGTGATGGCCGAAGACGTGGCAAAGCGCCTGATCGACTACGGCTTCCATGCGCCCACGCTGAGCTTCCCGGTGCCCAACACGTTGATGGTGGAGCCCACCGAGAGCGAAACCCTGTTTGAGCTGGACCGCTTCATCGACGCGATGATCGCCATCCGCGACGAGATCCGCCAGATCGAAGCAGGCAAGCTGCCGCAGGACAACAACCCGCTCAAGAACGCCCCGCACACCGCAGAAAGCCTGCTGAGCGGCGAGTGGAACCGCCCCTACACCCGCGAGGCAGCTGCCTACCCCGTGGCCGCACTGCGCAGCAACAAATACTGGTCGCCCGTGGGCCGCGTGGACAACGTGTGGGGCGACCGCAACCTGAGCTGCAGCTGCATCCCGGTGAGCGACTACGCCTGACCCTGCCATAGCGACCCCGGTGGCGCGTCCGCTGCCGTGGCTCTTGGCCTTCCAAGCCCTGGCGCTCCCGTGCCCAGGGCTTTTTTCGTGGTGCCGCTCCCGCAGGCCGCGGCACGAACGCGCATAAGATCGCGGGCTGCGTTGTGATTCACTCTTTCAGGAGCCCCCTTTGCGAAACCTCTTGTGCCTCTTGCTCGCCACCGTTGTGATGGCCCCCGCCGCCATGGCCCAGACCTCCAAGCCCGTCACCACGGCCAGCGGCCTGGTTTATGAATCGCTCAAAGACGGCACGGGCGAATCGCCCAAGGCCACCGACACGGTCAAGGTGCACTACAAGGGCACGTTCCTCGACGGCAAGGAGTTCGACAGCTCCTACAAGCGCGGCGAACCCACCTCGTTCCCGCTCAACCGCGTGATCCCCTGCTGGACCGAGGGCGTGCAGCGCATGAAGCCCGGTGGCAAGGCCAAGCTGACCTGCCCACCTGCCATCGCCTATGGCGCGGCCGGTGCAGGTGGCGTGATTCCGCCCAACGCCACGCTGAACTTCGAGATCGAGCTGATCTCCGTCGGCCGCTGATCCCATGCTGCTGAAGGTCGGCGACCTCGCGCGGCGCACCGGGCTCACGGTGCGCACGCTGCACCACTATGACGAGGTCGGGCTGCTCAAGCCCTCGGGCCGGTCGGACGCGGGGTACCGCCTGTACAGCCAGGCAGACGTGCAGCGGCTGCATGGCATCCAGACCATGCGCCAGATGGGCCTGGCGCTCAGCGACATTGCCGAGCTGCTGGCGGGCGACGGGGTAGCACCCGAGCGCATCATCGGCCAGCAGATCCGCGCGCTGGACCAGCAGATCACGCAGGCCACAGAGCTGCGCGGGCGCCTGACCATGCTGCGCGACGGTCTCATGGCGGGTGCCGAGCCTGACATGGGCAACTGGCTCGAAGCCCTGGCGCTGATGACGACCTACGGCAAGTACTTCAGCACCACCGAGCTCAAGCAGATCTTCACCAACTGGAGCCTGATCGAGGCCGACTGGCTCATTGTGAAAGACCTAGTGCGCAGCGCCATGGACCGCCAGCTGCCACCCGATTCGCCCGAAGTGCAGGCATTGGCCTACCGCTGGATGGCGCTGATGCTGCACTGGATGGAGGGCGACCTCGATCTGCTGGAACGCTGGGGCCACATGTTCCGCACCGAGCCCAGCGCCCAGGGGCGCAACCACGCGCCACCCGGCGACATGATTGCCTATGTGGAGGCCGCCATCGATCTTCGCCTGGAATTGCTGATGAAATACCTGACCCGCGACGACCTGCGTACGCTGGGCCATGTGCCGCACACCGCATGGGCGGCGCTGGAATGCGATGTGCAACAGTTGCTCGACCGCCAGATACCCACCAACCATGCCGACGCAGCGGCTGCGGCTTTGCGCTGGAACACGTTGTTGAACCAGCTGACCCGCAACGATGCGCTATTGCGCCACAAGCTGCTCACGGCGTCGGCCAACGAGCCGCTTCTGCAGGCCGGCTCGCCGCTGAGCGCGCCTGTGCGTGCCTACCTGCAGGCAGCGCTGGCACAGGCGATGCCAACGCCTACTTGGACCGCTGCAGCTGCCGCCCGTGAGGCGGCCACACCGTCGCCAAAAAGCCACTGAAAGTGCTTGACCCTCACGCAACGTGAGGCCTCACAGTCGGTCCCCATGAACGGATCGACACCCTCTTCCAGCAGCTCCTCCCCCACACGGCGGTTGCACGCGCTGGACAACCTCCGCGCCACCATGATGTGGCTGGGCATCGTGCTGCATGTCTCGGTCATCTACATGAGCCGGCCTTCGCCCCTGCCCTGGCACGACGACCAGTCCAGCCCCCTGGCGGACCTGCTGGTGGCGGTGATCCATGCCTTTCGCATGCCCTTGTTTTTCATCCTCGCCGGGTTCTTCGTGGCGGCGCTGGTCCAGAGGCACGGGCTGGCTGGCATGGTGCGCAACCGGCTGCGCCGCCTGGGCCTGCCCTTTGCACTGTTCTGGCCGCCGCTGTTTGTGGCCTGCGCGTTGCTCGGGCTGATGTTCCTGCACCGCATGGCCGATGGCACCTGGGGCGTGGACCGCAGCCTGCTGCCCCAAGGCCCCAACGTGCCCCAGGGTCCGCCCACCATGCACCTGTGGTTCTTGTGGATGCTGTTGTGGCTGGCGCTGCTGACGCCCGTGGCATGGACAGCGGTGCGAGCCTTGCCACACAAGATACAGCAGGCCCTGCAACGCAGCGCCCTCTGGCTGGGTGGCACGCCAACCGGTCTGCTGGCGCTCACCCTGCCGCTGGCCTGGATTGGCGCGGGCTACGACCACGGCATCGTCACACCCAGCGGTTCCTTTCTGCCGCCACTGGCGGAATGGATACACAACGGGCTGTTCTACGGCTTTGGGTTGTGCCTGTACGTGCACCGCAAGGCGCTGATGGCGCGCTACGAACGGCACTGGCCTGCGCTGGCGGGCCTGGGGTTGGTGGGCTTTCTGCTCACCGCGCTGCTGTCAGAAGTGCTGGCCCAGCCCGAGGCATCGGCCTTTGCACTGGTGCTGGTCACCGGAGCGTTCACCGATCTGCTGGCCGCGCCGGTATCGGCCACGCGCCACCTGCAGTTCTGGATGGCGCTGGCCTACAACAGCGCGTCGTGGCTCTGGAGCTTTGCGTTGATCGGGCTGTTTCTGCGCCATGTGGGACAGCCCCGCGCCTGGCTGGCCTACCTGGCCGACAGCTCGTACTGGGTGTACCTGGTGCACCTGCCACTCACGATCGGCCTGGGTGCGCTGCTGTACGGCCTGCCTATCCCAGCCCTGGCCAAGATGCTGATCAACGTGCTGGCCACCACGGCCCTGTGCCTGACCAGCTACCACCTGTTTGTGCGTTTTACCGCGGTGGGCCGCTTGCTCACGGGGCGCACGCACACCCGTCATTCTTTGGGAGACCTCGCTCATGCGACCTGATACCTCACCCCGTCCTGCCCCCTCACCCGGTGCAGGCCCTGCAACCCCACCCGCAGACCCGCGCGCCGCGCTGCTGAAGGACCGCAACTTCCGCTGGATGATTGGCGGCTCGGCCCTGTCCATGCTGGGCGACCAGTTCACGCTGATCGCGCTGCCCTGGCTGGTGCTGCAAATGACGGGCGACACACTGGTGCTGGGCACCGTGCTGGCCCTCATCAGCGTACCGCGTGCGCTGTTCATCCTGATTGGCGGCGCGCTGGTGGACCGCCATTCGCCCAAGCAAGTGCTGATGATCACCAAACACGTCAACCTGGTGCTGCTGGCCGCGCTGGCGGGGCTGGTGTTTGCGGGCACGCTGTCGCTGTGGATGGTGTACGCGCTGTCGCTGGGCATTGGGCTGGCCACGGCCTTCAGCATTCCGGCCGGCACGGCCATGATGCCGTCGGTGGTGGCGCGCCCCCAGCTGCAGGCCGCCAACGGCATCAGCCTGGGCCTGCGGCAGCTGACGATGTTCCTCGGGCCCTTGCTCGCGGGGCTGCTGATTGCACTGTTTGGCGCGGGCGATGCAACCGGGGCGGCTACCGGCACCTCGACACATGCCAACGCCACCGGCATCGGCATGGCCTTTGCGCTGGATGCGCTGAGCTTCGCCGTGTCAGCCTGGACACTGTCCAAGGTGCAGCCCCACGCAGGCCTTGCGGGCGCTTCAGCCCACACGGCCGCGCCGCAGGCGGTGCTCGCTTCGGTGGCGCAGGGCCTGGGTCACTTCTGGCGTGACAGCGAGCTGCGCACCTGCTTTTTGTACTGGAGCGCCATTGCCCTGTACATCATGGGCCCCATCCACATCGCCATTCCGGTATTGGCCAGCAGCAGCCCCCAGCTGGGTGCTGCCGCCTTCGGCATCATCGTGGGCGCCCATGGTGCGGGCACGCTGCTGGGCATGGTGGTATCGGGCATGGTGCCCCGGTTGCGGTTTGGCAGCCTGGGCATGACCATCCTGGCGTTCGACGCCATCATTGGCGCGCTGTTCATGCCGATGGGCCTGATCACCGCCGTGTGGCAGGGCGCGGTGCTGATGCTGGTCATCGGCCTGCTCGGCGGCTTCATGCAGGTGAGCGTGTTCACCTGGATCCAGCACCGGGTCCCGCCCGCCCTGCTGGGCCGCGCGATGAGCCTGTTCATGTTCATCTTCATGGGCCTGGCACCCATCTCGGCCGCCGTCACCGGCTGGGTGATGAAGAGCATCACGCTCACCCAGCTGTTTGCGGCCAGCGGCGGAACGCTGGTGGTGCTGGCCGCACTGGCCTTTGTGCTCACTCCCATGCGCCGCGTGACGGATGCAGCGCCCGCCACACGCTGAGGCTCCCCACGCAAAAAAGGCTGGGCCACGGGTCCAGCCTTTTTCATGACGGAGGACGCGTGCCTCAGACTTCGGTGACGAACTGCTCGCGGGGGCGGCGCACCTTCTTCAGGTTCACCAGCCAGTCGCCTTCGTCGGCGCGGTAGCCCAACGGCAAGATGGCAACGCTGCGCAGGCCGCGTGCCCGCAGGCCCAGGATTTCATCCAGCGCGTTGGGGTCAAAGCCTTCCATGGGCGTCGAGTCCACTTCTTCAAACGCCGCTGCAATCAGGGCGGCGCTCATGCCGATGTAGGCCTGGCGGGCAGCATGCTGGAAGTTCACTTCGGCATCGCGCTGGGGGTAGCTGTTCAGCAGCATCTGGCGGTAGTTTTCCCAGCCTTCGTTCTTGAAGCCGCGCTGGTCATTGGTCAGGTCGAACATCATGTTGATGCGGTCGGCCGTGTAGTTGTCCCAGGCCGCAAACACCAGCAGGTGCGAGCCGTCGGTGATCTGGGCCTGGTTCCAGGCGATGGGCTGGATCTTGGCGCGAACGGCAGGGTCGGTCACCACGATGATCTCGAACGGCTGCAGGCCGCTGGAGGTGGGTGCTAGGCGGGCGGCTTCCAGAATGCGCTCCACCTTCTCTTGCGGCACCTTCTTGGCGGGGTTCATCTTCTTGGCGGCGTAGCGCCATTGCAGCTTGTTCAGCAGGGGTTGGGCGAGGGTGGTATCTGTGGTCATGGCAGGGTCCTGAAAGAATGGGTGAATCGAGGGATGTATCGATGGTGGAACTGTAGGCACCCCACAAGGGTTCGGTAAGCCCTGCCAAAGAAACGGATTGTTCGTAATTCATCAACAATCGACCTCCATCCACGTTGCAACTGCGCTCTAACGCTGCAGTCGCCATCGCATGGCGTCAGATGGGCGGGCGTACACTTACTTGAGAAAGCCTGGGCGAGCGCCCGGGCACGCACCCGGCTGACCGCGCCCCTTCATGAGTGAACCCGACCTGTCTTTTCTGGACCCTGCAGGCCGCCAGCCCGCAGCTGCAGAGCACATGCCCCGCCCGCCTGCCAGCCCATCCCGCACGCCCGGCGCTTCGGCAGAGGGCCTGGTGGCCGATCTGCGCGCCTACCAGGCCGAGCTGGAAAACCAGAACAAGGTGCTGCGCTACAGCCAGGCCGTGGCCGAGAGCGCCTACGAGCGTTTCGAGACCCTGTTTGCCAGCGTGCCGCTGGCCCTCATGGTGGTGGACGACCACGACATGGTGGTGCAGGCCAACTCCATGGCGCACCGCTCGTTCCAGCCCACCGAGCGCGACCGGCCACTGACCGCGCTGATGCCCTTTGTGTGCCCGCAAGACGCCGCCCGTGTGCGCGAGGCCTTTGCCCAAGCGCAAGACCTGGGGCACAGCGAGGTCAAGGAGGTCGTGTTCCTCATCAGCGACGCCACGCGCATCACCGGCGACCTGCACATTGCCCACATCGATGCACCGCAGACCAGCGGGCCGCCGCTGTCGCAGTTTTTGTGCGCGGTGATCGACCAGGGCCCGCTGCTGGCCGAGCGCCAGGCGCTGCAGCACAGCGCCGAGACCCTGCAGCAGCGCAACGAGCAGATCCGCGCCAGCGAAAAGCGGCTGGAGGCTGTCATCAACTCCGCGCTGGACGCCATCATCTGCGTGGACCAGCACCAGCGCATCACCGTGTTCAACCCCACCGCCGCCGCGCTGTTCCAGTGCAGCGCCAGCGATGCGCTGGGCAGCACGCTCGACCGCTTTCTGCCCGATGCCGCCCAAGCCCTTGCGTTTGCCCAGCTCACCACGCAGGCCCTGCTGGGCGAGATGACGGCCCTGACCGCCAGCGGCAAGGAGCTGGCGGTGGAGGTGAGCGTATCGTTCGAGCGCCATGCAGAAAGCGTGGGCGGTGGCGAGACCACCACCGTGTTCGCGCGCGACCTCACCGGTCGCAAGAAGGCCGAGGCGCACCGCAACGAGCTGGAAGCCCAGTTGCGCGAGTCGCACAAGATGCAGGCCGTGGGCACCATGGCCGGGGGCATTGCGCACGACTTCAACAACATCCTGGGTGCGATCCTGGGCAACGTGGAGCTGGCCAAGGCAGACTGCACCCCGGGTTCGCCCGTGCTGGAGAGCCTGCTGGAGATCGACAAGGCCGGCCGCCGCGCGCGCGACCTGGTGCGCCAGATCCTCACCTTCAGCCGCAACGAGCCCCCACAGCGCTCGGCCGTGTCGCTGGCCGAGGTGGTGCACGACACCGAGCGCCTGCTGCGCGTGACCCTGCCCCCCGCCATCGAACTGCACATGCAGCTGCAGGCGGGCCTGCCGCCCGTGCTGGCCGACGCCACGCAGGTCGAGCAGGCCCTGCTCAACCTGTGCACCAACGCCGTCCATGCCATCCAAAGCCAGGGCACCGAGCGCGGCAGCATCCATGTGGAGGCCGCCACGGTGCAACCCGACCAGCGCCTGACCGAGCGCCTGGGCCTCGCGCCCATCGACTACGTGGCCCTGACGGTGCGCGACACCGGCCCCGGCATGGACGCCGCCACCCTGGAGCGCATCTTCGAGCCCTTCTTCACCACCAAGCCCGTGGGCCAGGGCACGGGCCTGGGCCTGGCGGTGGTGCATGGCGTGATGCGCACACACGAAGGTGGTGTGGACGTGCAGAGCACGCCCGGCCAGGGCAGCCGGTTCACGCTGTACTTTCCGGTAGCGACTGACGCCACGGCCAGCATCCCAACCATCGCGGCGGCCGATGTGCCCACCCACCCGGCGCCGCAGACACAGCCCCCAGCCACCGAGGCTGCAGCGTCCGCGCCAGTCCCCGCCGCACCGCCCAGCCCCACTCCGGCCAAGAAGCACCATGTGATGTACGTGGACGACGACCAGGCCCTGGTCTTTTTGGTCCAGCGCCTGCTGCGCCGCCGGGGCTACGAAGTGAGCGGCTATACCGACCCCCACGAGGCCACGGCCGCGTTGCGGGCCGCCCCACAGGCCTATGACCTGCTGGTGACCGACTACAACATGCCCGGCTTTTGTGGCGTGGACCTGGTGCGCGAGGCCCGCCTCATCCGCCCCGATCTGCCCGTGGCCCTGGCCTCGGGCTACGTCACGGCCGAGATCGAACAGGCTGCGCTGGCCGAAGGCGCCCAGGCCCTGATCCACAAACCCAACGACGTGGAAGAACTCTGCGCCACCGTGCAACGGCTGATCGTGGGCCATGACCCTGCCTGAACCCGTGGCAGATGGCGTACAGGCGCTGTATGAAGACGAGGACCTGCTGGTGCTGTGCAAACCTGCTGGGCTGCTGTGTGTGCCCGGCCGGGGGCCCGACAAGCAAGACTGCCTGAGCGCCCGCGCACAGCTGCGCTGGCCCGGTGCGCTCGTCGTGCACCGGCTGGACCAGGCCACCTCGGGCCTGGTTCTCATGGCACGCCACATCGACGCGCAGCGCCGCCTGGGCCACGCGTTTGCCGAGCGCCTGGTGCACAAACGCTACCAGGCGGTGGTGCAAGGCCTGCTGGGCACCGTGGGTGGCGACTGGAGCGAAATCGGCCTGCCCATTGCCGCCGACTGGGAGCGGCGCCCGCTGCGCGTCATCGACCACGGCGTGGGCAAACCCAGTCTGACCCGCTGGCGCGCGCTGGCGCACGACGCGACGGCACAGACCACCCGCGTTGAACTGGAGCCGCTCACCGGCCGCACCCACCAATTGCGCGTGCACCTGGCCGCCATCGGCCACGCCATCCTGGGCGACGCGCTGTATGCCGATGCCGCCACGCAGGCACAGGCGCCACGCCTGCTGCTGCACGCCAGCCACCTGGCCTTTGCGCACCCCGGCACGGGGGAGCCGGTAGCACTGGAGTGGGCGGCCGATTTCTAGCACAATTGCCCGCTAGTGCTGGTGAAACATGCGCAGACCGCTATCCATTCAATAGCAAAAGTATTTGCTGGTCACCGCCCTCCCGGCGGCACGGGGCGCGACATGGCCCACTGCACGGCCAGGATGCTTGCCAGCACCACCAGCATGCCCACCAGCGACACCCCCGTCATGGCCTGCCCCAGCAGCGCCCAGCCCAGCAGCACCGCCGTGACGGGGCTCAGCAGCCCCAGTGACGACACCGCCACCGACGGCAGCCGCGCAATGCCACGGAACCACAGCGCATACGCCACCAGCGCGCCTGCCAGGCTGAGGTACAGATAACCCGCGATATTGGTGAGGGTGAGTGCAGGCAAAGGCGGGTCCACCGCCCACGCCACCGGCGCCAGCATGAGGCCGCCCGCCAGCAACTGCCAGCCGGTAAACGCCAGCACCGGCAAGTCAGACCGCCAGCGCCGCGACCAGAACGTGCCCGCCGCCATGCACAGCGTGCCCACCAGCGCGGCCGCCACGCCCACCATGTCCCAGCGTGCACCGGGCGACAACAGCAGCGCCGCCATGCCCAGCACACCGAAAGCCCCCGCAGCCAGGGCCAGTGCGGGCGGGCGCCGGTGGTCCAGCGCCCAGGTCAGGCCCATCACCACCAGCGGCCCCACGGCGCCCACCACGGCCGCCACGCCGCCGGGCAACCGGTAGGCCGCCACAAACAGCAGCGCCTGGAACACGCCAATGTTCAGCGCCGCCAGCACCATGAGGCGCCGCCACCCCACCCAGTCGCCCCAGGCCGGCCAGCGGCGGCACCACAGCACCAGCAGCAAGCCCGCGGGCAAGGTGCGCAGCAGTGCGGCGGTGAAGGGCCGGTCGGGCGGCAACAGCTCGGTGGTGACGATGTAGGTCGAGCCCCAGATGACCGGTCCGAGCGCTGTGGTGAGCGCATCCAGCCAGGTTGAGGAACTTGCAGAAGCACGTGAAGCAGCCATATATTTATCTTCAAATCAAGACAAAAACTCTACCATACAATCTCGAATTCAAGACAAATCAACCACCACAAGCCCATGGCCACCCCACGCCAACCCGACGCCGTCGACGCCATCCTGGCCCAGTGGAAGCGAGAGCGCCCCGACCTGGACGCTAGCCCCATGGGCCCCATCGGGCGCATCAAGCGCTGCGCCGCGCTGCTGGAGCGGCGGCTGGATGAAACCTTTGCCGACTTCGGCCTGAGCCGCTGGGAGTTCGACATGCTGGCCACGCTGCGCCGCAGCGGCGCGCCCTACTGCCTGGCGCCGACCACGTTGTTCTCCACGCTCATGGTCACCTCTGGCACCATGACGCACCGCATGGCCAAGCTCGAAGCCCAGGGCTGGATCGAGCGCCTGCCCAACCCGGCCGACGCCCGCAGCTCGCTGGTGCAGCTCACGCCCCAGGGGCTGGAGCTGATCGACCGCGCAGTGGAGGCCCATGTGGCCAACGAACACCGCATCCTTTCGGCCCTCAAGGCGGCCGATATAGCGGCGCTGGACGCACGGCTGGCCTTGCTGCTGGCCGCGCTGGAGTCACGCAGAGGGCAGTGACAACCCCCGCCCCTGTGTACTGCGCAGTAACATGGCGGGATGCCTCAAAACCACCTCTACATCCTCACCGGCGCATCGCGCGGCATGGGCCTGGCCATGGCCCAGCAGCTTTTGCGCAGCGGCAACACCCTGATCTGCATTGCCCGCAGTGCCAACGACGACCTGGCCGCCGAGGCCCGGGCCGCAGGCGTCACCATTGAACAGTGGCAGCAAGACCTGTCGCAGGGCGAGCAGGCGGCCCATAAACTGCAAGCCTGGCTGCAAGCCCAGGGCCCTCAGGCGTTTGCCAGCGCCACCCTCATCAACAACGCAGGGATGATCCCGCGCATTGCCCCCCTATCGGCCAGCGACGCGGACGACCTGGCCACCGCCTTGCGCGTGGGGCTGGAGGCGCCCATGCAGCTCACCGCCGCCTTCCTGGGCGCGACGGACGCCTGGACGGTGCCGCGCAAGGTGCTCAACATCTCGTCGGGCCTGGGCCGCCGGGCCATGGCCTCGCAGGCCGCCTACTGCGCCGCCAAGGCGGGCATGGACCATTTCACGCGCTGCGTGGCGCTGGACGAGGCCCTTAAGCCCCATGGGGCCAAGGTATGCTCGCTGGCTCCCGGTGTGATCGACACCGACATGCAGGTTCAGCTGCGCGGCGCCGACCCGGCCGCCTTCCCGGACCGCCAGAATTTCGCCAACCTCAAGACGGGTGGCCAGCTCACATCGCCTGCCGACGCCGCCACCCGCGTGCTTGCCTGGCTGGAGCGCGCAGACTTCGGCACCAACCCGGTGGCCGACGTGCGCGAGGCGTGAGCCCGATTACTCCTATTTTGATAGCTTCAACCGCATGATTCACTAGCGCTTGCAGCCATTTTGACCTGAATTTCTCTGAAAGGACCTCCCCATGACCCGTGAAGTCGTCGTCGTCAGCGCAGTGCGCACCGCCATTGGCACATTTGGCGGCAGCCTCAAGGACGTGCCCCCCACCGAGCTGGGTGCACTCGTCGTGCGCGAATCGCTTGCCCGCGCCAACGTGGAAGGCAAGGACGTGGGCCACGTGGTGTTCGGCCATGTGGTCAATACCGAGCCCAAGGACATGTACCTGTCGCGCGTAGCGGCCATCAACGGCGGCTGCGCCGAGGGCACGCCTGCGTTCAACGTCAACCGCCTGTGCGGCTCGGGCCTGCAGGCCATCGTCAGCGCCAGCCAGTCCATCCTGCTGGGCGACACCGACGTGGCCATTGGCGCCGGTGCCGAGAACATGAGCCGCGCGCCTTTTGCCAGCCTGAACATGCGCTGGGGCGCCCGCATGGGCGACACCAAGATGGTGGACATGATGATCGGCGCGCTGCACGACCCCTTCCACAACATCCACATGGGTGTGACGGCCGAGAACATCGCCGCCAAGTGGGGCATCAGCCGTGAAGACCAGGACAAGCTGGCCGTCGAGAGCCACAACCGCGCAGAACGTGCCACGCAAAACGGCCTGTTCAAGGACCAGATCGTCCCCGTCACCCTGAAGAGCAAGAAGGGCGACGTGCAGTACGCCACCGACGAGCACTTCCGCCCCGGCGCCACGATGGACGACCTGGCCAAGCTCAAGCCCGTGTTCCTCAAGGAAAACGGCACGGTCACCGCCGGCAATGCCTCGGGCATCAACGACGCTGCCGCCGCCGTGGTGCTGATGGAAGCCGGTGCCGCCAAGGCCCGTGGCGCCAAGCCCCTGGCCCGCCTGGTGGCCTACGCCCACGCGGGCGTGGACCCCAAGTACATGGGCATCGGCCCCGTACCCGCCACGCAGCTGGCGCTGAAGAAGGCGGGCCTCACTGTCAACGACCTGGACGTGATCGAAGCCAACGAGGCCTTCGCCGCCCAGGCCTGCGCCGTGACCAAGGACCTGGGCCTGGACCCCGCCAAGGTCAACCCCAACGGCTCGGGCATCTCGCTGGGCCACCCCATTGGCGCCACCGGTGCGCTCATCACCGTCAAGGCCATCCACGAGCTGCAACGCATCCAGGGCCGCTACGCGCTGGTGACCATGTGCATTGGCGGCGGCCAGGGCATTGCGGCGATTTTTGAACGCCTCTGACCCGCACTGACCTGCATGCGGGTGCGCACACTGCCATCGCCACCCGCGATGCTGCCACCCGCTATTGGCAATGCGAGCGCCACGGTCGATCAGCGATCATTGGCGCCCGCTGCCCCAGATCAGCCGGGCCACCGCAGCCGCACCTAGCGGCTCAAAGGCCGCCCGTACACCACTGAACCGACGGAGACAACCCTCACCATGATGCGCACCCTGCTTTCCTTCACCGCCCTCGCCTTTGCGCTGGGCACCACAGCCCACGCCCAGGCGCCAGCCCCTGCGGCGGCCTACCCGGCCAAGCCCATCCGCCTGATCGTGCCCTTCCCACCCGGCGGCGGCACCGACATCCTGTCGCGCCTGGTGGCCACCAAGCTCACCGAGAGCGCCAAGTGGACCGTGGTGGCCGATAACCGCGCCGGCGCCGGCGGCACCATCGGCATTGGCGAGGCCGTCAAGGCCGCGCCCACAGGCTATGACTTGGTCATGGGCCAGAAGGACAACCTCGTCATCGGCCCCTGGCTGTACAAGAACCTGCCCTGGGACCCCACCAAGGACCTGACCGCCGTGGCCCATGTGGCCTACACGCCCGTGGTCATTGCCACCAGTGCCAACTCCAAGTTCAAGACACTGGCCGACGTGGTGGCTGCCGCCAAGGCTGCGCCCGGCACCATCACCTACGGGTCGCCCGGCAACGGCACCTCCATCCACCTGGCGGGTGACCTGTTCGAGAAGGCTGCGGGCATCAAGCTCAGCCACATCCCGTACAAGGGCTCCAACCCTGCGCTGATGGATGCGCTGTCGGGCAACGTGGACTTGCTCATGTCCTCGGTGCCATCGGCCATGGCCCAGATCAAGTCGGGCAAGCTGCGCCCGCTGGCCGTGACCTCGGCCAAGCGCAGCTCGTCCATGCCCGAAGTGCCCACCGTGTCCGAGTCGGGCTTCAAGGACTTTGATGTGAGCACCTGGTACGGCGTGTTTGCGCCCGCCGGCACACCGGCCACCGTGGTGAACATCGTCAACGCAGAAATCAACAAGCTGCTGGCCACCCCTGAAATGAAGGCCGCCATCCACGCCCAGGGCGCCGAGCCCGAGGCCATGTCGGCCGCTCAGTTCAACACCCTGCTCAAGACCGACTACGCCAAGTGGAAGGGCATTGTGGAAGCCTCGGGCGCAAAGATCGAGTGACCGCCTGAAGCGTACTCTGCAATAAAAAACGGCTCCGAAAGGAGCCGTTTTTGCATGGGGCAAGGACGCTCAGTCCCGCACCACCAGCACAGGGATGTGCACCACACCCAGCACACGCTGCGTGACGCTGCCCAGCACCAGCTTTTCCAGGCCACGGCGGCCATGCGAGCCCATCACGATGAGGTCGGCGCCCGTGCTCTCCAGCGCGCGCAGGATGCCGTCGTGCACTGCATGGCCCTCCCCCACCACGGTGGTGACCTGCACACCCGCATCGGCCATGGCCTGCTTGGTGGCATCCAGCGCTGCATTGGCCTCGGCCGTGGCGGCACTGATGTATTGGGCCTGTCCGTAGGCAAAGTCGGCACCCACGCCGGTGAAGGGATACGGGTCGATCACATACACCGCAGTGACGGCGCTGCCAAAGGTCTTGGCCAGGCCTGCGGCCTTGGAGACGGCCAGCATGGAGGTCTTGGAACCGTCGACAGGAACCAGAATGTGCTTGAACATGGTGCTTCTCCTTGGGTTGAATGGTGTGACGGGCTTGTGGCCCCACAGTGACCAGTGTGAACCGCCACCATACCCCGCATCTTGATTCGCATCAAATCGGATGCACTTCTGCCGCAGTGTTCAAACCCCCGACGGCGCCTGCCCCACCACATCCGCACCCTGGAAGTTGCCCCGCCGGCAGGTCACCACCAGGGTGTCGCGGTAGCCCCCGTCCTTTAGCGGCTGGATGGGCGTGGACTCGTGGATCATGCGCGCATCGTCCAGCAACAGCAGGGACCAGGGCTCGGTCAGCGTAAAGCGTTGTCCGGCAGGGCCGTTGGCCTCGAACACCCGCGTCTCACCGCCCTTGACGCCCTCGCGCCCCACCAGAAACACCGCCACAAGATCCACCCCATCGCGGTGGGCGCCTTCGGGTGTGGGGCGGCCGATGCCGTCGGTGGTGTCGATGCGGAACTGGTGCGCCTCGACAAACCACGGCACCGGCGCCTGAGGCCCGGCAAACACAGCGTCCGACACGCCCGCCAGAGCGGCGAGCAACTGCTGCCACACGGGCTGCGCCACAGTCGCGGGCTCCATGGGAGCAAACCAGCGCTCCATACCGCCGTGCAGGGCGTTGTATTCCACTGGCTGCCAGTGGGCACGGTGCGGCACCTGCTGCATCTGGCCCTGCTGCAGCACAAAACAGGCATGGCGACGGCGACGGTAGCGGCCACCATCCTTCAGAAATTCATCGGGGGGAAGATCTGCCCAATCGGTATTGAGCGCCATGAGCACCGACAGATCACAGCCGACCCACTCGGCCACTGCGGCCGGGCTGAGCACCGCAAAACCGCTGTGGCGCAACTGGCTGGCAACATCAGCCGGTTGGGTGAAAGGGGGAGAAAAGGAGACTTGGGCCATAGGGGCCCAAGCTTAACCGCTGGTGCGACCCCCTCCTCTGCGCTGGCGCAAACCCTGCGAAATGCAGGGTGGTTTAGAGCCTGTTCTAAGTCTTTTTGGAGTCGCACAAGTACCTTGCCGGGATGAGATGCCAGGCGCGGTGCGCAGCCAATAGCCCGTGCTATTGGCAAGCGCCGCAACGCCGCAGACCGCCCGGCAAGGCACTTGCCCGAAGGGTTGGAGTGAAATCGGGCGATTGGACGCCCCGGCTGCTTGCATGGGCACGAGCCCATGCGGCGCATCCGAAGCATCCACTCATCCCGATTTCACTCCAATGCGATCTCCAAAAAGACTTTGAACAGGCTCTTAGTCCCGATGTCCATGGCCCTTGCCACGGCCCTCTCCGCGCCCGGGACCGCGATCGTGGTCATGGCGGTCATCGTGGCGATGGTCATGGTCCCAGCGGCGGTCGTCCCGGCCATGGGGCCCGCGGTGCGGGTTGCCGCGGCGGGGAGGTGGCTCCTGCACAAAATACACCGGCTGGCTGCAGGCGTTGTAGCGTGCGCAATGCTTGCTCCAGTTCTTGGCATGGCCGGGCGGCACGTACATGTAGATGGGCGCACGGGGCACCACCACCGCAGGGCGCTGGATGATGACGGGCTCTGCGTAAAGCAGAGGAGGTGGTGGCGCGTTGCCAATGTTGATGCGGCCATACACACCGGGAGCCAGTTCGCCCCCCACGGTGGCGTTGACATAGGCCTGCGCATGGGCGCCGCCGCCCAGGCCCAGCAGCACGGCGGCAGCCGCGCCAGAAACAAGAAGGCGGATCGTGGGAAATAGATTGTTTTTCATGGAAAGCTCCTGAGGGCTACTCCACCCTGCATACGAACACAGATGCGGGGTGGCGGAGGCCGTGCGTCAGTCATACGGTCGGCCGTACGCTGAGTCACGTGGCGTGCCGTACCTTACACCGTTCACAGGCTACCCAATGTCAGCCATTGGCGACAAATGTGGGCAACCCATGGGCAGCCCATGGATAACGCCCGGCGGAGGGTACCCTGCCGACAAAAAAAGGCGTCACCAAGTCGTCGCGCTGGCCACCGACTGCACCAGCGCATCGGCAGGCCCGGGGCGGCCGAACAGGTAGCCCTGCCAGGTGTGGCAACCCAGACTGGCCAGCATGTCGCGTTGCTCCTGTGTTTCGACCCCCTCAGCAATCACCCCCAGGTCCAGGCTGTGGGCCAGGGTGACGATGGTGCGGGCGATGCTGGCGTCGTTGGCATCGGTGAGCAGGTCGCGCACAAAGCTCTGGTCGATCTTGAGCTGGTCCAGCGGCAAGCGTTTGAGATAGCTCAGGCTCGAATAGCCCGTGCCAAAGTCATCCAGCGAGAAGCCCAGGCCCGACGCGCGCAGGGTGTCCATGCGCAGGATGGTGTCCTCAACATCGTCCAGCAGCAGGGTCTCGGTCAACTCCAGCTTCAGCCGGTGCGGGTTCGCGCCGGTTTCTTCTAGCACGCCCAGCACTTCATCCACAAAGTGGCTGTGGCGGAACTGCCGGGCGCTCACGTTCACGGCCAGGGTCCAGTGGGCTGTCTGCGGGTCGCGGGCCCACTCCACCAGTTGCAGGCAGGCCGTGCGCAGAATCCACACGCCCAGCGGCACGATGAGGCCGGAAGCCTCGGCCACCGGAATGAATTCGGCCGGCGACACCAGCCCGCGCTGCGGGTGCTGCCAGCGCACCAGGGCCTCGGCGCCCACAATGCCGCGCTGCTGGTGGATTTGCGCCTGGTAGTGCAACAAGAATTGCCCTTCGCGCAGGCCGTCGCGCAAACCCGCCTCCAGCAGCGTGCGCGCGGTCACGTTGGCCTGGGTGCGCGGATCAAAGAACCGCAGGGTGTTGCGGCCAGCGCCCTTGGCCTGGTACATGGCCATGTCGCCGTGCTTGAGCAATTCGTCCACCGAACCACGCGCATCCGCATACAGCGCGATGCCGATGCTGCAGGAGCTGTGGTGCGCGTGGCCGTCGAGCTGGTAGCTCTGGCTGAGCGCCTGCAGCACCGTGCGCCCCACCGTTTCGGCCTGGGCAGCGGCTTCGTGCACCTGGGGACTGAGCCCCTCCAGCAGCACCACAAACTCGTCCCCGCCCAGGCGGGCCACGGTGTCGCCCATGCGCACACAGCCCCCCAGGCGCGCAGCCACCTGGCGCAGCAGCTGGTCGCCCAGCTCGTGCCCTTGGGTGTCGTTCAGGTCCTTGAAGTTGTCCAGGTCCACAAACAGCAGCGCGCCGCCCGCTCCCGAGCGCGCGCAGGCGGCCAGACTGTGCTGCAGGCGGTCGTTCATCAGCCGGCGGTTGGGCAGGCCGGTGAGCGGGTCGTAGAAGGCCAACAGGCGGATTTCCTCCTCGGCCGCCTTGCGGCTGGAGATGTCTGTCTGCGTGCCCACGTAATGGGTGATCTCGCCGCGCGGCGAACGCACGGTGGTGATGGTGATCCAGGCCGGGTATTCGGTGCCGTCCTTGCGCCGGTTCCACACCTCGCCTTGCCACATGCCACTGGAGTGCAACGTGTTCTGCATGGCCGCGTAAAAAGATGCGTCCTGCCGGCCCGAGTGCAGCAGGCGCGGCGTCTGGCCCACCAGTTCATCCACCGAGTAGCCAGTCAGCCGCGCGTACGCCTGGTTGGCCTTGAGGATGCGCTGGTCTGGCCCCGTCACGATCATGCCCTCGAACGACTCGAACACCGTCGCCGCAATCTGTAGTGACTCTTCGGCCTTGCGTCGCTCGGTGATGTCGGTGGAGATGCCGCACAGCGCATAAATGCTGCTGTCCGCATGGCGCAGCGGTATCTTGATGGACAGGAACGCGCGTGTCTCCCCCGTGGCGGCGGGGGTGTTGACTTCTTCAGCCTCCAGCGTCTCGCCGTCCTCCAGCACCCGCCGGTCATTGGCCCTCAGCCGTTGCGCCGTGGCTGCGTCGAAAAACGCCGCATCGTCATGGCCCAACACCTCGTGCGCGGGTCTGCCAAAGTAATGCAGCGTCTGGTGGTTAACGTACTGGTAGCGGAAGTCCTTGCCCTTGATGTAGATAAGCGCGCCCACGCTGTCCAGAATGGTGGCGAGCTTTTGCTCGCTCTCCCGCAGGTGGCGCGTACGCTCTTGCACCTGCCGGCGCAAGATGGCAACCATCAACGCAGCCAGTAAGCTGAACGCCACCAAGCCCGCAAGCCCACGCCACACCCAGGGCGAAATCTGCCCCCCGGGGTCTTGCCCGCCCCAATGGCGCATCACCTGGGCATAGGCGGGATCGGCGCCGCTGCGCCAAGCCTCGACCGACCGGTCTATCGCCGCCAGCACCTCGGCGTTGCGCCCGGGGCCGGTTGCGAAGAAGAGCGCTGCGGGCTGGAACACGATGCCCGTATCCACCACCCCGTAGCGGGCCGAATGAAAGTTGCCGAACAGGTGGTTGGAGATGACCGCATCGGCCTCGCCCCGCTGCACCATGGCAAACGCTTCGATGAGGCTAGGGGCATCCACCAGAGACACCTGGATGCCAAAGCTGTCCACCATATTCAAGAAGGTGGACCGCTGCACGGAGCCCTTGAGCACCGCCACCCGCTTGCCCTGCAGGTCGAAAAGCGAATAGATGGGGGCGCCCGAGGTCCGGTAGATCTGCGACCAGCTGTGCAGCACCGGCAGGCGGTGAAAGTCGTACAGGATCTCGCGCTCGGGCGACCGGGCCACATCGGGCATAAGGTCCA
This sequence comes from Acidovorax sp. FG48, assembly GCF_057809085.1. Taxonomy (NCBI): domain Bacteria; kingdom Pseudomonadati; phylum Pseudomonadota; class Betaproteobacteria; order Burkholderiales; family Comamonadaceae; genus Acidovorax; species Acidovorax sp. FG48. The sequence goes on along the minus strand of NZ_JBMDJH010000012.1, from coordinate 66,041 downwards.
GTTGCCCCTCTCGCAGCGCATCCAGGCAGTCCTGCCAGCTGCAAGGCACATATTTCAGGGTCCACTGCTCGCGGGCCGCCACCAGTTGCAGCAGGTCCACAAAAATGCCTGCAGCCTTGCCATCGGCATCCACAAACACCTTGGGCTCGTTGGAATACACCCCCACACGCAGCTCGCGCGGGGCGGCGGCAATGCTGGCGCTGGCCGTCAGTACGGCCACCCACACAATGCCTTTGAGCCACGCGGCGCAGCGCCGCACCAGCCAGTTCACGCCAGGTTTCACACCGGCCCCTTGGTGATGGAGAACCCATAGTAACTAATGCTTGCAAAAACCTCCAAAAATTAACTGCCGTGCGCCGGTTGGGTTAGCATGTGTTCCACACCCCGCCCCGCCCAGGAGACAGCGATGCCCCATGAACGCCGCCACTTCGTCCGCGTTGGTTTTGATGCGCCGGCCCTGCTGACCACGGCCACCGCTGCGTTCAGCGTTCATGTGCTGGATCTGTCCCTCAAGGGCGCTCTGATCATGGTGCCCGCACAGGCGGCATTGGGGCAAGGCACCTTGTGCCAACTGACCATTCCCCTGGCCGACACGGGCAACCACATCGCCATGTCCACCGAGGTAGCCCACGTGCAGGGCCTGCACACCGGGCTGCTGTGCAAGGGCATCGATCTGGACAGCGTCACCCACCTGCGCCGCCTGATCGAGCTGCAACTGGGCGACCCCGCCCTGCTGGAGCGGGACCTGGGCGAGCTGACGATGGCGGGCGCGGCGCACTGACGGCTGCCGCAGGCGCGAGCGCCGCTGCTGCAGCGGCGCTTCTGGTTCTCTTTGCGCGCTGGTCAGACCAGCCGGTGCCGCCCGATCACTGCGCCTCCTGCTCCTGCAGTGCGCGCCACATCACCTTGCCGCTCCCGCTCTTGGGCAACGCAGGCACAAACTGCACGATGCGCGGCACCTTGTATACCGCCATGTTCTCGCGGCACCAGTCGATGATCTGCTGCTCGGTGGTGTCCTTGTGCGTGGCGCGCAGCACCACCACCGCCTTCACCGTCTCGCCCCGGTAGCTGTCCTTGGCCGCGATGATGCAGGCCTCCTGGATGGCAGGGTGGCGGAACATCAGCGCTTCGACCTCGGCAGGCCACACCTTGAAGCCGCTGGCATTGATCATGCGCTTGAGCCGGTCGGTCAGGAAGAAGTAGCCGTCCTCGTCCATGCGCCCCAGGTCGCCTGAGCGGAAGAACCGCTTGCCCTCGAACTCGATGAAGGCCGATGCCGTGGCATCGGGCCGCTTCCAGTAGCCCTCGAACACCTCGGGGCCATGGATGATGATCTCGCCCTGCTCGCCCACGGGCAGTTCCTGCAACGTGTCGGGGTCGATCACCCGCGCATCGGTGCTCATGAACGGAATGCCCAGGCACTGCTGCTTGGGATGGTCGGGCGGGTTGGCGTGCGACGGAGCGGCCGTTTCGGTCAGGCCATAGCCTTCCGCGTAGCGCAGGCCATATTGCTCCAGCAGGCGCTGCGCCACGGCCTGCGGCATGGCCGCGCCGCCACCGCCGATATAGGCCAGGCTGGACAGGTCATAGCTGGCAAAGTTCGGGCTGCCCAGCAGGTCGATGACCATGGTGGGAATGTTGGTCCAGGTGGTGACCTGGTAACGCGATATCAGGCGCCCTGCCAGGTCGCGGTCCCAGCGGGGCATGATGACCAGCGTGGCGCCGCAGTAAATGGACGTGTGCATCACGCTCACCATGCCGGTGATGTGGAACATGGGCACCACCGCCAGCGTCACATTGTCGGCAGACCCATTGCCCCACAGGCTGCTGGCCACCGCGTTGTGCATGACGCTTTTGTGCAGGTGCATGCAGCCCTTGGGCAGCCCCGTGGTGCCGCTGGTGTAGGGCAACAACGCCAGGTCGGCCGGGCCCACCGACAAGGCAGGGGGCGCGACGGTGCAAGCCAGGGCATCCACCCACGCGTGGGCCTGCCCGCCCTCCAGCGCAGGCAAAGGGTGGCGTGTGCCCAGCCAGTCCATCCAGGCCTCGGGCGGCGCATCCATGCCGGTCACGCCCACGTCAAACGCATCCGAGAACTGCGTGACCACCAGATGCGCCAGCCGCTCGCCAGCGGCCAACGCGTTACTTGCCTTGGCCATCTCCGGGGCCAGATCGCCGGTGGTGATTGCCACCTTGGTGTCGGGGTCGGTGATGTAGTGCTTGAGCTCCTCAGCCCGGTTCATGGGGTTGACCGGCACCACCACTGCGTTGGCGCGAAGGATGGCAAAGTGCGCCATCACCAGCTGCGGGCAGTTCTGCATGCACAGCACCACCCGGTCGCCACGCTGCACCCCCAACTGGGCCAGCCGCGCAGCCAGGCGCTCCGCGCCTTCCATCAGCTGACGGTAGCTGACCGTGGTGCCGAAAAACACCAACGCCGCCTTGTCGGGGTAGCGACGTGCATTGGTCGCCAGGTTGTCCCACAGCGAGGTGGCAGGCAGCGTGATGGCATGGGGAAGGCGGCGGGGCCAGAACTTGTAGTGAGGTCGCATGGGGCTGGATTTCCTTAGAAGCCACCAGCCTAGGTCGCATGGAGCCCGAGGACATTGGGGATGCCACTGATGAATGGTCGCGCAGGCGACCGTTACCCCATGGCGCGCAGACGGAACACGCTGTCGACAAAAACAAGTGGTTACCAAATGCCTTGCCGCTAAGATCGCCGGAAGGCAGCCGTGCTAGGTCCATGCGTTCATTCAGCCAGTTGCCGCACGAAGGCCGACGTCGTCCCTACCTCAACCTACCGAATCACGCTCTGCAAAGCATGCTCACAGCCCTGTACTACGCATTGATGCTGCTCGTCGGATACGTCTGGTACCGCTACGGGCAAAAGCTACTGCGCCAGGGCCCACGGGATGACAGCGGCGAGTACACCAAATCACCACTGGGACCTTTCAGCTTTCTGGTCGTGGCGGGGATCGGGTGCTATCTGCTCTATGAAGCGTTGCGCGCGATGGTTCTGCGCCAGATTCCGTGCGTTGGCAAGGGCTGCGCAGGGCAGATCTACACGCTGGCCGAGCATGCTGACAAATATTGGGCGAACCTGTTTTTCGTGGTGTGGATGGTGGTTGCGCTGGCGTATGCCATGTACGTGACCTTCAAGCTCTGGACACGGCCCTGACGTCCGCAGGCCACTGTCGGATTCGTGCTGCCCGGGGGGCCAACTCACATCGCATATCGCAGCCGGGCGCAGTACCCGCGGACCGGCAGCGCGTTCAACTTTGAATCTGCGCCCACAGCTTGTCCAGCCGCTTGACGCTCACCGGCTGCGGCGTGCGCAGCTCTTGCGCAAAGAAGCTCACGCGCAGTTCCTCCAGCAGCCAGCGCAGCTCTTGCATGCGCGCATCCACCGCGCCCTTGCGCTCGGCGACCAGGCGCCAGTAGCGCTGCTCTTGCGGGCGCAGTTCGGCCAGTTTGGCGGCGTCGCGGGCAGGGTCGGCGCGGTATTTGTCCAGCCGCAGGGTGATCGCCTTGAGGTAGCGGGCATAGTGGGCCAGTTGCGCCCAGGGGGCCACGGCGATGAAGTTCTTGGGCACCAGGCGTTGCAGCTGTTGCTGCGCGTCGGCCGTCGCATCCGGGGCGTTCTTGGTGTCCTTGATCTTGCGGGCAGCGGCGGAGTATTCGGTGAGGATGGTGCCCGCCAGACGCGCGACCTCATTGGCGATGAGTGTGAGGCGGCCTCGGCCCTCCTCCACACGGCGCTTGAAGGCGAACTCGTCGGTGGGCAGCGGGTCGAGCAGGAAGGCGCGGTCCAGCGCCACGTCGATGATCTGGGTGCGCAGCTCTTCCTGCGTGCCCAGGGGCATGTAGGCCACGGCCATTTTCTGCAGGTCGGGGATGTTCTTTTCCAGGTACTTGAGCGCGTCCTTGATCTGCAGCGCAAACAGGCGGCGCAGGCCGGCGCGGTGCTTGGCGGCGGCCACCTCAGGCTCGTCGAAAACTTCGATGGTGACGGCGTCGCCTCCGTCGATGAGCGCGGGAAAGCCGATCAGCGTCTGGCCGGCTTTCTTGATCTCCATGAGTTCGGGCAGCTCGCCAAACGTCCAGGCCGTGTAGCGCTGGCCCGCAGGGGCGGATGGCGTAGTGGTCGCAGGTTTCGCGGAGCCGGGTGCAGGGCCCTTTACTCCTGATTTGATAGCTGTTTGCGCTTTACCATCAAGCGCTGGAGGCATATTTGGCTCAGATTTTTCTTTCTCAGCCCCGCCACCACCCAGCTTGAGCCCCGCCAGCGCCTGAAACGCGCCCCGCGCCTTGGCGCCCCACTCCGCCTTCAGCGCGCCCAGGTTGCGGCCATGCCCCAGCTGGCGGCCGTGCTCGTCCACCACGCGGAAGTTCATGAACAGATGAGGGCTGAGCATGTCGAGCTTGAAGTCGGCGCGCTTCACGTCCAGCGATGTTTCGTCGCGCACCTGCTTGAGCAGCACATCGGTCAGGCTGCCGGTGCCAAAGCGCTCGGGCGCACCCAGCAGCTCGGCCAGGCGCGTGGCAGATTCGGGCAGCGGCACAAAGCGGCTGCGCGGGCGCTGGGGCAGGCTTTTGAGCAGGGCCTGGATCTTGTCCTTCAGCATGCCGGGCACCAGCCATTCGCAGCGCTCTTCGCTCACCTGGTTGAGCACAAAGAGCGGGATGGTAACGGTGATGCCGTCACGCGCATCGCCGGGCTCGTGTAGGTAGCTCGCAGCGCAGTCCACGCCGCCCAGGCGCACCGTCTTGGGAAACGCGTTGGTGGTGATGCCTGCAGCCTCGTGGCGCATCAGCTCTTCGCGGGTGAGCTTGAGCAGGTCGGGTTGCTTTTTGCTTTCGTCGCGGTACCAGGCCTCAAAGCTATGGCCGCTGCACACTTCGGGCGGCAGTTGCTGGTCGTAGAAGGCGTAGATGAGTTCGTCGTCCACCAGCACATCCTGGCGGCGGGACTTGTGCTCCAGCTCTTCGACCTTGGCGATCATCTTCTGGTTGGCGGCCAAAAACGGCAGGCGCGTCTCCCAGTTGCCGCCCACCAGCGCCTCGCGGATGAACACCTCGCGCGCGGCGTGCGGGTCTACCTTGCCGAAGTTCACGCGGCGGTTGTTGTAGACCACGATGCCGTACAGCGTGGCGCGCTCCAGCGCCACGACCTCGGCGGACTTCTTCTCCCAATGCGGGTCCAGCAGTTGCTTCTTCAGCAAGTGGCCGCCGATCTGCTCCAGCCACTGCGGCTCAATCGCAGCGATGCCCCGGCCGAACAGGCGCGTGGTCTCGACCAGTTCCGACGCGATGATCCAGCGGCCGGGCTTCTTGTTGAGGTGCGCGCCCGGGTGCTTGTAGAACTTGATGCCACGCGCGCCCAGGTACCAGTCCTCCTCGTCGCTTTTGCAGCCGACGTTACCCAGCAGCCCGGCCAGCATGGACAGGTGCAGTTGCTCGTAGCTGGCGGGCTGGGTGTTGATCTGCCACTTGTGCTCGGTCACCACTGTGAGCAGCTGGGTGTGGATGTCGCGCCACTCGCGCAGGCGGCGGATGCTGATGAAGTTCTGGCGCAGCAACTGCTCGTACTGGCGGTTGCTGAGTTTGTGGGTGGCGGCTGGGGCGGCGGGTATTGCTGCTGCAGCAGCCGCTGCAGGCGCGCCGCCGCGCCGCTCCACGGGCAGGTACGCCTGCGACGGCGCCTTCTGCGCGGCCATGGCTTTTTGGGCACGGGCCGACGGCAGGCTGGGCGCCCCGCCCCGGGCCTCGTTGATCCACTTCCACAGCTTCAGATACCCGCTGAACTCGCTCTTGTCGTCGTCGAACTTGGCGTGCGCCTGGTCGGCCTGCTGCTGCGCTTCCATAGGACGGTCGCGCACGTCCTGCACGCTCAGGGCGCTGGCAATGATGAGCACCTCGTCCAGCGCCTTGCGGTCGCGCGCCTCGATGATCATGCGGCCCACGCGCGGGTCCAGCGGCAAGCGCGACAGCTCCACGCCCACGGACGTGAGTTCGTTGGCGTCGTCCACCGCGCCCAGCTCGGCCAGCAGCTGGTAGCCGTCGGCAATCGCGCGGCCCGAGGGCGCCTCGATGAACGGAAACTGAGTGACGTCGCCCAGGTGCAGCGACTTCATGCGCAGGATGACGCCGGCCAGCGAGCTACGCAAAATTTCGGGGTCGGTAAAGCGCGGACGGCTGTTGAAGTCTGCCTCGTCATACAGGCGGATGCAGATGCCGTTGGCCACCCGGCCGCAGCGGCCCGCGCGCTGGTTGGCGGCGGCCTGGCTGATGGGCTCGACCAGCAGCTGCTCCACCTTGCTACGGAAAGAGTAGCGCTTGACGCGCGCTGTGCCTGCGTCAATGACGTATCGGATGCCCGGCACCGTGAGCGAGGTCTCGGCCACGTTGGTCGCCAGCACGATGCGGCGGCCCGTGTGGCCGTCAAAGATGCGATCCTGCTCGGCTTGCGACAGGCGCGCGAACAGCGGCAACACCTCGGCATTGCGCATCACCGGCTGGTGCGACAGGTGCTTGCGCAAATGGTCTGCCGCCTCGCGGATCTCGCGCTCGCCGGGCAAAAAGACCAGGATGTCGCCCGCAGCATTGCCCTGCCAGAGTTCGTCCACGCCATCGGCAATGGCCTCGTTCAAACCGTAGTCACGGCTTTCTTCAAACGGGCGGTAGCGCTGCTCCACCGGAAAGGTGCGGCCCGACACCATGATGACCGGAGCCGGGCCCTTGGCGCTTTCAAAGTGCTTGGCAAACCGGTCCGCATCGATCGTGGCCGATGTGACGATGACTTTCAGGTCCGGCCGGCGCGGCAGGATCTGGCGGATGTAGCCCAGCAGAAAGTCAATGTTGAGGCTGCGCTCGTGCGCCTCATCGATGATGATGGTGTCGTAGGCCTTGAGCAGCGGGTCGGTCTGCGTCTCGGCCAGCAAGATGCCGTCGGTCATCAGCTTGACGGACGCATCGCGGCTCAAGCGGTCCTGAAACCGCACCTTGAAGCCCACCACGTCGCCCAGCGGCGTGTTCAGCTCTTCGGCAATGCGCTTGGCCACGCTGCTGGCGGCAATGCGGCGCGGCTGGGTGTGGCCAATCAGCTGCCCTTTCTGTCCGGGCTTGGCATTGCACTTGCCCCGTCCCAGCGCCAGCGCGATCTTGGGCAGCTGGGTGGTCTTGCCCGAGCCCGTCTCACCACACACGATGATGACCTGGTGCTTGGTGATGGCCGCCATGATCTCTTCGCGCTTGCCCGAAACGGGCAGGGAATCAGGAAAAGTGATGCGCAGCGGCGTGGTGGCAGGGGCGGCGCGGGGGGCGGGAGACGTGGGGGAGAGAGGCGCGGATTCGGTCATGAAGGCACGCATTATCCGAGAGCCGGGGTTTTCGGTATGTAATGCGCACACCTTCTCCACCGCGCGGCGATGTCTCCGTGGCCGGTGGGCCCCTTGGAACAGCCGCATGCCCTTGCAGACATCTGCCCCCACACCCGCTGCCGACGACCACGCCGCAACTCGCCCCCCACCCCGCTCCCCGTCCCGCCGCGACTGGATGGCATGGGCGGGCACCACCGCAGTGGCACCTTGGCTGCCAGGCTGCGGTGGCAGCAACAACCCGGGGCCCCAGCTGCCAGCCACCATGGCCTGGGGCCGCCAGGAGATCCGGCAGGCCATGCAGGCGAGCCGGGCGCGGGCGGCATCGATTGCGCTGCTGCAGGGCGAGCGCCTGGTCTGGCAAGAGGCGTTTGGCGTGCTGGACGACAGCACCCGCACGCCTACCACCCCCGATACGCGCTTCAACGTGGGGTCTGTGAGCAAGGTGCTGGCAGCACTGGCCGTGATGGTTCTGGTGGACCGCCAGCTGGTGGAACTGGACGCACCCGTGGTGAGCTACTTGCCGCAGTTCGCTATGCTGTCGCCGGGCTACCGCGACATCACGGTGCGGCACCTGCTGAACCATACGTCGGGGCTGCCCGGCACCCACACCCACAACCTGTTTTCGTTTGCCCCGCAACCGGGCTATGCGGCCGAACTAGAGGCTGCATTGGCCGACGTGCACCTGAAGCACGCACCCGGCGCCATGGCGGTGTACTGCAACGATGGTTTCACCCTCGTCGAGCGCATCGTGCTCGCGGTCACCGGGCAGGCCTATCCGGCGTTCGTGCAGTCGGCCATCCTCAACCCGCTGGGCATGGCGCGGTCGGGCTACACGCTGCAGCCGCTGCCCCCAGGCAGCTTTGCCCACGGCTACATCGGTGATGCCCGCCAGGGCCAGGAGTTTGTGATGGGCTACGCCACCAGCGGGCTGTGCACCACCCCGGGCGACATGATGAAGCTGGCCGCCCTGCTGATGCGGGGAGGTGAACTGGACGGCCAGCGCATCGTCTCGAAAGCCGCAGTGGCCGAAATGGGCAGCGCGCAGCACCAGGACATGCGCCTGAGCCACCTCACCCTCGACTGGCACGCGGGCCTTGGCTGGGACAGCACCCAGCACCCGGGACTGGACGCCGCAGGCTTTGTGGCTTGGCAAAAGAGCGGCAACACGATGTTCTACGCCAGCGACTTCTACGTGCTGCCGCAAGCGGGCCTGGCGCTGCTGATCACCGGCAGTGCGCCCGGCTTCAAGCCGGGACCCGTTGCCGAAGGCATACTGCTGCGCGCGCTGCAAGAAACAGGGCAGCTGAGCATGCTGCCCCCCAAGGTGTCGGCGGCCTTCCCGGCGCAGGCCACCATCTCCTCCAGCGCGGTGGACGCCCTGCTGGGCATCTACGGCTGCTCCGCACGTCCCATCAAAGCCAGCTCGCCCGACAGCCAGCAGGTGGATTTGTCGATCTGGTCCGCCAAGGCCCAGGGATGGGAGTCCCTGTGCACCGGGCTGCGCCTGTGCAGCGATGGCTGGTGGTGGTCGGACGCCCAGCCCCGCACGCAGTACCGCTGGGAGCAGGTCGAAGGCCGCCGCTACCTGCTTGCGCGCGAGACAGCCACGGCCGGGCACTACGGGGTTGCCACAACGGTGGCACAGCAGATGCAGCGGGCCCCCGCCCCGCTACCGCCGCAGTGGTCGGCGCGGCTGGGCAGCACGTGGCTGCTGGCCAACGAGGCGCCCGACTCCATCCCGCTGGCCATGGGCATGGGGGCCGCCTCCCTGCAGGAGCTGCCAGACCTGCCCGGCTACCTGCTCTGGGACGACAGGCAGTTCCTGCTCCCCCTGTCGGCAGACCGCGCGGGCATGGCGGTGCAGGTGCCCCACAACGCGGGCCGCGACCTGGTGGAGCTGGTGGTGCGCACGCACGACAAGGACGAGTGGGTGCACGCCGCAGGCTGGATGTATCGCCGCCACGATTGAGCTGCCCTGCCCCCGTGCAATGTGCGGGCAATGCGCACACACTGTGCGTTTTGTGCGACACATCGGCCAGCGCCGCGCCCCCCTGCGCTTGCCACGCGCAGCACGCCTCGCCACAATCGCGCCTTCTTTCAGCACTGCGCGGCCATGTCGGCCAGCCCCTGAGAGCCCTGGAGGTCACCGCTATGTTTGTTCCTTTGTTCGCTCCCGCCTGACCACTGTCCACCGCCCCGGCTGGACTGTGTTTTCACGCATCCAGCCATGGCAGACAAGCGACCTCCTGCACTCCCGTGCAGCGCTCCACAAGCCCTGGCTTATTTGCCGGGGTTTTTTGTTTGTGGAATGCACACATGAGTGCCAAAAAACTGTCTCGGGCCTTCGCCCAGGGTGAAATCAAGAAGCTGCGCCGCATGAAGCAGCCCCTGGTGCTGAAGCTCGAAGCCTCGGGCCCGCCCCGAAACCCTGTGGCCGCAGCGCTGGCCCAACGCAGCCTGTCCAGCGCAGCAGGCAAGCACATCCGAACCCGTGGGGCCCAGCGCCGCGCTGACAACGTCGCCCTGCGAAAGGCGATCCAGAGCCCCTTTTTGAACGATTGACATGAATCCCTTCAACAACCCCCTGCCGCCACACCAGCGGCATCCCACTCCGCATTCGGCGCTGGCCGGTGTGCCAACGCACGCGGTGCACCCCGCACCCGTGCGTGCCCAAGCGGTCGGGCCTTCCACGGTGCTTGCCAGCAGCGCAGAACTGGCCCAGCGCCAGCAGGCCTTGGCCCACGCGGCGTTGCAACTGAAAGCCGAGCTGTTCGGCATCGACGATGTGATCGACCGCGTGATCAACGCCATCCGCGCCTGGTACGTGCTGCCGCAGCTCATCACCCGGCCGGTCATCGTGTGCCTGTGGGGCCTGACCGGCACCGGCAAGACGCAGCTCACGCGGCGGCTGGCCCAGCTGTTGGGCTTTTACGACCGGTTTGTGGAAGTGCAGATGGACGGCTTCAGCCACGGCGCGAGCTACCGCAGCTCGTCCATCTCCGGCATGCTGGGCGACTCGGGCATCCACGAAGGCATGCCGGGCATCCTGGTGCTGGACGAGTTCCAGCGCTTTCGCACGGTGGATACCAAGGGCGCCGACGTGAAGGTGGAGCGCTACCAGGACGTGTGGACGCTGCTGTCCGACGGGCGCCTGCCGCCAGCCTTGAGCGCGCTGTCCAACATCGAGCGCAAGCTGGCCGATGCGCACTACGAGGCCGAGCGCGCCGAAGATGACGACGACCGCGCAGGCAAAAAACCGTACCGCTTTCAGCTGGACGCCTGGGATGCGCAAGAACTCAAGCGCATGCTGAAGCTGCAGGAGCCGCTGTCCGCCATCATGCAGTGGCCGCCCTCCAAGGTGCAGGCGCTGTTTGCCAGCTTTCAGCAGTCCAGCCATGCCTGGGAGACCGACTACAGCAAGCTGCTGGTGTTCGTGTGCGGCAACCTCGACGAGATGTACCACGAGACCGCGCAACGCGTGGAAGACTGCGACACCGATGCCGACATCTTTCACCGCCTGACGCGCAAACTCTCGCTCATCGATGTGAAGAAGGCGCTGGGCGAACGCTTCAAGCCCGAGCAGATCGCGCGGCTGGGCAATGAACATGTGGTCTACCCGTCGTTCAGCAAGGCGACGTATGAGCGCCTCATCCATAACCTGTGCACACGCTATGTGGACGATATTGCCGCGCAGTGTGGCGTGCGGTTTGCCATCGGGCAGGATGTGCTGAGCGAGTTGTATGCCAACGCCGTGTTCCCTGCGCAGGGCACGCGGCCATTGTTCTCCTCAGTGCACGCGATCCTGAGCGCAAATCTGGTCAACGCCGCGTTGTGGGTGGTGCAACAGCAGCTCTCGCTGGAGCAAGAGTTCGTCATTCACCTGGCGCCCGACAAGCGCCACCTGCTGGTATCGGGCCAGGGGCCTGCAGGCAGGGTGCAGGCTGCGTTTGCGGTGACGCTGGAGCTGAACCGGCTCAAGCAGCGGGCCAACGCAGACTTTCGGGCCCTGCTGGCCGTGCATGAGGCGGGCCATGGGTTGGCCTACTGCGTGTTGTTCGGCCACGCTCCGCAAGAGGTGAAGATCAACATCGCCTCGTTCGAGGGCGGGTACAACAGCTTCTCCAGCCTCAAGGCCACCACGCGCCAGAACGCGCTGGACATGATGTGCGTAGGCCTGGCAGGCCGCGTGGCGGAGGAACTGGTGTTTGGCGAAATGGCCTGCACCACCGGGGCCGAGCAGGACTTCAAGCAGGTGACGGCCGAGGCGGCGCGCTACATCCGCCACCATGGCTTTGGCGCGCGGCAGGCCCGCACCGATGTCACCGTGGAGATGGACAACCACGTCAACACCGACATCGGCCCCAGCAACGAGGCCATCGAGGCGCTGATGCAGCAGCAATACCAGCGCGCCCAGGCGCTGCTGACCACGCACCATGAGGCCCTGGGGCGCACGGTGGACGCGTTGCTGGCACACGGCACCATCGCCCCGGCGGAGATGGTGGCGCTGCTGCAAGGCTGCGGCATTGCGCTGGCCCCACCCTCGGACGCTGCGGGCACCTTGCCCGAAGAAGGCCTGGTGCTGGAGCCGTTTGGTGCCAAACTCAGCGCGTTTCGCGCACGCGGGGCGGCGTCCGCTGCACCTCAGCTGGTGTGACACCCAGCACGAGAGACGAAAGATCGACATGGCCAGCGGGTTTTCCGAGCCCGGCGACGGGCTGCACTACGCCGAGCACATCTCGGTGCCGATGCGCCTCGAAAGACGCTCCCCACCATGTGCTGCGCCTGACAGTGCGTGGCGAGCCCCCATGCAGCGGGGTGGGTTTGACCGGCCGGAAGATGCCGAACGCTGGCGCCGCCGCGTCGCGGCGCTGTTCCAGGCTCACCCTGGCTGCGCGTGCAAATCCCGGCACCCGGTCCCTAAGGACACTTATCATTCGCACCTCGCGCATTACCACCACCGTCCCAACCGCCCTCCTCCATGTCCGCCGTTTTCAACTTCACCTTCGTCCCCTGGTTCCGCTCGGTGGCGCCGTACATCCACAAGTTCCGCAACCAGACGTTTGTGATCGGGCTGACGGGTGAGGCGATTGCGGCCGGCAAGCTGCACAGCATTGCGCAAGACCTGGCATTGATCCAGGCCATGGGCGTGAAGATCGTGCTGGTGCACGGCTTTCGCCCGCAAGTGAACGAGCAGCTGGCGGCCAAGGGGCATGCGGCCAAGTATTCGCATGGCATCCGCATCACTGACTCTGTGGCGCTCGACTGTGCGCAGGAGGCCGCCGGGCAGCTGCGCTACGAGATCGAAGCCGCCTTCAGCCAGGGCCTGCCCAACACGCCCATGGCGGGCGCCACGGTGCGGGTGATTTCGGGCAACTTCCTCACGGCGCGGCCCGTGGGCATTGTGGATGGGGTGGACTTCCAGCACTCAGGCCTGGTGCGCAAGGTGGATGTGGCCGGCATTCAGCGCACGCTGGACATGGGCGCGCTGGTGCTGCTGTCGCCGTTTGGCTTCTCGCCCACGGGTGAGGCCTTCAACCTCAGCATGGAAGAAGTGGCCACCAGCGTCGCCATTGAGTTGCGGGCCGACAAGCTGATCTTTTTGACCGAGGTGCAGGGCATCCGCATGTCGCCCACCGAGCCCGAGAGCGACGACAACCCCATCGACACCGAGCTGCCGCTGGCCGCCGCGCAGGCCCTGCTGGCACAGTTGCCGCCCGCCCAGCAGCCCACGGACACGGGCTTTTACCTGCAGCACTGCGTGAAGGCCTGCAAGGCCGGTGTGGAGCGCAGCCACATCCTGCCGTTTGCGGTGGATGGCTCGCTGCTGCTGGAGGTGTATGTGCACGACGGCATCGGCACCATGGTCATCGACGAGAAGCTGGAAGAGCTGCGCGAGGCCACGATCGACGATGTGGGCGGCATCCTGCAGCTGATCGAACCCTTCGAGAAGGATGGCACGCTGGTCAAGCGCGACCGCACCGAGATCGAGCGGGACATCGCCACCTACACCATCATCGAACACGACGGCGTGATCTTTGGCTGCGCCGCGCTCTACCCCTACCCCGAGGCCAAGACGGCGGAGATGGCCGCCGTGACGGTATCGCCACAAAGCCAGGGCACGGGCGACGGCGAAAAGCTGCTCAAGCGCATCGAGCAGCGTGCACGCTTGCTGGGGCTGGACAGCATTTTTGTGCTGACCACCCGCACCATGCACTGGTTCATCAAGCGCGGCTTCTCGCCCGTAGACCCGGACTGGCTGCCCGACGCCCGCAAGCGCAAGTACAACTGGGACCGCAAGAGCCAGGTGCTGGTCAAGAAGCTCTAAGCACAGGTGAACGCAACGCGTGCGGTCGCCACGGCGCGCGCCACCTGGGCAATCGCCGCATCCCGCTGCTCGCCGGACGCTGTAGAGCGCGTGAGGTAACAGGTCACCAGCACCGGCGCGCCGCCGCCCTGCGGCCACAGCACGCCGATGTCGTTGGCCGTGCCGCTGTCGCCCGCCGTGCCTGTCTTGTCGCCCACCTTCCAGCCCGGCACACCGGCGCGCAGCCGTTTGTCGCCCGTGCTGGTCTCCACCAGCCAGCGCTGCAGCCAGGCCCGGGACGTGGGGCTGAGCGCGTTGCCCAGCACCAGTTTCTGCAGGGTCTGCAGCATGGCCAGCGGCGTGGTCGTGTCACGCGGGTCCCCCACGGCAGCCTCATTTAGCGTGGGCTCGGTGCGGTCCAGCCGCGTGACCTCGTCACCCAGCGAACGTACGAATCCGGTGAATCCGGCCGGGCCGCCATGGCGGGCCAGCAGCACATTGGCGGCGGTGTTGTCGCTCAGGCTCACGGTGGCAGCGCACAGCTCGCCCACCGTCAGGCCACCACCGTCGCCCGCACGCGCGCCGCTGACGGGCGAGTACGCCACCACGTCGGCCGCTGCGTAGTGCACACGCGCATCCAGCCGCTCCTTGCCCTGGTCCACCAAGGCCAACATCCAGCCGGCGAGCACCAGCTTGAAGGTGCTGGCCATGGCAAACCGCTCGTCTTGCCGCCAGCCCAGCGCCAGGCCCGACCCGGTATCGAGCATGGCCACACCCAGGCGGCCCTGCGCAGTGCGTTCGATGCTGGCGAGGGCTTCGCTCCACGCGCGGGTGGTCTGGTCGCGCCGGTCGGGGTTGCGGACGGCTGCGCAACCCCACAAAGGCAGGGCCGTGGCGGCCATCAAACCCAAGGAAAACTGTCTTCTTTGCATATCGATTGGAAGCGTAGTGGGGAACAAGGCCCGAACGATACGGAGGTTCAGCCCCCAGCACCATCGACAATAATTGCCAAAAGCCCCAAGAAAAACTTTGATCTTTTGGCGCCATGCACTTGCCGCTCAACGCCCTGCGTGCCTTCGAGGCCTCGGCCCGCCACCTGAACCTGACGCGTGCCGCCCAGGAGCTGCACGTGACCCAGACCGCCGTGAGCCAGCACATCCGCAAGCTGGAAGACCGGCTGGGCAAACCGCTGTTCCGGCGCCTGCCGCGCGGCCTGGCGCTGACGGACGAAGGCCAGGCACTGCTGCCCGTGGTGGTGGAGTCGTTCGGCAACCTGCAGCGCGCCCTGGAGAAGCTGGGCGACACCCGCCCGCGCGAGGTGCTGACCGTAGGGGCCGTGGGCACCTTCGCGGTGGGCTGGCTGCTGCCCCGGCTGCGCGACTTTCAGCAGGCCTGCCCGTTTGTGGACCTGCGCCTGCTCACGCACAACAACCGAGTGGACATGGCGGGCGAAGGGCTGGACTACGCCATTCGCTTTGGCGACGGCGCCTGGCACGGCACGCAGGCCGACCGCATCATGGATGCACCCATGTCCGTGATGTGCTCACCCGCCCTGGCCCACGGCCTGCGCACGGCGGCCGACCTGGCGCGCCAGCCTTTGCTGCGCAGCTACCGCACCGACGAATGGACGGCCTGGTTTGAAGCCGCGGGGGCGCCCTGCCCCGTCGTGCGCGGCGCGGTGTTCGACTCGTCCCTCACCCTGGCCGAAGCAGCGGCGCAGGGCGCGGGCATGGCGCTGTTGCCGGTGAAGATGTTCGCGCGCGAACTGCAGCAGGGCCGTCTGGCACAGCCCTTTGCACAAGAGCTGCACCGGGGCGCCTACTGGCTGACACGGCTGCAGTCCCGCCCTGCCACGGGGGCCATGACGGCGTTTCGGGACTGGCTGCTGACGCAGGCCAGCGCCGGCACGGGGGGCAGCACTGGTAGCAGCACCAGCGCAGAGAAATTGGAGTGATTTAGGCCGGTAGCGCTAGTGCATCATGCGCCAACAGCTATCAACTGAGTAGCAACCTATCCGAATGCATCGGTACCCACTGCGGGACGATGCACCACCTGGGCGCCCGGCGGAATCAAAAATCTATCGCGGTCACATCCACCGCGTCCACCTGCCCCGCCTCCAGAAACTGTTCACCATACCGAAGGTAGACCCGTTCCCGCACAAACACCTCGAAGAGGTCGGGGTCGATGTGCCCGTTGTCGCGCATCTTGCACATGATGGCGATCGCCTGCGACAAGGTCATGCCGCTCTTGTAGGGCCTGTCTGCGGCCGTCAGCGCCTCAAAGATGTCGGCAATGCCCATCATGCGGGCCTGCAGCGACATCTGCTCGCGCGTGAGGCCGCGCGGGTAGCCCTTGCCATCCATGCGCTCGTGGTGGCCGCCCGCGTATTCGGGCACGTTTTGGAGGTGGCGCGGCCAGGGCAGCGTCTCCAGCATCTTGATGGTGGCGACGATGTGGTAGTTGATGGTGTCGCGCTCGGCCTGGTTCAGCGTGCCGGACCGGATGGTGAGGTTCTCCACCTCTTCGGCCGTCAGAAAGCTCGTCTGCACCCCTTGCGGGTTGCGCCAGTGGCGCATGGCGGCGATGTCGCGCACGCGCTGCTGGTCCTCGGGGCGCATGGCCTCGGTGCCGGTGTTGCAGCGGCGCAGAAACTCGCGGTCTTCCTCCAGCGCATGGATGTCGTGTTGCAGGGCCTGCAGCTCCTGCCCCTCGGCCCGCGCGTCCACCACCGGGCGCAGCGCCAGCTGGCGGCGCAGCGCGGCCAGTTCGGCGTCGCGCTTGAGCACTTCAAACCGCGTGTCCACCAGGCCGATGCGGTCGTAGATGGTCTGCAGCTTGGTGGCCTTGTCCACCACATGCACGGGGGTGGTGATCTTTCCGCAGTCATGCAGCAGGCCTGCCATCTTGAGCTCGTAGCGGTCGCGGTCGCTCATCTTGAACGCGGCCAGCGGCCCCTCGCGGGTGGCATCCACGGCTTCGGCCAGCATCATGGTGAGGGCCGGCACGCGCTGGCAGTGGCCGCCGGTGTAGGGCGATTTTTCGTCGATGGCCAGGTTGATCAGGTTCACGAACGACTCAAACAGGCGTTCGAGCTGTGTGATGAGCAGCCGGTTGGTCAGCGCAATGGCCGCCTGCGAGGCGAGCGACTCGGCCAGGCTCTGGTCGGCCTGCGAGAAGGTGATGACCTCGCCCGTCTCCGGGTCACGCGCATTGATGAGCTGCAGCACGCCGATGAGTTCGAGGTCGTGGTTCTTCATCGGCACCGTGAGGAAAGACTGCGACCGATAGCCCGTGCGCTGGTCAAACGCACGTGTGCCCGAAAAATCAAAACCTGCGGCGCTGTAGGCATCGGCAATGTTCACCGTGCGGTCGTGGATGGCCGCGTGCGCCGCCACCAGCGAATCATTGGGCCCGCCGTCGGCCGTGCGCAGGGGCAGCAGCGGCAGGTCGATGGGCTTGCCAGTGGTGCCACCCAGGCTGATGCCGAGGGAGTCGGTGCGCAATATCTCGAACTTGAGCGCCGACTGGTCTTCCGTCACGCTGTAGAGCGTGCCGCCGTCGGCGCCGGTGATGGTTTTGGCGGCCTCCAGGATGTTCTCCAGCAGCCGGTCAATGTCCCGCTCGCGCGAAAGCGCGGCGCCGATGCCGTTGAGCTGCTCCAGCCGACGGAACAGATTGAGAGTGGATTCCTTGCTCATGCGACCACCTTGCAAGCAGCGTTGGTAACCCCGCATCGTAACGAAAGGTGACAGCTATCATCCCCCTTCCTGTTTCAAAAACGCCTTTTTCGTGGACTCGGTCACACCCCGCTTTCTCACCGCCGCGCTTTACCAGTTTGTGGACCTGCCAGACTTTGCGGCGCTGCGCGAGCCTCTGCAGACCCTGTGCGACGCGAACGGCGTGCGCGGCATGCTGCTGCTGGCGCCCGAGGGCATCAACGGCACCATTGCGGGCGAACCGCAGGGTGTGCACGCCGTGCTGGCGTGGCTGCGCAGCGACGCGCGCTTTACCGCCCTGCAGCACAAGGAGGCGCTGGCCGAGCGCATGCCCTTCTACCGCATGCGCGTGCGCCTCAAGCGCGAGATCGTCACCCTGGGCGTGCCGGGCCTGAACCCTGCGCGCAACGCGGGCACCTATGTGAAGCCCGAGGACTGGAACGCCCTCATCGACGACCCTGGCGTGGTGGTGGTAGACACACGCAACGACTACGAAGTGGGCATTGGCACGTTTGAGCGCGCCATCAACCCCCACACGCAGACCTTTGCAGAGTTTCCGGCCTGGGTCGAAAAAGAGAAACAACCCGGTGGCGTGCTGGCAGGCAAACCCAAAGTCGCCATGTTCTGCACCGGCGGCATCCGCTGCGAAAAGTCCACCGCCTTCCTCAAATCGCAAGGCTTTGACGAGGTTTACCACCTCGAAGGCGGCATCCTCAAATACCTGGAAACCGTGCCCGAAGAAGACAGCCGCTGGCACGGCGACTGTTTTGTGTTCGACGAACGCGTGTCGGTAGGCCATGGCCTCGCACCGGGCCACCACCAGCTGTGCCGCTCCTGCCGCATGCCCCTGGGCGAGGCCGAACTGCAGTCACCGCACTATGTGCCCGGCGTAAGCTGCCCCTATTGCCACGGCACCCGCACGCCCGAGCAGGAACGTGCCCTGGCCGAGCGCGAGCGGCAGATGCAGTTGGCCCGGCAGCGCGGGCAAGAACACATCGGCGCGCAGCAACCCGGCCGCCCCCCGCGCACTGCGGCCAAGGACGCCGGTGACGACGGCGTGGATGGCACAACGTGACCGCCCTGCCCGTCCTGTACTCGTTCCGCCGTTGTCCCTACGCCATGCGTGCGCGCCTGGCCCTGGCCGTGAGTGGGCAGGTGTGCGAACTGCGCGAAGTGGTACTGAGGAACAAGCCCCAGGGCCTGCTGCAAGCATCCCCCAAGGGCACTGTACCCGTGCTGGTGCTCCCTGGCGGCCAGGTGCTGGAGCAGAGCCTGGACATCATGCTGTGGGCCCTGGCGCAGCACGACCCGGAAGGCTGGCTCAGCCCCAGCGATGGCACTATGGCGGACATGCTGGCGCTGATTGCCGAATGCGACGGCCCGTTCAAGCAGGCGCTGGACCGGTGCAAATACCCCAGCCGCTACCCCGACGCCGACCCCGCCCGGGCCGGCACGCAGGCGGTGGATTGGCTGCAAACGCTGGAAACAAGACTGACCCACCATACCTGTCTGTATGGCAACCGGGCAGCCCTTGCCGACATGGCCATTGCGCCCTTTGTACGGCAGTTTGCCGGCATTGATGACGTCTGGTGGAGTGCCCAACCGTGGCCGCGCTTGCAGGCATGGCTGGCCCACTGGCAGGCAAGCCCGCTGTTTGAGCAGGTGATGCCCAAACTGCCCGCCTGGGTGGACGGAACGCAAGGCGTACCATTCCCGCACAGCAACGGGATGCCCGGTTGACGCCACCGTCCCGAACCTGCTTGAGATCGGTGCCGTGGGCACCATCTGTTCCACAGCACACCACGCTCCGTGGCGCCAAGGTCACCACGGGGCAACCCTTCTCCACCTCATGCACCGCGCAGCCTCCCCAGGGCTTCACTGCGCAGAGCCCTCCCCAAGCCCCCACTCGACCCATTACCCCTGCATGAAAATCATCGACGAAATGTTGAACCTGGACTTGCTCACCCACGAGCAGCACCTGCAAATCAGCGCCTGGATCGCGCGCTCCACTTCGCCGGAAGAGATATTGCAAATGCCGGCGCCACTGTGGCAAGCCGTGGAACGCGCCAGCCAGACCATGGGCATCAACGAGGACCTGTTGCGCCCGCCGTCGCTGGATGCAGAGGGTGTGGCGCTGGGCTAGTTGCAAGCCAATGCCAGCAGGGGCGTCTCTCATCACAGAGAGCCCGATGTTTGAAAACCTTCCACCATGAAAAAAGCGCTCCGTAGAGCGCTTTTTGGGGGAAGAGCCTGGGCTACCGTCAAGCCACAGAGTAGCCAGAGCCCCGCCGGGTGCCGCCCTTCAAGGCCCGCACCAGCAGTGCCAGCAGCACCAGGCCAAAGCCCACAAAGCAGATGAACGACCAGTTGGCAATCGAGCCCCCGAGGAAAGTCCAGTCGATCGCGGTGCAGTCACCCGAACCGCGGAAGATCATGGGGATGGCGCGGCTGATGGGGTAGTTTTCGATCATGCCGTAGAAGTCGCGGCCGCAGGTCGCGATCTCGGGCGGGTACCACTGCAGCCAGCTCTGGCGGGCTGCCACAAAGGCACCAAACCCGGCGGTGACCAGGGCCAGCACCCCAAAAGTCATCCACCAGCCCCGATTGCCTCGTGCGCTCGCCAGGGCCGTGAATACCGCCACACCAATGAGCGCATAGCGCTGCACGATGCACATGGGGCAAGGCTCCAGGCCCACCACATGCTGCAAATACATGCCAAAGGCCAGCATCGCCACGCAGGCCACGCTGATCAGCGCCAGCACACGGCGCGGGGCCTGATCGATCCAGTTCAACAACATCTTTGTTATCCCTCTAAGCCGCGCAGTGCCTGGCGCGGCATCCCCAGGGAAGCTGCTCAGATACCAGCGGCGTGATCCAAGAACACTCGGGCGCGGCGTGGTGTGACCACCAGCGTTTCGCCCTCTTTGAAACCCATTTCCTTGAACTGCTGCGCAGGAATCTGCGCTTCGATCAGGGACTCTGGGGACGCATTGTCCGCTGGTTTGTGGTCATCGGTCGGAATAAGTTCCAGGCGTGCAATGGGGCCCACCACAATGGCGCGGCTCAGCTGGGCCACGATGCCACGGGGACGGCCTTCTGCGTCCAGGCCCGCGCCCGGGGAGTAGCGCTCCACGTCCAGGTCGTGCGGACGCACATAGGCAAAGGCCTTGGCGTTCTGCGCCGCCTGGTGCTCGGGGGAGTCGATCTGCATGCCCTCTAGGTGCACCAGGCCTTCATGGGCGCGGCCGTGGAACAGGTTCACATCGCCCAGAAAGCCGTACACGAAGGGGCTGGCGGGCTGGTCCCACACCTGCTGGGGCGAGCCGCTTTGCTCGATCTTGCCCTGGTTGATCACCACCACGCGGTCGGCCACTTCCAACGCCTCTTCCTGGTCGTGGGTCACGAAGATGCTGGTGACATGCAGTTCGTCGTGCAGGCGGCGCAGCCAGCGGCGCAGTTCCTTGCGCACTTTGGCATCCAGCGCGCCGAAGGGTTCGTCCAGCAGCAGCACCTTGGGCTCCACTGCCAGGGCGCGGGCCAGCGCAATACGCTGGCGCTGGCCGCCGGACAGCTGCGAGGGATAGCGCTCGGCCAGCCAGTCGAGCTGCACCAGCTTGAGCAGGTCCATCACCTTCTTCTTGATCTGCGCCTCGCTCGGGCGTTCGCTGCGGGGCTTGACGCGCAAGCCAAAGGCCACGTTCTCGAACACCGTCATGTGGCGGAACAGCGCATAGTGCTGGAACACGAAGCCCACGTTGCGCTCGCGCACATGCACGTCGGTGGTGTCTTCACCGCTGAAGTGGATGGTGCCCACATCGGCAGTCTCCAGGCCCGCGATGATGCGCAGCAGCGTAGTCTTGCCGCAGCCCGAGGGGCCGAGCAGTGCAATGAGTTCGCCCGAGGCAATGTCCAGGCTCACATCGCGCAGGGCCTGAAAGTCGCCAAACTGCTTGCTGACGTTACGGATTTCAATGCTCATGTTCTGTTTCCTTCACACGCCAGCGGGCGCGGGGCGCTCGGGCGGCAATTCGGCGGCGGCCTTCAGGGCCTGCTCGTTGCGGTGTTCGGCAATCGTCTTGATGACCAGCGTGATCAAGGCCAGCAAGGCCAGCAGCGAGGCAGCGGCAAACGCGGCCACCGACTGGTATTCGTTGTAGAGAATCTCGACGTGCAGCGGGATGGTGTTGGTCTGGCCCCGGATGTGGCCCGACACCACAGACACCGCACCAAATTCGCCCATGGCCCGGGCGTTGCACAAGATCACGCCGTACAGCAAACCCCACTTGATGTTGGGCAAGGTCACGTACCAGAAGGTCTGCCAGCCGCTGGCACCCAGCACGATGGCCGCCTGCTCCTCGTCATTGCCCTGCGCCTGCATCAGCGGGATCAATTCGCGGGCGATGAACGGAAAGGTCACGAACACGGTGGCCAGCACAATGCCCGGCACGGCAAAGATGATCTTGATGTCATGCGCCGCCAGCCACGGGCCAAACCAGCCCTGCGCGCCAAACATCAGCACATAGATCAAACCGGCCACCACAGGCGACACCGAAAACGGCAGGTCCACCAGCGTGGTCAAGAAGGCCTTGCCCTTGAACTCGTACTTGGCAATGCACCAGGCCGCCGCCACGCCAAACACCAGGTTCAGTGGCACGGCGATCAGCGCGGTGATCAGCGTGAGCTTGATGGCCGACCAGGCGTCGGGCTCGCGCAAGCCTTCCAGGTAGGCGCCAAAGCCCTTGCGCAGCGCCTCGGCAAACACAGCGGCCAACGGCAGCACGAGGAACAGCAGCATGAAAGCCAGTGCCAGCGTGATCAGCGTATAGCGCACCCAAGATGCCTCGGTGGTGCCGGCCTGGGCGCGGCGAACAGTTCGAGAGTTGGCGCCGCTCATGCTGGAGCCCCCGCGTGGCGGCGCTGCCAAGCTTGCAGCGCGTTGATGATGAGCAGCAGGATGAAGGAGATGACCAGCATCACCACGGCTACGGCGGTGGCGCCTGCGTAGTCGTACTGCTCCAGCTTGCCGATGATGATGAGCGGCGTGATCTCCGACACCATGGGCATGTTGCCCGCGATAAAGATCACCGAGCCGTATTCACCCACCGCCCGTGCAAACGCCATGGCAAAGCCGGTAAGCAGTGCGGGCGTGATGGAGGGCAGGATGACCTTGGTGAAGGTCTGCAGGCGTGTGGCACCCAAACAGGTGGCGGCCTCTTCCAGCTCCTTCTCGGCGTCTTCCAACACCGGTTGCACGGTGCGCACCACAAACGGCAGGCCGATGAAGATGAGCGCAATCACAATGCCTGCGGGCTTGAACGCCAACTGGATGCCCATGGGCTCCAGAATGCTGCCCACCCAGCCATTGCCCGCCAACAGGGCCGTGAGCGAGATGCCGGCCACGGCCGTAGGCAGCGCAAATGGCAGGTCCACCAGCGCGTCCACGATCTTCTTGCCCGGGAACTTGTAGCGCACCAGCACCCAGGCGATCAGCAGGCCGAACACCAGGTTGACCAGCGCCGCGATGAACGATGCGCCAAACGTCAGCCGGTAAGACGCCAGCACGCGCGGCGCGCTGATGGCGGCCCAGAACTGGTCCCAGGTGAGGGTGAAGGTCTTGAAGATCAGTGCCGACAGCGGGATCAGCACGATGATGCTCAAGTAGAAAAGGGTGTAGCCCAGTGACAGCCCGAAGCCGGGCAACACGCGCTTGGGCGCGCGCCGTCCGGCCGGGGCTGCGGCCACGGCAGTCGCAGCGGTCATAGATGCAGTGGTGAGTCGGGAGAAGCGCCGCCTACTTACTTGGCGCCGGGCGTGTAGAGCTTGTCGAACTGGCCGCCGTCATTGAAGTGCACCTTCTGCGCTTCGGTCAGCGACCCGAAATACTTGGCCACGGTGAACTGCTTGAGCGGCTTGAACGTGGCTTCGTACTTCTTGAGCACCTTTTCCGAGCGTGGGCGGATGGCGTGCTTGGCGGCGATCTCCTGCGCTTCGTCCGAGTACAGATAGTCCAGGTAGGCCTTGGCCAGCTGGGCCGTGCCCTTTTTGGCCACAGTGCGCTCCACCACAGCCACGGGGTTCTCGGCCACCACGCTCACCGAGGGGTAAATCGCATCGACCTTGCCCGTGCCGAACTCGCGGTCGATGGAAACCACTTCGGATTCAAAGGTGATGAGCACGTCGCCCTGGTTGCGCTGCAGGAAGGTGGCAGTGGCATCGCGCCCGCCCTTGGCCAGCACGGGCACGTTCTTGTAGAGCTTGCTCACGAACTCCGCCGCCTGCGCGTCGGTGCCGCCCTTTTCACGCACGGCGCCCCAGGCGGCCAGGTAGGCATAGCGGCCATTGCCGCCGGTCTTGGGGTTCACCACGATGACCTGCACGCCGGGCTTGATGAGGTCGTCCCAGTCCTTGATGTTCTTAGGGTTGCCATTGCGCACCAGGAACAGCATGGTGGACGTGGTGGGCGATGCGTCGTTGGGAAACTTCTTGGCCCAGTCCTTGGCAACCACGCCGTTATCGGCCAGGAACTGCACGTCGGTGGTCGTGTTCATGGTCACCACATCGGCGGCCAGGCCGTCGTTCACGGCGCGGGCCTGGGCGCTGGAGCCAGCGTGCGACTGGTCGATCTTCACGTCCTGGCCGGTGGTCTTCTTGTAGTGGGCGGCAAAGGCAGTGTTGTAGTCCTTGTAGAACTCGCGGGCCACGTCATACGACACGTTGAGCAGCGAATTTTGAGCGGCAGCCATGCCGCTCGCGGCCAGGGCCAGGGAGGCCAGGAGGGTCTTGAGTTTCAGAGAAGTCATGGTGAGGTTGGCCAAAAAATGCTGGAGATTCCGCATTGTGCGGACCCCCTCTTAAAACTCAAAAGAATATATTTTTGTTAATTAATCGAAAATCTGCATATAAGCGCTATCAGGGGTGCACTGACGTCAAGCCACCCGGGCCCGCTGCTGCTGCCCAGGCGAGAGTTTTTGGGTCCCATAGACCCCAAGCGCTAGTGCAATGCGCGCAGCAAGCTATTAATAAGATAGCAATCAGGCGGCAGCAGAGGACGCCTGCGCGTAGCCGCCCATGGGTCGGTTACCAGTGTGATCCCCCTCCAGCGACTGCAACAACGCCCAGCCCAAAGGCCATTCGCCATGGCCCGAGTCAATATTGATGTGCCCTGCGTTCTGCATGCGCACAAACTCGCTGCCCCAGGCTCGCGCATAGGCGCCCGCCAGGCGGATGGGACAAAACGGGTCGTTGCTGCTGGCCACCACGATGCTGCGATACGGCAAAGCGGCATAGGGCACGGGGGCAAAGTCGCTCAGGATGGCGCGGCGCTCCGGGTCGGCCGGGGCCACCAGCAGCGCGCCGCAGACCTTGGCCGCAGCCTCAGGGCCCATGTGGGTGGTGGCAATGCAGCCCAGACTGTGCGCCACGATCACCACAGGCTGGGGCGCAGCCAGTACCGTCTTTTCCAGCTGGCTCACCCAGGCCGAACGCGTAGGCGTGATCCAGTCATCCTGCACCACACGGCGCGCATGCGGCAGGCGCTCGGCCCACAGGCTCTGCCAGTGGCCGGGACCCGAGTCGCGCCAGCCGGGGACGATGATGATGGAGGTGGTAGCGGTCACAGGCTGGCATTCTGCGAGCCAGCCTTTAAAACCCAAACGACTTAATTCTTGTTATTTAATCGCCAAATCATCTAAAAACACCCGCATTTCGGCAGTGTCTGACCCCAATATCTTTTTTCGCGGGATTTAACCCCTTTCGACCGCCCCGTTCGTTTCATCCAGCACCACCACTTTTTTGATGGAGCTGCCATGAAACCCCGTTCACTCACCCTGCCCGCGCTCGCCGCCCTGACAGCACTGCTGGGCCTGGCCCACCTGCCTGCCCAAGCCATTGGCCGCCTGGCCGACGTGACCATCGTGGACCGCGATACCGGTGCTACCCTGCCCGTGCACTACGCCCGAGGCGAACACTGGGTGGCAGGGCGGCCCGGTGCGCGCTATGCCATCAGCGTGCGCAACCGGCTGGGCGAGCGGGTGCTGGCCGTGCCGTCGGTGGACGGCGTGAATGTGCTCAGCGGCGAAACCGCTGCGTGGGACCAGCGCGGTTATGTGTTCTCGCCGCACGAGCGCTACCAGATCACCGGCTGGCGCAAGAGCGACAGCCAGGTGGCGGCCTTTGAGTTTTCGCACATCGCCAACTCGTATGCCGCCCGCACGGGCCGCCCGGCACATGTGGGCGTGATTGGCGTGGCCCTGTTCCGCGAACAGCCACCGGTGCACCAGCCTGCCCCGGCCATCACCCCCGAGCCCTATAGCCAGCGCCGCGACAACGGCCTGGGTCTCGGGCGCTTGCGGGAGGAACCCCCATCGCCCGCAGCCGCTGGGGCTGCCGGTGGGCCTGCTGCCCCGGCCCCATCGGCCGAGGCTGAGTCTTCTGCCCGCTCGCCATCTGCTGACAGTGTGGCCAAGGCCGCTCCCATGCCATCTGCCAAGCTGGGCACAGCACACGGCCAGCGCGAGACCTCGGTCGTCACCCACACCACCTTCACGCGCCTGCAGGAGCAACCCAATGAAATCATCAGCATCCGCTACGACAGCCGCGAGAACCTGATCGCCAGCGGCGTGATCCGCGAACCCATCGCCCGGCCCTCCGTGCCCTCGGTGCCCCGCGCATTTCCGCAGTCGGACAACCTGTCGTACGTACCCGACCCCAGGTAGGCCTGGGCCGGCCCGTGCGTGCATGAGGGTTTCGCATAATGCCCGGGTGCCCGCCGCCCCGCACTCTGACGATGCCTACGATGCCCAAGACGCCGACGAGGCGCTGATGCTGCGCTACGCCGGTGGCGACATGGCCGCGTTCGACCGGCTTTACGCCAGGCACGAACTGGCTGTGTGGCGGTTTGTGTTTCGCAGCGTGAAGGTGCAGGCGGTGGCCGACGACCTGCTGCAAGACGTGTGGTTTGCAGTGGCGCGCAATGCCGCCCGTTATGAGGTGAAGGCCAAGTTTCGCACCTGGTTGTTCACCCTGGCGCATAACCGGCTGGTGGACCATCTGCGCACCGCCAAACACCACACCAGCCTGGATGCGAGCGACGACGATGCGCGCACGCTGGCCGACACGCTGGTGGCCGACTCGGGCTTTGGGCCCGCGCGGCAACTGCAGTCGCGCGAGCAGGCGGCCGCGCTGATTGCGGCGGTGGAGCAGTTGCCGCTGGAGCAGCGCGAGGCCTTTTTGCTGCAAGCCGAAGGCGACCTGAGCGTGCAGGAGATTGCCGAGGCCACCGGCGTGAACTTTGAAACCGCCAAGAGCCGCCTGCGCTACGCAAGGGCCAGCCTGCGCCAGCACCTCAAGGAGTTTGTATGACCCGGCAGGACGACGAACTGGTCCGGCGCTACCACGAAGCCAGCGAGCAGGAAGGCGCCCGCCCCGGCGCGCATGTGCGCGAGGCCGTGCGTGCCCACGCCCAGATGATCGCCAAGGCTGCGGCATCGGCATCAGCAGGCCCAGTGACGGCCCCTGCCGCCAACCAGGCCCGCTGGAAAATTTCGGCCCTGGCCACCCTGGCTGTGGTGGGACTGACCGGCTTGCTGATGCTGCAGTTCGAGCGCGGCACGCCCGAAGAGCGGGACGCTGCTTTCAGCCACCGCCGGGCCGAGGCGCCGGCGCCGGCAACTCCTGCACCGGAAGCCCCTCCGACGCCGCAGCCACCGGCTGAGCCTTCACCAGCCACTTCGCGCGCACCCGTAAGCGCGCAGAACAATGCACGGAACAGCACCGGCCCATCGGCCGACGCCTTGCCCTCCAAGCCCTCCGCAGGAGCCGCCCCTGCGCCTGTGCACATACCAGCAGCCCAACAGCCTGCGGCCAAGGCGCCCCCCGCATCGCCCTCGACCACTGAGCAGGAAGCCCTTGCAGCGCCTCGCGCAGCAGGCGCCCTCTCCGGTTTCCCAGCATCGCCCCCCGCACCCGCGATGGCCGGAGCCCCCCGCGCCGAGTCCGGTGCTGAAAGGCGCGAGCGCGCAGCAGCCTCCACAGCACCGGCTCTCCAGGAGGCCGCTCCGGCTACCGCACCAGCCGCCCGCAGCGCGCAGGCTGACTCTGCATCGCGCG
Organism: Acidovorax sp. FG48; assembly: GCF_057809085.1. Lineage (NCBI taxonomy): Bacteria > Pseudomonadati > Pseudomonadota > Betaproteobacteria > Burkholderiales > Comamonadaceae > Acidovorax > Acidovorax sp. FG48. The sequence continues at coordinate 38,535 of NZ_JBMDJH010000012.1, read as the reverse complement.
ACCACCACGCGGCTGCCGCAGCCCCTGCCATGCAAAAAAATCTGGGCGCGGCCTTGTCCAGCACCGTCTGGGAGGCCGCGCGCACAGGCCAGACCCAACAGGTCGAATCCCTCGTGCAACAGGGCTTACCGGTGGATGCCCGCGACCCCGAAGGAAAAACCGCCCTGATGCTGGCCGCGATGAACGGCCACACCGCCACCGTGCAGCGGCTGCTGGCCCTGCGCGCCAACCCGACGCTGGTGGACCGCGATGGTCTGACTGCGGCGCAGCTGGCGGCACAGCGGGGGCACACGCGCCTGGTGGAGTTGCTGGAAGCGGCGCGCTGAAAATCGCACCGGCAGGCCCCGCAGGGCTGTATCACGACCGCATGGGGCGAGCGCGACGGCCCGTCGTAGCAGCGGCGAATCAACCGCTCGTCAAAAGCATCAGAACCGCACCGCCTCAAACGCCGGGTGCAGCGCGTCGATCCAGTGATCCAGCTCATCCTGCGTCACGTGCAGGTGGTCCATGCAGGCCTGGCCGTGCTGGGTCCACTCGCGCGTCGGGGCCAGGCCGTCGTGTTGGTTGACCAGAAACTCCGCCAGCAGGCCCAGCGCCACCAGATGGCGCACCGTGGGGTCAAACCGCTCGTCGTTCAGGCACGCAAAGTCGTGGTGCAGCCAGATGGCCTGGGCCACGTCGCCCGGCAGGTGCCAGGTGCGCGCCACGATGGCGCCCATCACCGCGTGGTCAGTGCGGTGGCTGGCGTTCTCGGTCTGGGTGAAGGTGCGGTCCTTGCGCGCCAGGGCCTCGGTCACGGTGCCTGCATAGCCCCGCACGGCCTTCACCAGCACCGGCATGCCCACATGGCAGAACAGCCCGAAGCTGTAGCCCAGGCCCGGGTCCAGACTGTAGAGCTGGTGGCCGATGTGCTCGCACGCAATGGCGCGGCGCTGCGAGCTTTCCCAGAAATGTTCCAGCAACGGCGAGCGCACCTGCAGCGCGTTGCGCGTGATGAAGGCAGACAACAGCTCAACCGCCGGTTGCAGCCCCAGCACCGTCAGCGCCATGCCCACGGTCTGCACCGGCTGGGCCAGGCCGTAGAGCGGGCTGTTGGCCAGCCGCATCACGGCGGCGGCCAGGGCCACGTCGGAAGATGCCAGCTGCTCCAGCGCGGTCGAGTCCAGCTCGGGTGCCGCCACGATCTCCTGCAGGCGCAGCAGCGACTCGGGGCACGGCGGGATCACGATGGCACGCACGGCAGGGTGCACGCGGGCTTGCCGGATGTCTTGGTCGATGGGGTGTGGAGCAGTCACAAAAAGTCCCCGGGCCGCCGCGTGTGCCGACCACACGGACGGGCGTAGCCCGCACAGTTGCAATTCGTTGCATTGTGGCGCCAAAAAGCGCTCCGCCCACCGAACCCGTGCACAGGCGCAGGCTTTGCGCTCAGTGCGTCAAGACCTGGCCTTAGGAACCTGGCCTCAGATATTGGCGCCGTCGAGCCCTTGCAGGGCCTGCCGTGTGCTCAGGCTGCTGCGGCCGGGCATGGCCTCGCCCAGGTAGTCCAGAAAGCGCCGCACGGCGGGCGACAGCCCCCGGCGCGACGGAAACACGGCGTGCACGATGGCGGGCGCGGGAGCCCAGTCGGGCAGCACCCGCACCAGCTTGCGCTCGCGCATTTCTTCCTGGCACATGTAGTCGGGCATCCAGCACACCCCCGTGCCGGCCACCGCTGCGTATTTGAGCGTGAGCAGGTCGTCGGCCACATAACGCGGCGTGTGCTGCACCTGCTGGTGCGCGCCGCCAGGGCCGATCAGGTTCCAGGTGGAGCGCCCGTCGGGCGCCGACATGGCGATGCTATCGAGCTTGGCCAGATCGTCCAGCGTTTGGGGAGTGCCTTGGCGAATCAACAATTCGGGGCTGGCCACCAGGATTTGCGTGGTGTGATCAAGCCGCTTGACCACCATGCTTCCGCTATCGTCCACCGAGGGGCGCACGCGCAGCGCCACGTCGATGCCCTCTTCCACCAGGTTCACCGCCCGGTTGCTCACCAGCATGTCGATGCGCACCTCGGGGTACTGGGCCAGAAACCGGGGCATCAGCTCAGCCACCACAGTCTGCGCCAGCGTCACCGGGCAGCTCACGCGGATGGTGCCGCGCGGCGTGGTCTGCACCTGGGCCACCGTGTCGGCCGCCGCCTGGGCCGACTCGCGCATGGCCTGGCAGTGGCGCAAATAGGCTTCGCCCACTTCGGTCAGCGAGAGCTTGCGGGTGGTGCGTTGCAGCAGGCGCACGCCCAGCTGCGTCTCCAGGTCCGACACCCGGCGCGACAGGCGCGACTTGGGGATGCCGAGCGCGCGGCCCGCAGCGGCAAAGCCACCGCGCTCCACCACTTCAGCGAAATACAGCATGTCGTTGAGGTCTTGCATGGACAGGTCCGTAACACTTCAATCGTTCTATGGATAGAACAATCTATCGCAAGTTCACTACCTTATCAACAAATCGATCCATCTCCAAAATTCATTCCATGGCCACACGCTGTGGCTCCGATCCACAGAACCCAAGGAGTTCCCTCATGCAACTGCTTCACGTTGACTCTGCCATCACCGGTGATCAATCCGTGTCCCGCCAACTGACCGCCCGCACCGTGGCCGCCTGGCAAGCCGCCCACCCTGGCACCACCGTGCAATACCTGGACTTGGCACAGCAAGCGCCTTCACACCTGTCGGCGCAGTCGCTGGGTTTCCGCACCGGCCAGGCCGCTGCGACCGAGGTGGAACGCAATGAAAACGCCCTGTCCGAAGCGCTGGTGAGCCAGTTCCTGGCCTCCGACGTGATCGTGATTGGCGCGCCGCTGTACAACTTCTCCATCCCCAGCCAGCTCAAGGCCTGGATCGACCGCCTGGCGCAAGCCGGCCGCACCTTCAAGTACACCGACAAGGGCCCCGTGGGCCTGGCTGGTGGCAAGACGGTGATCGTGGCCTCCACCCGTGGCGGCGTTTACTCCGCCAGCGAAGGCGGTCAGGCCATGGAACACCAGGAGAGCTACCTGAAGGTGGTGTTCGGCTTCTTCGGCATCACCGATGTGCGCTTTGTGCGTGCCGAAGGCGTGGCCATGGGCCCGGACGCCAAGGCGGCCGCACTGGCCTCGGCCAACGTGGAAATTTCCACGCACACCAGCGTGGCCGCCAACCAGGGCCGCGTCTCGCAGGCCGCCTAAACGCAGCAACAGCAACGACGGCGCGCAAGGCGCAAGCCCTGCAACCCCCCTAGAACTCAGCCCCGTGCCGGGTTTTGGCTTTTATCCAGCAAAAACGGCCGGATGCGCTAGTGCCACATGCCTTACCAGCTATCATTTTTGATACGCCGCGCACGGGCAATACGGCGCCCAGCCCCAGCCATGCCTGCAGTCACTGCGCAGCGTGTGGCGCCTGTCGCCGCAACCATTGCTCGGCCAGTTGCTGCGGCGGCAGGGCCGGGGCAAACAGCCAGCCCTGAAAGCGCTCGCAGCCCATGCGGATCAAAAACTGCAGCTGCTCTTCGGTTTCCACACCTTCGGCCACCACCTCCAGCCCCAGCGTGCGGGCCAGCGCGTTGACGGTAGCGCAGATCTCGCGGTCGTTCACGTCCACCACGATGTCGCGCACAAACACCTTATCGATCTTCAGCTCACTCACCGGCAGGCGCTTGAGCTTGATGAGCGACGAGTGGCCGGTGCCAAAGTCGTCGATCGACAGCGCAACACCCGCGTTCTTCAGCTCCAGCGCGATGGCGTACAGCGACTCGTCCAGCAGCTGCGACTCGGTGATCTCAAGCACCAGACTGGCGGGCGTGACCCCGGCACGCTGGGTCACACCCAGCAGGGTCTGGGTGAAGCCCGGCTCGCGCAGCTGAATGGTGGAGACGTTGACCGACACAACGGGCACCTGCCAGCCCTCGGCACGCCACTGCGCCATCTGGCGGCAGGCGGTCTCGAACACCCACAGACCGATGGGCACGATGAGCCCGCTCTCCTCGGCCAGCGGGATGAACTCGTCGGGCGGCACGGCCTTGCCATCCACCGACCAGCGCAGCAGCGCCTCGGCGCCCACGGTTTGGCGCTGCTGGTTGAGTTGGGGCTGGTAAACCAGCGCGAACTCGCCCGCCTGCAGCGCGTTGTGCAGGCGCCGGCGCAGCTCCAGCCGTCCGCGCGTGATCTGCGTGAACTCCTCGATGTAGAAGCGGTACGAGCCGCGCCCCGCACTTTTGGTGGCATGCAGCGCCGAATGCGCGTGGCGCACCAGTTCCACGCTGTTGGCCGAGTCGTCCGGGTACAGGCTGATGCCCAGGCTGGCGCCCATGTACTGCGCGCCCACCTCCGACAGCTCCCACGGCTGCGCCAGGCCTTCCACCAGCGAGGCCGCCAGCTGCGCCAGCTCGGTGCGCGACGCGGGGCGCAGCAGCATCACCGTGAACTGATCATTGGCCAGCCGCGACACCAGGCCCTGCCCTGCCAGCAGTTGGGTGATGCGCTGGGCCACCTCGCTCAGTAGCGCGTCGCCCACGCGGTGGCCGTAGGTTTCGTTCACGCTCTTGAAGTGGTCCAGGTCGATCAGCAGCAACGCCACGCGGCGGTTGGTGCTGTGCGTGTCGCGCGCCGCTTCGGCTACGGCGCGCTCCAGCGCGTCTTCAAAGTAGCGGCGGTTGGGCAGGCCAGTGAGTGCGTCAAAGTGCGCCACGCGGTACAGCTGCTCCTCGTTGCGCAGCACGGCGGCCTCGGCCGTGCGCAGGCGGTTGAGCAGGCTCACCACAATGGTCTGCCGCAGCGCGGCCAGCAGCAGCACCAGCAGGCAGCACACCAGGATCAGTGCCTGCATGCCTGCGCGCCCATCAGGCGCCACAAAAAGCAGCACCAGCGTGACGGCCGCCAGCGTCATGGACAGCAGCGGCACGTAGTTCATGGCCTGGTCGCACTGGCGGCGGTAGGCCGCATCTGCCGACATGGCAAACCGCAGCCAGCGCGCGCCCCAGCCCAGCACCAGTGCCGACACGCTGAAGCTGGCGTTGAACCAGATGCCCGGCTGCACCGTGCCGCTGATGACCATGAGGTTCCACTGCATCCAGCTCAGGCCATAGCCCAACAGGCCCAGCAGCACCAGCACGTGAGAACGCTCGATGCGCACCCCCACCGTAGGAATGGCCAGCGCCGTGACACCTGCTGCTGCCAGAAACCCGGCCGGGTACAGCACCAGCACCGTGCCCACGGCCAGCGAGCCCACCCCACCCGACGGCAGATAGATCACCAGCGTGAACGCCAGCAGCGCCAGCACTGTGCCGCCAAAATCCAGCGCCGCCGGGTAGGCCCGGTCGCGCGACAGGCGTGCAAACGTGGCGCGGATGACGGTGGCCGCCCACAGCGGCCCCCCCGCCAGAAACAGCAGGTCGGCGGGCGACGGGAAAGGGTTCCAGTCCAGCGCCACCTGCGCGTTCCACACCATCTGCCCCAGTGCAACGAGCAAGGCAAAGGACAGAAGACCGGTATGCAACGCGCGGTCAGAGGGCGGCGCCTGCCGCCAGCCGCGCCAGGCCCAGAAGGCAGACAGCCAGAAAGCCAGTGTCCAGGAGGCGTTGTCGAGAAACAACCGCAAGCCCACAGAAGGCACCCACAAAGACGCCAGGAACGTCAGCGTGGTCGCACTCAACCAGACCGCTGTGAGGATTCGTTCCGCGAAGGACATGGGTCAGTGCTGGGATGGAGGGGGTGTGCTGGGCGCAGTTGCTACAGAACGTTACCCCTCCCATTGTGGCCGCAAGTGCAGCCCACCTTTTCCCCCTGCGGTTTGCCGGGGCACTGACACAGAAATAAGCTACTAAAAAAATAGCACCCAGCGACCATGGGATGGGCGCTGGGTGCCAAATGGCTTGGATTTTTTTGTTGAGCCCCCGAGACTGCGGCGCCACAACACCGCCGCCTGATCGAGAGCGTCGGAGGGCTGCAACCCATGGCCGGTGCGTACCTGCTCAACCCGGTACTGCCCTGCTCGCGCAAGGAGAGAGGACCGCCACCGCTCCGGGCCGCTGCCGGCCCGGCGCCATGGAGCGATCCATCGCGGCTTTAGAAGCCTGGCAGCACCGAACCCTTGAACTCGGTCTGGATGAACTTCTTGATCTCTTCAGAGTGGTAGGCCTTCACCAGCTTGGCCACCCAGGGCTTGTCCTTGTCAGCCTCGCGCACGGCGATCAGGTTGACGTAGGGGCTCTTGGCGTTTTCTTGCGCAATCGCGTCCTTGCCAGGGTTCAGGCCCGCCGACAGCGCAAAGTTGGTGTTGATGGCCGAGGCGTCCAGGTCGTCCAGCGAACGGGGCAGCTGGGCGGCGTCCAGTTCGACAAACTTGAGCTTCTTGGGGTTGCTCACCACGTCCAGCGGAGTGGCCTTAAGGCCCGCGCCGTCACGCAGCTTGATCAGCCCCTTGTCCTGCAGCACCAGCAGCACGCGGCCGCCGTTGGTGGGGTCGTTGGGGATGCCGAACTTGGCGCCTTCCTTCAGGTCTTCGAGCTTCTTGACCTTCTTGGAATACAGGCCGATGGGGAAGTTGACGGTGTAGCCCACCGACACCAGCTTGTAGCCACGGTCGGCCACTTGCGCATCGAGGTAGGGCTTGTGCTGGTAGCTGTTGGCGTCCAGGTCGCCAGCGGCCAGCGCAGCGTTGGGCTGAACGTAGTCGCTGAACTCGACGATCTGGATCTTGAGGCCGTCCTTCTCGGCGACCTTTTTCACCTGCTCAAAAATCTGCGCGTGGGGGCCGCCGGTCACGCCCACCTTGATGGGCTTGTCCTGGGCCATGGCGCCTGACGAGAAAGTGGCTGCGGCAGCCAGGGCCAGAGCGGATTGCAGGAGAAGGCGCTTGTTGTTGTTCACGGGAAAACCTTTCGTTGAGAGATGTCTCGCATCCTAGGGTTTCCCCGATAAAACAGGAACGACTAAGTTTTCATTTCATTACAACCCAATCGCATAACAAGCACTCAACGCTCCTTCTTCAGCCCCGCAGTGCTACGTTGTTCAGCTTGTCCAGCCGCTCGGGCCAGGTGCCTTCCACCGTCGCGCCCTGCAGCAAGATGCGCGTCCAGGCCACCCAGGCGTCCCACTGCACGCGCTTGTCCCACGCATTGCCCCAGGCGCTGAACAGGTGCAGCGCGCTTTCGGCAGCGGCCTTGGCGTCGTCCTTGCGGCCAGCGGACAGATACAGCTGGGCCAGCACCATCTGCGGCTCGCCCACCCAGGGGTTGTGGCGCACCGCGCTTTCCAGCACGCCGGTGGCCACGTCCAGGTCCACCAGCGGCTGGTCTTGCTGGATGACCGACCAGTACAGCGACGTGGCTGCTGCCTCGTTGGCGGCCGACAGGTGCTGCGTGCAATGTGCAAACACGGGGGGCATGGGCAGCACGTCCTTCAGGCCCGGGTGCTGCAGCGCCTTGGCCAGCCCGTTGATTTGGTGCACCATGCGCCCCGACGGCCGCATGGGCCCGGGCCAGAGCGATGCAGCCCAGTGCGCCTTCTGGTTGCGGTGTTGCACGTCCGGAAAGCGCGAAAAGATGTCGTCTTGCCAGCTGAACCACTGCTCGATGGTGTCGGCCATGCTCACGATGATGAAGGCCGCCACCTCGTAGGGCGTGAGCACGTGGTCCTGCCCATCCTTTTGCAGCACCAGACTGCCGTCCGCCTCCAGCGCATGGGCCAGCACCTTTTGCACGAACTGCGTGCGCGACTGGGTGCAGAACAGGTAGACCAAGTGCTCGGCCGACTCGCCCGCAATCTCGCCCACCCGGGCGCGTTCCTTAGCGGGGTCGAACTTCACCAGGTCCACAAACGCATTGCCATACACGCTGTGCAGCAGGCCCAGCAGGCGCACGTCGCGCGGCTGCTGCCACACCGTCAGCGTGCGCGTCACGCCCACCAGGTGGTGGCGAAACGTGCCCGCCTTGTGCCAGTCCTGCCCCACATTGCGTGCCAGCACCGTGGGCAGCACGGGCGCCAGCTCGGGGTCGCGGGTCAACCACTCGTCGTCCAGCAGCGGCAGCGCGCGGGCAAACAGGTCAGGGTCCAGGGGGTGAAGCGGCAGGGTCATGGGGTGGTGTCTCCGGCGTTGAGGGTGCAGGGAATGCAATGTACACACAGTATCTGCCCCCACGGCGGTTGCGCAAGCACGGGGGCGACCCGGCCCTTGCACCCCGCACGCGCCTGCACGGCGGCTCGGTCAACGCCATGGCCTGCGTTGGGCTTTCAGGCTCAGAGGCTGAGAGCTTTTTAGCCGGGCCCGAACGGCGCGCCCATACGCCTCGGATCTAGGCGCAAAGCACAGCCATAGCTCAGGCTATGGCGAGCATTGGTAACGACGGGGGGGTATGGGCGTGCAAGGAGCGCGTGGATAAAGGACTCTCAGCCTCTCAGACCAGCCGCACCTCAAAGTACGCGCCCTCACCTTCGCCCAGATCCCGGAAGCCGGCCTGCCGGGCAGCCACGCTGGCCTTGCCCCAGGCCTTGAGCAGGGTGAGATCGCCCGGGGACACCACCTCGGGGGGCGACTCCTCTAGGCTCTGCATGGTGTCGAGCGCGGCCGCCACCTGTTCGGGGCCGCCGAGCTGCTTTTCCAGGGCCCTGGCGTACCGGGTTTCGGCGGCTATGCGCTCCTTGGCCGGAAGCTCCTCGGGGTAGTCGCGGAGGTTGACGACGTAAGTGGATTCGATGACTTGCATGGCGCTGCTTCTCCTGTGGTTTGATACTGTACGAATATACAGTTTTCTCCAACAAAATTCGAGCGCTGAAAGATTCCCCGCAGAGCGCGGGAAGAAGGAAAGATTGTTCTCAATACTGGAACAGTTAGTTTGCGACTGGGTGGTTTTTCTCTGAACACCATCGGCGTACAGTTCATCCCATCGATGAGCCGAACCCGCAAGGCGACTCACCGAACCCGGTTCAGGAATGGTTTTTGACCCGGCTTTTTTGAGACGCTTTTTTAACTTTCAAGGATTTTCATCATGAACAAGACCGCTCGTTTCCTCTCCGTCGCCGCTGTTGCCGCTTTCGCCGCTTTTGGCGCCCATGCTGACGAAGCCGATGGCTCGCAATTTGCCCTGAAGTTCGACACGAACCGCACCCGCGCTGAAGTGGCTGCTGAAGCCGTCACCGAAGCCCGCACCCACAGCATGGAACCCGCAGGTTCGCGCGTGGCGACTTACAAGTCCACCGCCGACCGTGCTGCCGTACGTGCCCAGGCTGCCGAAGCTGTTCGCACCGGCCAGATCCCTTCGGGTGAATTCAGCGCCATGTAATTTGGCAGACCAACTGCTTGAGTTGGATTGAAGCAGTTGCGGGACTTCCCATGGCGGTGGCACTTCGCGCGGTGCGGGTGCTGCTGCCATGGGGAGTGTTAACTGAACCGCAGGGGCGGGCAGGCAAAAAGGGCTCCCACTGGGAGCCCTTTTTGTTGGTGCCTGCGGTGTAGGCCCCCCAGGGCGCCAGGGGCGCCCCTGCAACCTCGCTTACAGCGAAGGGTCGATCAACACCTTGGCCCCGGTGTTGCGCGGGCCGTAGAAGGCGATGGACTCTGCACTCAGCGCGCCCGCCAGCGACACGGTGCGCGCATAGTGGCTGGCAAACGTGGTCTTCAGCTCGGCCGCCACACGCTGGCGCAGCGCCTGCGTCGCCTCGTCGCCAATCTTCTGCAGAAACGGAAACAGCAGCCACCCGCCCATGCCCCAGGCCATGCCAAAGGTGCGGTGCACTTCGGTCGGGCGCGTGTCCAGGTGGCCGTACAGGTACACCTGCTTGTGCACGGCCGAGCCGTAGCGGCTGTATTCCTTGGCCTTGCGGTTGATGGCGGCCTCCATGCACTGCAGGATCTGCCCGGCCAGCGTACCGCCGCCCGTGGCATCAAACGCGATGGTGGCGCCCGTGGCGGCCAGCGCGTCGGTCAGCTCGGCCATGAAGTTTGGCGCACTGCTGTCGCACACATACTGGGCGCCCAGTTCACGCAGCAGCGCCGCCTGCTCGGGCTTGCGCACGATGTTGACCAGGCCGACGCCGTCCTTTTGGCAAATCTTGAGCAGCATCTGGCCCAGGTTGCTAGCTGCTGCGGTGTGCACCAGCGCGGTGTGGCCTTCGCGCTTCATGGTCTCCACCATGCTCAGCGCCGTCAGCGGGTTGACGAAGCACGATGCGCCTTCGGCCGCCGTGGTGCCCGGCGGCAGCGGCAGGCACTGCGCCGCCGGCATGGCGCGGTATTGCGAATACATGGCGCCACCAATCACCGCCACCGTGCGGCCCAGCAACGCCTGCGCGGCGGGTGATGCGCCCGCAGCCACCACCAGGCCCGCGCCCTCGTTGCCCACTGGCATGCTCTGACCCAGGCGTGCTGCCATGCCGGGCATGGCCCGCTCCGGGATGCGCGCTGTGGCCACCGGCCGCTCGGCCGTGCCCGTGACCTGCACGGTGGACAAATCGGCCGGGCCCAGCAGCAGGCCGATGTCCGACGGGTTGATGGGCGTGGCCTGCACCTGGATCAGCACTTCGTCCGGCCCCGGCGTGGGCACGGGTGTCGGCTCCAGGCTGATCTGCAAGGTGCCATCGGCTTGCACAAGCGAGCGCAACTGCAGCGCGGTGGTGGGGATGGAGGGGTTCATGGAGGACTCGCAGGTAGAAGATGGGACAAAGGGCCTACGCGCTGGACCGCGCAGTGTGGTGAAAGGGTGCCGCTTTTTTGACGGCGTCACACCACCACCAGCCCGCATTCTTGACCAAGCTGCGCGACCGCGCTGTCCCCTCGGTGAATGGCTGCCCCCCATGCGCAGCCCCCATGCCCTGGGTCGACCGATGCACGCAGTGCGCTACAGCTAGGGGCCAAAAACGCTTTCACACGCCCAGTCTCAAGCCATGCACGTGGCGCTTGACTTAGAGTGCGCTCCAACTTTCAGAATTGTTCCCATGGCATCCCTCCTCACCATTGCCGAAGTCGCCAAACGCACAGGCCGTAGAGCCTGTTTACGATCTCGCAGGGGTCGCGCAGCGGTCTTTGCGGGATGGGATGCAAGGCGCGGTGCGCAGTGGATAGCCCCGCTATCCACAAGCGCCGCAACGCCGCAGACCGCCCGCAAAGACCACTGCCCGAAGGGTTGGAGCGAAATCGGGTGATTGGACGCCCCAGCCGCTTGCATGGGCATGAGCCCATGCGGCGCATCCGAAGCATCCGCTCATCCCGATTGCGCTCCAACGCGATCCCCTGCGAGATCGTAAACAGGCGCTTGGCACACACCCTGCGCTATTACGAACGCGCCGGGCTGATTGCGCCAGTAGCCCGCGCACCCGGCGGCCAGCGCCGTTATGCGGCGTCGGACATGGAATGGATCGGATTCCTGCTGCGCCTTCGCGAGACCCAGATGCCCATCGGGCATATGCAGGCCTTTGCGCGGCTGCGCAGCGAAGGGAACGCCACCGCCCCCGAGCGGCGCCAGTTGCTGGAACAGCACCTGGCGCAGGTGCTGGCAACGATCACCGCCATGCAGCAAGCCGCGCAGGCCCTGCAAGCCAAGATCGAGCATTACCAGGGCCTGGAAGCTTCCCTTCGACCCACCCCGTCGTCCACCCACCAAGGAAGCTCCCATGTCCCCCGAAACCCAACCCCGCTATCTCCAGGGCCTCGCCAAGCTGCGCGAAATCGACGGCCACGCGGGTGAGCGTGTCGTCGCCAGCCTGGCCGACATTGCCCCCGACTTTGCGCGCTACCTGATCGAGTTTCCGTTTGGCGACATCTACTCGCGCCCCGGACTCGACCTGCGCAGCCGCGAGATTGCCGTCGTCGCTGCGCTGACCGCGCTGGGCAACGCCACACCCCAACTCAAGGTGCATTTGCAGGCCGCGCTGAACGTGGGCGTCACCCGCGAAGAGATCGTGGAGGTGCTGATGCAGATGGCGGTGTACGCTGGCTTTCCCGCTGCACTCAACGGACTGACTGCCGCGCGCGAGGTGTTCGCAGCGGCCGACGAGCAGCCCATGACTGCATAAAACGCCCAACCCTGCGTAGCCCACCTGCCCAATACACCGGTCTGCAGGCGAAAGGCTATTTGCCCCCACCCACCGGCATCGGCCGTACCAACCGCACGGGCAGCTTGCTGGCCCGCGCCGCATCGCCGCGCGCCTCGCCGGTGGACAGGTTCACCGCCCAGCCGTTGATCATGGCGGCCTGCCGCGCGCCATCGCCCGCGCGGCCCTGGGCAATGTTGCCGTAGGTGTACTGGTTGACGCTGGGCGCGCTCACGTTGGCGGTGGACGACCAGTGCCACTGGCCCGGCGCCACCGGAAACAAAATCGGGTTGAGGCCCGGGGGCGACAGCGACTTGTCCACCAGCCGCTGCAGCTCGGCCGCACGCGGAATGCGCCAGCCCACGCCCTCGGCCTTCCAGCGGTCCGAAGCCAGGGCCGTGGCCTCGGCACGGTCCAGCAGCAGGGGCTGGCCGGTGCAGGTTTTTCCATTCCACTGCATGCCCTCCACACAGCGCGGCCAGGCCAGGCCGGCGCGCTGGTCCAGCACATAGGCGCCATCGGCGGACAGGGACCAGTCGGCTGCTACCTGCGAATCGGCGGCCTGCGCGGGCCCGGCCAACAGGGCAACCAACAGCGGGGAGATGAGCGGCAACAAGGTTTTCATGGACAAAACAGGGACGATCAAAGCAAGGGAAAAGCCGGCGGGCTGAAGAGCACCAGAGAGGCCACAGGAATCAAAACCCGCCTCGCCAACACCCTAACCCGGCAGCAGCACCTGCGCCACCCACCAGATCAAGAAACACGCACGGCACGCCGCTTGTCCGTGCGGCCACCCACGCCCACACCTGCCAGCGTGCCTGACGCGGCCAACGCCTCGGCCAGGAACCCCACAAACGCCTGCACCCGCGTCGAAAACTGGTGCCGCTGCGGATACACCGCATAGATGTCGGCCGCAGGTGTGTGGTACTGCGGCAGCACAGGCTCCAGCAGGCCCTGGGCCAGATGGCGGTTCACATCCCACTCGGCGCGCATCACGATGCCGTGGCCCTGCAGCGCCCACAACACGGCAATCTCGCCGTCGTTGGTGGTGAGGTTGCCGGTGATCTTGATCGACTCGGTATGCGCCTTGCTGCCACGCCCAGTGGTCAGGCGCCACAGGCCGTAGGCCTCATCGCCCTGGCGGATGCCGATGCACTGGTGCTCCATCAGGTCGCGCGGCACGCGGGGCCTGCCGTGCTGCGCCAGGTAGGCGGGTGCGGCGCACAGCACGCGCCGGTTGGGGGCCATGCGGCGGGCAATCACGCGGCCATCGGGCGGCTCGCCAAAACGCACGCAAACGTCGTAGGCATCGTCGGTGATCGGAGGAGGGTGCACCGACAGCTGCAGCTGCACATCCACTTCGGGGTACTGGCGCACAAAGTCCGAGATCACGGGGGCAATGTGCATGCGGCCAAAGCCCAGCGTGGCATTCACGCGCAGCAGGCCCTTGGGGCTGGCCTTGGACTGCACGATGAGTTCGTCCAGCGCGTCGATCTCGCGCAGGATGCGGCGCGCGTGCTCCAGCAGCAACTCCCCCTCGGGCGTGAGGCTCATGCGCCGGGTGGTGCGGTTGATGAGCACCACACCCAGGCGCTTTTCCATCTGCGCCAGGTGTTTGCTCACGGCGGCGGTGGTGACGCCCATTTCACGCCCAGCGGCGCTCAGGCTGGGGCTGGCGGCCAGTGCCGAAAAGAAGCCCAGTTCTGCGGGCTGGATGGTGGAGCTCATCGCCGCATTATCAACTGCAGGTTAATGATGGATTCACTTGGCCGCCGTTTTTACAACGAGCGGATACCTACAGTCGCTCTCATTGTTTTTGTTCCACCCGCTTTTTCGCGGCCCGACAACCCCGCAAGCCTTCCCCGACGCTTTCACACACCAAGACCAGAGACCTTCATGAAAACCTACCAAATCGCCACCATCCCCGGAGACGGCATCGGCAAGGAAGTGATTCCCGCCGGCCAACGCGTACTGGAAGCCCTGGCCGCCCGCCACACGGGCCTGCAGTTCCAGTTTGAGAACTTCGGCTGGGGCGGCGACTGGTACCGCGCCCACGGCGTGATGATGCCGGCCGATGGTCTCGATGCGCTGCGCGGCAAGGACGCCATCCTGTTCGGCTCGGCGGGCGACCCGGACATCCCCGACCACATCACGCTGTGGGGACTGCGCCTCAAGATCTGCCAAGGCTTCGATCAGTACGCCAACGTACGGCCCACACGCATCCTGCCCGGCATTGATGCGCCCCTGAAGCGCTGCACCCCCAATGACCTGGACTGGGTCATCGTGCGCGAAAACTCTGAGGGCGAATATTCCGGCGTGGGCGGCCGCGTGCACCAGGGCCACCCCATCGAGGCAGCGACCGATGTGTCCATCATGACCCGCGTGGGGGTGGAACGCATCCTGCGGTTTGCCTTCCGCCTGGCGCAGTCGCGGCCCCGCAAGCTGCTCACCGTCATCACCAAGAGCAACGCGCAGCGCCATGCCATGGTGATGTGGGACGAGATTGCCGCGCAGGTGTCCACCGAGTTCCCCGACGTGAAGTGGGACAAGGAGCTGGTGGACGCTGCCACGGCCCGCATGGTCAACCGCCCAGCCACGCTCGACACCATCGTGGCCACCAACCTGCACGCCGACATCCTCAGCGACCTGGCCGCCGCGCTGGCGGGCAGTCTGGGCATTGCGCCCACCGGCAACATCGACCCCGAGCGCCGCTACCCCAGCATGTTCGAGCCCATCCACGGCTCGGCGTTCGACATCATGGGCAAGGGGCTGGCCAACCCCATCGGCACCTTCTGGTCGGTGGTGATGCTGCTGGAGCACCTGGGCGAGGCCGACGCCGCCCGCGCAGTGATGCAGGCCATCGAGCAGGTCACCGCCAACGCCGCCCTGCACACCCGCGACCTGGGCGGCACGGCCACCACGGCACAGGTGACCGACGCTGTGTGCGCGCTGATCGGCAGCACGCAGTTGCAAAAGGCCGCCTGAGCTGCGTGGCCTCAACGCACTGCGCCCTGCCCCACGACCCGATGAGCACGCACATCGACACCCAGGCCCGCCACTGGCTGCGCAGCATGTTCGACGCCGCCATCGCGTCCGCGCAGCCCGCGGTATGTCTGCCGCCGCACCTGCCCGCCCCGCCCCGGGGCCGCACGGTGGTGATCGGCGCGGGCAAGGCATCGGCGCAGATGGCGCAGGTGCTGGAGGCCCACTGGCCCACGCCGCTATCGGGCGTGGTGGTCACGCGGTATGGACATGCTGCCGCCTGTCAGCACGTCCGCGTGCTGGAGTCCGCCCACCCTGTGCCCGATGCGGCGGGCCTGACAGCCGCGCAACAGATGTTGAAAGCGGTGGAAAGTCTCACGGCAGACGACCTGGTGATCGGCCTGTGGTCGGGTGGCGGCTCGGCGCTGCTGCCCTTGCCGCTGCCGGGCATCACGCTGGCCGACAAGCAAGCGCTCAACCAGGCCCTGCTGCGCAGCGGCGCCAGCATTGGCGAGATGAACTGCGTGCGGCGCCACCTCTCGGCCATCAAGGGCGGGCGGCTGGCGCTGGCGTGCAGCCCCGCCCGCGTGGTCAACCTGGTGATGTCCGACGTGCCGGGCGACGACCCGCTGGACGTGGCCTCGGGCCCCACCGTGGCCGACCCGACCACCCGTGCACAGGCACTGGCCATCTTGCAGCGCTACCGCATTGCGCTACCGCCCGCCGTAACGGCCGCACTGGACACTGCCGCCAGCGAGAGCATCAAGCCCGGCGACACCCGGCTGGGCCCCATCACCACCCACGTCATTGCCACGCCCAACCTGGCCCTGCAGGCAGCCGCCCAGGTGGCGCGCCAGGCGGGCATCGAGCCCACGCTGCTCGGCGACGCACTGGAGGGCGAAGCCTGCGACATGGGCACCGTGCTGGCCGGTGTCGCCCGCTACGCCGCCAAGGCCCCGTCGCCGCTGCACCGCGTGCTGCTGAGCGGCGGCGAAAGCACCGTCACCCTGCGCGCACCCGCCCCTGGGCAACCCATGCCAACCCCAGGGCGCGGCGGGCGCAATGTGGAATGCCTGCTGTCCATGGCCCTGTCGCTCAAGGGCTTGCCCGGCGTGTACGCGTTAGCTGGCGACACCGACGGCATCGACGGCCTGGAGCCCGTGGCTGGCGCCATTGCCACGCCCGACACGCTGGAGCGCGCCGCCGCGCTGGGCCAACACGCCACCGCTGCACTGGACGCACACGACGCCCACACCTTTTTTGGCGCGCTGGGCGATGCCGTGGTCACCGGACCCACGGGCACCAATGTCAACGACTTCCGCGCGATCCTGATCGCAGCCAGGGGCTGACGCCCTGCGCCCGCGTCCCCAGCAGCCCTGCAACCCAAAGAACCACAAAAACCACCACCCCACGGAGACAACCATGACACGCATTGCAACCCCACCCCCCCCACCGTCAACGCCGCCCACAGCACCACTCACACGCCGCTACCACCTGCTGGCACTGGCAGCTCTGGCTGCCGCTGCCTGCGCCCTGCCCAGCGCACCGGCACGCGCGCAGGCCTGGCCGGCCAAGCCCGTCACCATCGTTGTGCCCTTTGCAGCGGGAGGCACCACCGATGTGCTGGCCCGCGCACTGGGCGAAAAACTGGGTACGGCCCTGGGCCAGCCCGTGATCGTGGAAAACCGGGGCGGTGCGGGGGCCACCATCGGGGCCGACTACGTGGCCAAGGCCCCTGCCGACGGCTACACGCTGCTGATGGGCGCGGTGCACCACACCATTGCAACGAGTGTGTACAAAAAGCTCAACTACGACTTTCAAAAGAGTTTTGCACCCATCACCACCGTGGCGCTGGTGCCCAACGTGCTGGCCGTGAGCGCGGCCATGCCCGCCAAGGATGTGAAAGAGCTGGTGGCGCTGATCAAGGCCACGCCCAACAAGTTCTCCTACGGCTCCAACGGCGCGGGCACGGCGCAGCACCTGATAGGCACGCAGTTCGCCACGTCCATCGGCCAACCCCTGCTGCATGTGCCCTACAAGGGCAGCGGCCCGCTCACCACCGACCTGCTGGGCGGCCAGGTGTCGATGTCGTTCGACACCGTCACCCCCGTGCTGCCGCACATCAAGGCGGGCAAGCTGCGCGCCTTGGCGGTGACCACGGCCAAGCGCTCGTCCACCCTGCCCGATGTGCCCACGCTGCAAGAAAGCGGCTTTGCGGGCTTTGACATCGGCACCTGGTTTGGCGTGCTGGCCCCCACCCGCACGCCCGCCGATGTGGTGGCACGGCTGAACACCGAAATGGTCAAGGTCATCCAGTCGCCCGACTTTCAAAAGCGCATGCAGGACATTGGCGCCGAACCCATCGGCAACACCCCGGCGCAGATGGCTGAGCAAATTGCGGCCGACACGGCGCGGTTTGCCAAGCTGGTGGCCGACAACAAGATCACCACCGACTGACACAGTGGCAAAGAGGGGTTGCGAAGGGTGGTCGCAAAGGGTGGCTGGCGCGGTGAATGGTCAAGGTGGGTTGGTATAAACCAACGATGACCGACACCGCCGCCATTTCCAACACCGCACCCGCTGCCCTCGTCCGCGCGCTGGAAGAGCGCGCTTTCAACGCCTGGCCTGCGCACCAGACGGTGTTGCACCGGGGCTGGGTGTTCCGGCTGTCGGGCGGCTACACCAAGCGTGCCAACTCGGTCAACGCGCTGGTGCCCGGCGCGCCGTTTGACGGCGTGCGCGAGGCGGCGGCGGCGCTGTATGCGCGGCATGGCTTGCCCGCCGTGTTCCGCATCTCCCCCCTGGCCCCAGCAGAGGCCGACCAGGAGCTGGCGGACTCGGGATACCGGCACTTCGACCCCTCGCTGGTCCTGCACCGGCCGCTGGCGCCGGGCGCGGTGCCCCGGCCCGACGGCAGCACGGTGGTCAGCGCCTCGCCATCGCCCGCGTGGCTGGAAGGCTTTGCGGCGGCCAATGGCGTGGCGCCGCACCACCGCAACCTGCACCGCAGCATCCTCGACGCCATCGCCCACCCGGTGGGCTATGCGCTGCAACACGACGCCCAAGGCCATGCCGTGGGCTTTGGCCTGGCGGTGCTGGAGCGCGGCGCGGTGGGCCTGTACGACCTGGCTGTGGCGCCTGAACACCGGGGCGGCGGGCGGGGGCGCGCGCTGGTGCAGGCGCTGCTGCACTGGGGCATGGAGGCCGGTGCAACCAGCGCCTACCTGCAGGTGCGGGCGCAGAACACGCCTGCGCTGCGGCTGTATGAATCGATGGGGTTCAAGACGGCCTACGGCTACCACTACCGGGTGCCGGGCTGAGATTGGCGTCTGCACCTCTCTCACGGGATGCGAGAGAGCCGGGACCAGCGCAGAGGCTCACGCATTGCCTCCACGCATGGGTTTGAAGCCAAACAGGCCGCAAGCGCCAGTGAACCATGCGCCAACAGCTATTGATTCAATAGCAAACTATCCGCCACTCAACGGTGGCTCAGCTTGCGCACCGCCCAGTCGCCCAGGCTTTGCACGGCCTGCACAAAGAAGATCAGCACCAGCACCACGGCCAGCATGATCTCGGGCAGAAAGCGCTGGTAGCCGTAGCGGATGCCCAGGTCGCCCAGGCCGCCGCCGCCAATGGCACCGGCCATGGCCGAGTAGCCGGTCAGGCTCACGAACGTGATGGTCAGGCCCGCCACGATGCCGGGCAGCGCCTCGGGCAGCAGCACCTTCCACACGATCTGGCTGGTGGTGGCGCCCATGGCCTGCGCGGCTTCGACCAGGCCGTGGTCCACCTCGCGCAGCGCGGCCTCGACCAGGCGGGCCACAAACGGGGCGGCGGCAATGGTCAGCGGCACCACGGCAGCAGCGGTGCCGATGGACGAGCCGGTGATGAGCCGCGTGAACGGGATGATGGCCACCAGCAGGATGATGAAGGGCGTGGACCGCACGGCATTGACCAGCCAGCCCACCAGCTTGTTGACCGGGCCGTTCTCCAGCACACCGCCGTCGTCGGTCAGGCGCAAAAACACACCCAGCGGCACCCCCAGCAAGCCGCCCACCAGGCCGGAGATGCCGACCATGATGAGCGTCTCCCACAGCGACGAGGCAAACAGATCCAGCATGGCTGGCGTGAAGTTGTTGAACATGATGTGTGCTCCCTCTTAACCGGCCACGGCCACTTCTTCGACTTCGACACCGCCCGCGCGCAGGTGCGCCACGGCGCCGCGCACGCTGTCGGCTTCGCCACTGGCGTACACGGCCAGCGAGCCAAAGGTTTCGTCCTGGATCTCGTCCACCTGGCCGTGCAGGATGCTCATGTCCACCCCAAACTGGCGGATCAGCTGCGACAGGATGGGCTGGTAGGCGCTGTCACCCGCGTACGACAGGCGCAGCAGCTGGCCGGTTCGTCCGGCACCCAGCTGGCCCGCGAGCTTGCGCACATGGTCCAGCACGCTGGCGGGCAGCTCTTGCGGCAGGATTTCGTCGATCAGGCTCTTGGTGATGGCCTGTTGCGGGCGGGTGAACACGTCCAGCACCCGGCCCTGCTCCACGATGCGGCCGGCTTCGATCACGGCCACGCGGTCGGCCACCTGCTTGATGACCTGCATCTGGTGCGTGATGAGCACCACCGTCAGGCCCAGCTCGCGGTTGACCTGGCGCAGCAGGTCGAGGATGGAGCGCGTGGTCTCCGGGTCTAGCGCCGAGGTGGCCTCATCCGATAGCAGCACCTTGGGGCGGCTGGCCAGCGCACGCGCAATGCCCACGCGCTGCTTTTGCCCGCCGCTGATCTGCGCGGGGTAGCGGTCGGCCAGGTGGGCCAGGCCCACCAATTCCAGCAGCGGGTTCACACGCGCACGGATGGCGGCCTTGTCCATGCCCGCCAGCTCCAGCGGCAGCGCGGCGTTGTCAAACACGGTGCGTGACGACAGCAGGTTGAAGTGCTGGAACACCATGCCGATCTCGCGGCGCGCCTCGCGCAGCTGCGCGTCATTCAGCTGGGTCAGGTCCTGCCCGCCCACGATGACCTGGCCCGTGGTGGGCCGGTTGAGCAGGTTGATCACCCGCACCAGCGAGCTTTTGCCCGCGCCGCTCTTGCCGATGATGCCGAACACTTCGCCCGGCTGGATGGTGAGGTCGATGCCCTTGAGCGCCTCGACCGGGCCTTGTGGGCCCTGGTAGGTTTGGGTGATACCCCGTAGTTCGATCATGAAACACAAAGGGCCGCCACACGCCGGGCGGCGCGGGTTCGGCCCCAAAAGACACAAAGATCAGGGAATGTACTATTGCGCCATAAAGAATCAAACTATCAAAAAATAAAGTAATAAGACATCAAAGTTATTTGCGCATGGCAGCCGACGCGATGCAGCAGAGTCGGGCTTACGCCCCCGCAGGCGCCGCCACCCGGCCATTCACCTTGCGCGACACCAGCGCGCCCAGCACCAGCACCCCCAGCGCCGCCACCGAGAACACGGGCGCAATCCAGCCCCGGTCCACACTGGCCGCCACCAGCAGCACCCCCAGCGACTGCCCCAGAAACAGCAGGCACGCAAACAGCGTGACGGCCGTGCCCCGCGCCTCCGGCGCCATCTGCGTGGCCTGCACCTGCAGCGTGTTGTGCAGCATGTAAAAGCCCACCCCGGCAAAGAAGCAGCCCAGCACACCCCAGGCCGCCACCGGCCCCCAGGCCAGCAGCAACAGCCCGGCGGCGATCAGCGATGCACCCACCAGCGCCAGGCCCCGCTCGCCCAGCAGCGCCAGCCAGCGGCGCGCCAGCAGGCTGTAGATGAGCCCCCCCACGCCATACAGCACCATCACCCCACCGGCGGCCGAGGCCGACAGCCCAAACCCATCGACCATGCGCGCGGGCACAAAGGCCAGCGTGCCAAAGGCCAGCGCACCCTCCACCGCCACCACGGTCAACACCCAGCGCACCCGGGGCATGCGCAGCAGCGCGGCCGTGTTGGCCAGGTACGCCGACAGCGAAAACGCGGGTGGCACCGCACTGCCAGCCGCAGGCGCGGGCGTGCTGGCCGCCATGGCGCGGGACTGCCGCCACAGCAGGCTGGCAGCCGTCAAAAACAGCAGCGACAGCACCACAAACGCCGCCCGCCAGCCCAGCGCCTCCACCGCAAAGCCGCCAAACCACTGCCCGGCCATCATCCCCGACACCGTGGCCACCATCAGCTGCGCCAGGGTCTCCTGCCGCAGCTCGTACGGCACGTTGTCGCCAATCCACGCCATCGACAGCGGGATGATGCCCGCCGCCGACGCCCCCATGGCCGCACGCGCCGCCACCAGCACCGGCAGCGTGGGCGCCAGCGCCGTCACGCCGCTGAAGAGCGCACAGGCAAACGTGGCGCCAATCACCACGCGCACCTTGCCCAGCCGGTCGCCCAGCGGGCCATAAAACAACTGCAGCACGCCATAAGACACGGCAAACGCCGCAATGACGGCCGACGCATCGCCCGTGGTGACAGAAAACTCGCGAGCCAGAGACACCAGCATCGGGTCGCACACACGCATGGAGGCCATGCTGCAAAAGGCTGCCAGGCTGATCACCCGCAGCATCGTCGAAGAAGAGGTCATATGACCCGATTGTGGTGCGGCTGGCGTCGGGCCGCTGTCGCCACAAGGCAAGCACCCTGGCGGCTGAAGGTTGGGCGCGCTGCCCGCCGCCTGTCGCGAGCCTGTTGCGTTTTATTGCGTGGCAAGCGCGGCTCCAGCACTTACCATCCGCCCCTGATTTCCACCAAGGAGCACCCTCCCATGAGCATGAACAAGCGCAACTTCGTCGCCGCCGGCATGGGCCTGGCAGGCCTGTGGACTGCCACGGGCAGCAGCCACGCCGCCACACAGGCCAAGGCCCCCAGCGGCCCCACGCTGCTGACCATCAGCGGCGCCATCACCCAGTCCAACCGTGGCGCGCTCGATGCCACCATCGACCAGATGATGGGCAAACACGGCATCCAGTTTGACAAGGCCTTCGCGCTGGACGCCGCCGCCCTGGCGCGCATGCCCGCCGTCACCATCAAGCCCACGCTCGAATACGACAGCAAGCCCCACACGCTCAAGGGCCCCCTGCTCACCACCGTGCTGGCCGCCGCCGGTGTGGCAGCGGGCAGCCCCGTGCAACTGGGCCTGCGCGCGGTGGACGGCTACAACGTCAACATCAGCATGGCCGACGCCCAGGCCTACCGCATGATCGTCGCCACCCACATCGACGGCCAACCCATGGCCCTGGGCGGCCTGGGCCCGCAGTGGGCCGTGTACGACGCCGACGTGCTGCCCGCCTTCAAGGACAAGCCCGTGAAGGAGCGCTTTGGCCTGTGCCCCTGGGGGCTGTACCACATTGAGGTGAAGAAGGCCTGAGCGGACGCGTGTCATTTCCCACCTGCTTCAACTGCCGCGCCAGCGTCCCGCCAGGTACATCCAGGTGCCTCAGATGCGGCCGGTGGGCAGGCGGCAGTCCTTCCGCGTCGCGAGATGACCTCAGCCCCAGGGAAGCGGGCTGGGGTCTGCCTCCCTATGTTCTGGAAAGCGCTTCATTTCGCTGGGCGTCGCTGCTGGCCCCTTTGTGGGTGCCGCCTTTGGTGATGATCTGGCTTGAGGCCCCTCCCCCGGCAGTAGCCGCCATACTGGCTCTGTTCATCTTCATCCCCGGGCTGTATGTCATCACCAACCTGCCACGCTACTCGCGGTGGGCCAAACTGGTCGCCTCGCTTGGCTATGTGGCGCTGTCTGGCCCCCTGGGTCTAGCTTGCCTGGTTTGGATGGACCGCTTGCTGCAAAAAGCGTAACCCTTGCCTTGCGCGGATTTCGCTCTCATTTGTATAGCTGCCAGCGCATGATTCACTAGCGCTACCGCCCTATTTCGCTCTAAATCAGCCCCGGCGCCGCCCCATGCGCACCGCCAGCGCCGCCAGCGACCCCGCCGTGGCCAAGCCCACCACCCCCAGCCAGCCCCACTGCGCCAGCGCCAGGCTACCCAGCGCCGCCCCGGCCGACATGCCGATGAACATGCCCGTGAACAGCAGCGCATTGAGCCGGCTGCGCGCCGCAGGGTCGATGCCGTACACGATAGTCTGGTGCGCCACCAGCGTGGCCTGCACGCCAAAGTCAAAGCCGATGGCGCTGGCCACAATCAAGCCCAGCTGGGCCTGCGCGGGCAGCAGCGGTGCCAGCGCCATCACCGCAAACGACGCAGCAGCAAGGCCCGCGCCATAGCGCGTCACCACCTCGGGCCCACGCTTGTCGGCCAGACGCCCGGCCAGCGGCGCGGCCAGTGCACCTGCCGCCCCAGCCAGGCCAAACGCGCCCGCCGCCGCCGTGCCCAGCCCAAACTGGCTGTGCAGCATCACCGCCAGCGTGGACCAGAACGCGCTGAAGCCCACGGCCAGCAGCCCCTGCGCCCAGGCCGCACGGCGCAGCGCCGCGTGCTGGCGCCACAGCGCCACCATAGAGCCGATCAGCGCGCCATAGCCCATCTGCGTGGTGGGCGCAAAGCGCGGCAGCCCGCGCCACACCGCCACCGTCAGCAGCGCAATGGCCACCGCCGCCGCCACATACACCGTGCGCCATCCCCACTGCTGCGCCACAAAGCCGCTGACCACGCGCGACAGCAAAATGCCCAGCAGCAGCCCCGTCATCACGATGCCCACCATGCGCCCACGCTGCGCGGCCGGGGCCAGCGTAGCGGCGGCGGGCACCACGTCTTGCGCCACCGTGGCTGCCAGGCCCACGGCCAGGCTGGCCGCCAGCAGCGCGCCCATGCCGGGCGCCAGGCCGCTCAGCAGCAGGGCCAGCATCAGCGCGATGGACTTGATGACGATGATGCGGCGCCGGTCAAACCGGTCGCCCAGCGGCGCCAGCAGCAAGATGCCCAGCGCATACCCCAGCTGCGTGAGCGTAGGCACCAACCCCACCACGCGGCTGTCGGCCTGCATGTCGGGCCCCAGCACGCCCAGCATGGGCTGGCTGTAGTACAGCGACGCCACGCTCAGCCCCGCCGTGGTCGCCAGCAGCAACAGCAGCGGCGCACTTACGGCGCTTTCTACAGGCGGCGCCACCGGGGCCAGCCCCGCTGCACCGCTTGCATGCACGTTTTGAATGGAAGACATCACAACACCATGGGTTAAAAAGGAATGGTGCGATTGTTCTAGCCCGCCGCCGCGCTGGGTAGTAGGCTGAATTGCAGATTCGTTATACGCTTGGCGTATGACCAACACCCTGCCAGCCTTGCAACCCGGCGCCGACCGCATCGAGCTGATGCAGACCTTTGTCCGCATCGTCGAGGCTGGCAGCCTGTCTGCCGCCGCCCAGCAACTGGGCACCAGCCAGCCCACCGTGAGCCGCCGCCTGCAGGCGCTGGAGCGCAGCCTGGGCGTCAAGCTGCTGCAGCGCTCCACCCATGTGATGAAGCTGACGGAAGACGGTGACCGCTGCTTTGCCCACGCCAAGGCCCTGCTGGAAGACTGGCGCGCCATGGAGGACGACCTGCGCGGCACGGCCGACACCCCGCGCGGCACCCTGCGCGTGCTGGCGCCGCACGCCTTTGGACAAGACCAGTTCATCGCCCCGCTGATGGCCTATCTGCGCCGCTACCCCGAGGTGGACGTGGAATGGATGCTGCATGACCGCCGCCCCAACTTCATCGCCGAAGGCATCGACTGCGCCATCCAGGTCGGCGCCGTGGACGACCCCAGCGTGGTGGCGGTGCGTCTGGCCGAAGTGCCCCGAATCGTGCTGGCCGCCCCCGCCCTCATGGCCGGGCGCCCCACGCCCCAGCACGCGCAGGACCTGCAGCCCCTGCCCTGGCTGGCCCTGAGCACCTTCTACCGCCGCGAGGTCACGCTGACGCAAGAGCCCGGCGGCGAGGCCCACACCTTCGGCATCACGCCCCGTTTGGCCACCGACAGCCTGTACGCCCTGCGCAGCGCCGCCCTGGCGGGGCTGGGGGCGTGTATTTCATCGGCGTGGATCGTGGACAACGATGTGCGGCAAGGTAAGCTGCTGCACCTGGTGCCCAACTGGCACGCGGCGCCACTGCCGGTGTATTTGGTGTACCCGTATGCGCGGTTTTATCCGGCGCGGTTGCGGTTGTTTTTGGAGGCGATGCGGGGGGCGATGCCCGGGTTGGTGGGGATGCGGGCTGTGGGTTGAGGGTTGTAGCGAGTGACAGTGACCGGCCAGGAGCAGTCGGTGGCAGCTAGCGATAGCGGAAGCTCAACGTTTGACATGAGCGGCAGACGCCGGCTTGCCGGTGGCTGTCCGCTCGATGGAATGGTTAGGCAGCACTGTCGGCCGCCCCGCCCTTAAGTATCACTAGGCTGGGAATTGATTCGTCAGCTGGAGTGACTTCAAATGTCGAGTCGCCAAGCAGGCTTAGTACGTCACGTGCAAGCACCGAGTTGGCACCTGCATCGCGCATGTAGGTTGCCACAATTCCCTTTGCGAAGGATGAAAGTGGCTCGTTCCGGACTAATGCGCCTCCCGCGCCTGTCGACACGACGGGAGTACCCAAGTGAAGTTCGAACAGCGCTTCACCAAAAGTTTGAAGGCAGCAGCATAGTGGTTTGTCCGGGAAGCCGCTGAACCACCGAAGAGGTGGTGCGACTGTGGTCGACAACTTGCCGTACCTCGTCGTCGGGGAACCCACGGGCTTCAGCGTGTCCGCTGAGGCATAGAACATGTCGACATGCCCCGCACCTACACGATGAAAGACACCGAATGCCCCGATTGACGGCACTACCGCAGTCCGAAGGAGATCCGGCGGTGGAGCAAAAACCCCTGTTGGATCGAGCCTGGGGCGTGCTGAAAGCAGGTCCCATTGTTCGTAGTTGCCTTGAAACGTTGTGGGGTGTCGCTGCAGACCGGGCGAAGAGCAAAGCCCGGCGTGAGTACTGCGTGAGAGCTTCGCCTGTAGCAGCATGAGCCTGACTTGAGGGCGACCTGTCGTGGAGTAGGTGATCAGAAGTAGATCGCACAGCTCGCACCGGGCTCGCGCCCTCAGCCAAGGCTGCGTGGTGTCAAAATAAACCTGACGCTTTGCCCCGTGGTATTCCTCGACTTGAAATCTTGGCTTCAGCGCTCCGAAAGACTCCTTGAGCGCCCGAAATTGGGCTATCTCGCTGAATGTTGCTTTCGCGGACCTAAGGCGAAACTCTCTCCGTAGAGCGGCAGCGAAAGTTTGGGCTGGTGGCATTGGTGACGCCTAACGTTGGAAATCAGCGGCGCCGGTACGGCGTCCGCTGGATTGACTTGTTAGAGCCTGTTTAGCTTGTAATGATTTCATAAGCCATCACGATTTTCTCAATCTGAATAGATGCGCTTCTTCTGTCGTCTGCGACGGCGGTAATGAACTTTGTGTCTCTGTCGTCCGGCACTTCATCAGAGGTAAGTAGTTCGACATCCATCCACTTACCGTCATCGGAAATGGCAGATATTCTTCCAATAGCGATCGTGTGACCATCTGTGGTTACTAGACCGAAATACCACTGATCTTTCATCATTCGACTGGTATACCAAGCGGGAAGGATTTCGGCCGCCTTTCCGGCGTTACTCAGCATTCCAATTTTTGACTTGACCTTTTTCCACTGCTCGTTAGAAAGCCAGAGACTGGCCAATCCTGTTACCGCGCCAATAATTGAAAGAACTGTTTCCAGCATGGCTCTCCTCGTGCGGCGCTGAGCTCTAACGTGATATATCCCGCAAAACCTGCGGGATAAACTGGACATTGCGGGATATTCTGGACACTGATTCCTCCTGAAAATGGCTTGCAGATTGGGCTTGCGGTCAGTGCGCTGTTCAAAAACACAGATATAAAATTTCCGGCAAACCCGGCAGGCATCAACTCAGCAAACTATAGCTTGGCAGCAGGCAGGCACAGGGCACTGAGACAGCACGGTTCGGACGTCAAGCCAGTGAGTAGTGAGTCAACGGCAGCTTCGCGGTAGTTTCGTCCACCGACTGCTTAGGGTGGATAGCGTCCAATCCTCTCGCATTCATTTCGAAATTCAAAGAAAAAGAGCGCAATAGCATTCGCTCTTAATTTCATAGCTAATACCGTATATAGAACAAGCGCTATCGGCATATTTGGCCTTGAATCCGGTTCCAAAGCGCGCTGCTGCCCAACGGATCTGATCTCCGCAAACGCCATCGCCGCCAGCCTTGCCACTTAACCCGCAGGTATTCCACCTAAACCGCCAGCCGCCCCACACGCTCCACAGCCACCGTCACATGGCGGATCAACTCGGCTTTGCACACGTCAAAACCCGCGCTGAATCCTTGTTCATCCTCCAACCGACGAATAAACACCTGCGCCATCGCAAGCGCGTCTTTCCAAGCCGCCGCACTGACCTGCTCCCCCACCGTCAGTTCCAGCGTCCGCTCCGGCAAACCTCCCCCCGCCGTGGGTGCAAACGCCATGGGCGTCATGTCATACGCGGGCGCCAGCTCATAAGGCCTGCGCCCCTCGGACAAGCACGACAGATTGCCGCTGTGCATGTCGGTGTTGCCGATCAGCGTGCCAAATGCCCACAGCAGGCAGGCGGTGTCAAAGGCCTGGGGGGTGATGACCCCGGTCTTCAGCAACGCCCTGGCAATCACCGGCCAGTTGCCGCCGCTGCCGACAAACTCGGCGTCCAGCGCGGCGAAGGAATGCAGCGCCCTGCGCCCCCGCGCACCCAGCCGGTCAAACCGCTGCACTTCCAGAAACCGTTGGGTGCCGTGCATCCAGGTCATCGACTGCGCGGCAGGCACGCCATGGTCGCGCAGCACCTGCAGGGCGATGTGTTCGGCCAGCAGCAGGTCGCGCCAGCGGGCGCTGACGGGGGTGTCGAGTTCTGCGGTGAACTTGACCATCACATGCGCGGCGGTGCCATCGGCTTGCTCTGCATAGGCGGTGAACTTGGGCTGCTCGCCAGCGGCGGACGAGCCCGCCACTTCGCCACGCGCGGCCAGGTCGGCCAGTTCGGCGTAGGTGTGCAGCTTTTGCGCGGCGGCAATGGGCACCGGGTCGGGCGCGTTGACGAACTGGTCGCGCGCGGTGGGGCCGATGAGCAGGTTGCCGGGCATGTCGTCGCCCTGGTCCAGGATGGCGCGCAGCGCGTGGGTGTCGCTCCAGTCGCCCAGCCGCTCGGGCAAGCCCAGGCGCTGGCCGTGCCGCTGGCAGTACGCCCGCCCCAGGTAGCCCTGCGGGCGCATGTCATAAATCCACCACGGCAGGCCGTCGCTGTGCAGCCGGGCCCCGCACGCCTCAACCATCACAAAGCCGTGCGGGCACACGGGGACGAGGGTGCCCAGGGTTTCCAGCGCACCCTGGGGGGTGACGCGGTACACCGTGGCCTCCAGATCGGCGCGCTGGGGATCGCGCAGCGTGTATTGAATAGATCTTGCCGCGCCAAAAGGCACCACCTCGTCACCCAGCGCGCTAAGGGCCCGCGAGACGGTGGGCTGGCTGACCTGCAGCGCCTGGGCTAGCGTCTGCGCCTTGGCGGGGCCGGGGCGCAGCAGGGGGCGGATGGCGTTGGCGTAGGTCTGGGCGGCGGAGGGCATGCCCTAAGGATACGCCGATTGAATTGAAAATTAGATAGATAAATGAATAGATAAATCATACTTAATTGAAGCCTTGATTGTTGCTTTTTCTAGTTATTTATTGACAAACAACTATCCAATACAACAAACTTGTGGCGTGCCACCAGCCCCCCTCACCTCCCAAGAAAGCACGGTGCTTGAGCTTGCCCAACACCAACCCCTGCTCCGCGCGCGCGACCTGGGTGCGCATGGGCTGCCCACGGTGCTGCTGACCCGTCTGGTCGCCGCAGGCAAGCTCGACCGCGTGGCGCGAGGCGTATACAGCCTGCCAGGCCGTGCCGTCAGCGAACACCGTTCGCTGGCCGAGGTGGCGCTGCGTGTGCCCAAGGGCGTGGTGTGTTTGCTCTCTGCTCTGCGCGTGCATGGCATTGGCACGCAGGCACCGTTTGAGGTTTGGATGGCGATACCACCCAACACGCCCACCCCGCGCCCGGGGCAATCGGCGCTGCGTGTGGTGCGCATGTCTGGCGCGGCGCTGGCGGAAGGCATCGAACTGGTGGACATTGACGGCGTGCAGGTACCGGTGTTCAACGCCGCCAAGACGGTGACGGACTGCTTCAAATACCGCAACAAGATCGGGCTGGATGTGGCGCTGGAGGCGCTGCGCGATGGCTGGCAGCAAGGCAAGCTGCCGATGGATGCGCTGTGGCACTACGCCACGATCAACCGCGTGGCCAATGTGATGCGGCCTTATCTGGAAAGCGTGACGGCATGAGCCAGCGCAATGTGGCGGCCTCCATCCGCGCACGGCTCAAGCTGTATGCCGATGCGCACCAGCAGGATTTCAACCTGACGCTGACCCGCTACGGGCTGGAGCGGCTGCTGTACCGGTTGTCGATCTCGCCACACGCCAACCGCTATCTGCTCAAAGGCGCCCTGCTGTTCTCGCTGTGGTTCGACCAGCCTCACCGGCCCACGCGCGATGCAGACCTGCTGGGTTTTGGCCCGGACGACATTGAATCTGCCGTGCTGGCGTTCCGCGAAATGTGCCAGATCGAGGTGGACGATGGTTTGGCGTTTGACCCGGCCTCGGTCAAGGGCGCCACCATTCGCAAAGAGGCGGGGTACGGCGGTGTGCGGGTGGACCTGCTGGCCACACTGGATGGCGCACGCATTGCGCTGCAGGTGGACATTGGTTTTGGCGACGCCGTGACCCCGGCGCCCGAGGCGGTGCACTACCCGGTGCTGCTGCCAGACCTGCCCGCACCCCAATTGCGCGCGTACCCCAAGTACACGGTGGTGGCAGAGAAGTTTCATGCGGTGTGCCTGCTGGGCATGGCCAACACGCGCATGAAGGACTACTTTGACCTGTGGGTGTTGCTGACCGAAGGCGTGTTGGACCCGCAAGAACTGCACCGCGCAATGGCAGCCACGTTTAATCGGCGGCACTTGGCCCTGCCCCATGCTATCCCCTCAGGCCTGAGCGACGCATTTGCACAGGATGCGGCCAAGCAGAAGCAGTGGGCCGCCTTTCTGAAAAAGAACCGTCTGCAAGCCCTGGACCTTGCCAAGGTGGTGGGGGTGCTGCGCAGCGAGTTGCAGAAGCTGTTGGCGATGTGAAGCGACAGGCCGATGGGATGAGGGGGGCGAATGGTGCGCAACAACTGCGTGCAATGTCATATCCGCTCCTAACTTGATAGCTGCCTCGGTATGTTTTTCTGGCGCTTGGTGCACATTTCGCACTGAATCACAGCCCCGCACCTTCCCAGCATCGTCCCAAGACGTTTCAGGCTTTCAAGCAGGCAACCGCATCGCCGCCTCGCGCAACGCCTCTGCAAACGCCATCGCCGCCGGTTTCTGCTGCGTGCCCCGGCGGTAGGCCAGGTACAGGTCCAGGTGCACCACGGGCTCGCGCAGCATGGCGACGCCCAGGCCCTGGCGCAGGCATTCTTCCAGCGCGAACGAGGGCACGATGGCGCTGCCACGGCCTGCGCGCACCATACCGATGAGGGTGCCGATGAGGTTCATGCGGGGGCGCTCCTGGTGGGCCAAGCCCAGGCGGGAGAGCTGCTTTTCGATGACCACCTGGATGGGGTTGCCCGACGGCAGGCTGACCAGGGGCACGTCTTTGAGGCGGCTCCAGGGCTGGCTGTCTGACAGCTGGCCGCGGGTGTGCGCCGCATCGGGCGGGCTGATGCGCATGAGGCGGAACTTGCACAAGGGCTGGCGCGACAGGCCCACCGCGGGTTTGACGAAGAAGCCAAAACCGATATCGGCCTCGCCGTCGAGCACGCGCTGGCGCACGGTGCCCACCTCCACATCGCTGAGCTGCACCTGCACACCGGGGTGGCTGTGCGCAAAGCCGCGAATCACCTCGGGCAGCAAGCTGGCCGAGATCATGGGCGTGGCCGCCACCAGCAGGCGTGAGCGCACGGCGGCCTCGTTGCCGTCCAGCACGGCGCCCAGGGCGCGCAGCTCGCCCACCACGCGCTCGGCCACGGGCTGCAGGCGGCGCCCGGCCTCGGTCAGCGTGATCGACCGGGTGGTGCGGTCAAACAGGCGGGCGCCCACCTGGTCCTCCAGCTCCTTGACCAGCATGCTCATGCCCGAGGGGGACAGGTGCACCTGCTCGGCCGCCTTGGCAAAGCTCTGCAGGCGCGTCACCTCCAGAAAAGCGTGGAGCTGGCGGGTGCTGACATTCATCAGCTTTGATGAAGAATTCATCAGAATTTTCCGTTTGATCAATGTCAAGAGTGTCGTTGTAATTGTCCTGTAACGCCCTTCCAACGAGTAGAGAGACAAGCCCCATGCCCCAGCTGCCCACCCTGCGTGCCAACGCGCACACGCCCTCCCCCCAACGCCGCAGCCTGCTGCTGGGTGCGCTGGCCGCCACGGCTGCCGCCGCCACGCCCAAGGCCTGGGCGCAGACGGGGGCCGATGCACCGGTGCGGCTGGTGGTGCCGTTCACGCCCGGCACGGGCATCGACCTGATTGCGCGGCAGATTGCGCAGCCGCTGTCTGACCGGCTCAAGCGCCCGTTTTTTGTGGAGAACAAGGCGGGGGCGTCCGGCATCATCGGCACGCAAGAGGTGGTGCGCGCAGCGCCCGACGGCACCACGCTGCTGGTCAGCGTGAACACGCTGGTGATGAACATGGCGCTGTACCCCAAGCAGGGCTTTAACCCGCTGACGGACCTGGTGCCGGTGAGCCAGACGAGCTGGGGACAGCTGCTGCTGGTGGCATCGGCGGGATCCAAGATCGAATCGCTCAAGGACCTGATGGACCGTGCCCGGGCCAAGCCCGGCTCGCTGAACTACGGCTCGCCCGGTGCGGGCACGCCGCACCACCTGGCGATGGAGTTGCTGAAAAACCGGGCCAAGATTTCGCTCACCCACATCAGCTACAGGGGCACCGCCCCGGCCGTGACGGACCTGCTGGGCGGGCAGATCGACGCGATGTTTTTGCCCATCCACGTGGCCTTGCAGCATGTGAAGGCGGGCAAGCTGAAGGCGCTGGCCATCAGCTCGGACACGCCCCACCCGCTGCTGCCCGAGGTGCCGTCACTCGGCACGCTGAAGCTGGGCGACCTGAACGTGGACATGTGGTACGGCGTGTTTGCCCCCGCAGGCACACCCCGCGCCATGGTGGACCGGCTGAACACCGAGCTGCGCGATGTGCTGGCATCACCCGCAGTGGCCAAGTCGTTCGAGACCCAAGGCATGACGCCCGCCCACAGCTCGCCCGACGCCTTCCAGAAGCTGGTGACGGCCGATGCCAAGCGCTGGGCCGACCTGATCAAGGCCCAGGGCATCACCGCCGAGTAACCACGACCACCCGCACCCAGCGGTGGCCAGTAGCGCGCCGCACTGCACAACACTGCATCGCGGCCAGTGCCAAACCGACCCGTACCGAACAACACCAACAACATGAACCAGCAAGCAACCGTGGCGCCGCAGCAGGACGCCGAAGTGATCATCGTGGGCGGCGGCCCCGTCGGCATGGGCCTAGCCATTGAGCTGGGCCAGCGCGGCGTGAGCGTGATCGTGGTGGAGCGCTATGTGCAGCCCCAGCCCATCCCCAAGGGCCAGAACCTCACACAGCGCACCATGGAGCACTTTCATTTCTGGGGTGCCGAAAAGCAGCTGCGCGCGGCGCGCACCATTCCGGTCGAATACGGCATTGGCGGCCTGACCGCACACGGCACGCTGTTGGGGCCCTACAGCTACGACTGGCTGCAGCGCGACCTGGTCAAGCCTTATTACTTCACGGCCAACGAGCGTCTGCCGCAGTACGCCACCGAGGCCGTGCTGCGCCAGCGCGTGGCGCAGCTGCCATCGGTGCAGACCCTCTACGGCTGGGAGACCAGCACCGTGGCGCAGGATGACGCGGGCGTTTCCGTCACCATCCAGCAGCGTGGCGATGGCAAGGCCCAGCGCGTGCTGCGCGGCGCCTATGTGGTGGGGTCGGACGGCGCGCGGTCGGTGGTGCGTGAGCAGGCGGGCATCACCCACACCCGCACCGACCACGACCGCATGATGGTGCTGCTGGTGTTCAAGTCACAAGGCCTGCACCAGCTGCTGGAGCGCTACCCCGGCAAGTCTTACTACAACGTGCTGCAGCCCGAACTGAAGGGCTACTGGAAGTTTCTAGGCCGCGTGGACCTGGGCAGCACCTGGTTCTTTCATGCACCGGTGCCGCCGGGCACCACCAAAGACAACTTTGACTTTGCGGCCTACCTGCACGAGGCGGTGGGCGCGGAGTTTGAGGTGGAGTTTGAGCACATCGGCTTTTGGGACCTGCGCTTCATGCTGGCCGACAGCTACCGCAAGGGCCGCGTCTTCATCGCGGGCGATGCCGCCCACAGCCACCCGCCCTACGGCGGCTACGGCGTGAACTCGGGCCTGGAAGACGCGCGCAACCTGGGCTGGAAGCTGGCCGCCGTGCTGCAAGGCTGGGGCGGCGAGCGGCTGCTGGACTCGTACGACGCCGAGCGGCGCCCGGTGTTTGCGTCCACCATCAACGACTTCATTGCGCGGTCCATCGAGACCGACAAGGAATTCTTGGACGCCTATGACCCGGCGCGCGACCAGGCCGCGTTTGAAGCCGCGTGGCAAGCGCGCGCCCAAGGCGCCGTGGGCGAGGTGCATGCGTTTGAGCCGCACTACGAGGGCTCGGCCATGGTGTGGGGCAGCGAGGGCCGCACCACAAGTGCCAAGGGCTCGCACCAGTTCACGGCGCGGCCGGGCCACCACCTGGCGCCCGCCACGCTGCCCAGCGGGCGCAACGTGTTTGAGGAGTTGGGCGCAGGCTTTTCGCTGTTGGTGGTGGGTGGCGACGGCGCGCATGCGACCTCGGTGCAAGCCTTTCGCGAGGCGGCGGCGGGCCTGGGCCTTCCGCTGCGGCTGGTGGACTGTGGCGACGGAGGCGAAGGCACCGAGCCCGCGCGCTATGGCGCACCGCTGGTGCTGGTGCGGCCCGACCAATTTGTGGCCTGGACGGGGCAGGCTGGCGGCCCGGCAGTGACTACGGAGCAGGCGCGCGAAGTGCTGACGCGGGTGGCGAGGTAGGCAACAGTGCACGGCTGAAGCGAATCGGGCGGAGGCGCGGTGCAACGCCACGCAAGGGCGCGCGGAGGGGCGCAAAGGGGGCGCAGGTCCTGCAGCCACCGACGCGCTTGCCCGAATGAACAGAGGCAGGCCAGAAGGTAACAACCCGTTGTACCGGGGTTGCCAAGGTGCGCGGAGTGGCAACAATGGCGGGGCCTCACCCCTCGCCTTTTGTGCCCACTCCACCAAGGACTACCCCGTGGCTGCTGCCAAAAAATCCCCACCCACTGCCATGGGCCATGCGCCCAACACCACCGCCCCAGACGCGGCAACCACTGGGCCCGCCGCATCGGCACTGATCGACCAGCGCATTGCCGACCTGGGCGACTGGCGCGGGCAGGCGCTGGCGCAGGTGCGCCAGCTGATCCACGAGGCCGCGCCCGGTGTGGTGGAAGAGTGGAAGTGGCGTGGCACACCAGTGTGGTCGCTGGGCGGGATCTTGTGCACGGGCGAGAGCTACAAGGCAGCGGTAAAGCTCACCTTTCTGAAAGGCGCCGCCCTGCCCGACCCGGCGCGCCTTTTCAATGCCAGCCTGGACGGCAACGCACGCCGTGCCATTGATATCCACGAGGGCGACACGCTGCCTGCCGATGCGTTCCGCGCGCTCATCCGCGCGGCGGTAGAGCTGAATGCCCTGGGCGGCAGCAAGGCCCGCAAGGGCCGGACAACGGGGCACACGGGGTCAGCCGCATAGGCACCAGCATTCAGACCAACAGAAAGAAGGATCACCCCATCATGCTGTCGCACGTGTTTGTGGGCATTTCAGACTTTGAGCGCGCGCTGGCGTTTTACCGGCCCGTGTTGAGCGTACTGGGCGTGAAGGAGCGGTTTTGCGAGCCCGACCGACCCTGGGCAGGCTGGGAATCCAACCCCGGCCCCCGCCCGCTGTTTGTGATTGCCCGCCCATTCAATGGCGAGGTGCCGCAACCCGGCAACGGCACCATGGTGGCCTTTGCAGCCGCTACGCGCGACCAGGTGGATGCTGCGCACGCCCTGGCGCTGAGCCTGGGCGCCGTGTGCGAGGGCCGCCCGGGCCTACGGCCCGAGTACCACGCCCATTACTACGGCGCGTATTTTCGGGACCCGGACGGCAACAAGCTGTGCGTGGCGTGCCACGCGGCGCTGCTGTAGGAACCTGTTCTAAAGCCCACCCTCAATCAGTCAGCGGCTGGTAGCGCCACTGCACGTTCATCACCAGCACCTCCCCCTGCGCCAGGGTGCGCAGGCCGGGCTGCCCAGGCTGGTGAAAGGCATCGATGGGCTGGGTGATGGGCTCAAAGCAGAACGCCGGGCCCTGCGGCGGGCGGTAGACCAGGCAGTAGTGCTGGGCCGTGCCGCCGTCTTTTTCAAAATCGGGCATGCGGGCTGTGAGGCGCAGGCCACGCTCGGGCCAGTCGATCTGCGCCGTGCCGCCCCAGCCGGTGTAGGCGTTGTCGATGAGGCCGCCGTTGGCGGGCGCGCCGCAGTTCAGGTCCCAGCCAGGTGGAAACTGCTGCGTGTTCTCCGTGGGCAAAGGGTCATCGCCACACAGCCACACACCCTGCACCGGCGCCGAGATGCGCGTGCCAGGCGTGCGCGGAAACCAGGGGTGCAAGCCCAGGCCGTAGGGCAGCGGCTGCGCGCCCAGGTGCCGCACCTGCACCGACTGGTCCAGGCCGCCCTCCACCAGGCGGAAGGTCTGCACGCATTCGTACTCGTAGGGGTTGCCGTCAAAGCGTTCGGAGCGCAGCTGCATCTGCAGCGTGTCGGGCGCGGGCTGGCTCAGCTGCCAGGGCTGCAGCCACCCATCGCCGTGGATGGGGTACGGCTCGCCCACGCGGTTGGGCCGCATGGGGTGGAACTGCCCTGCATGCTCAAACCCGCCGCCACTGATGCGGTTGGACCAGGGCACCATGGCGAAGGACGCGAGCTGGTACAGGTCGGGCGTGGCGCCATCCCACGGCCGCCACAGGTCGATGCGTGCATCAGCCTCTTGCGGGTCGTCGATCTGCCAGGCCGCCACGCTGCCACCCAGTGTGGGCACCAGGCCCAGGTGCTGCCCCGCGTGGTGCAGCCAGACGATGGGGTGGGATGAAGAGGCCTCGGTCATGGGCGGTGTGCTTTCTGCGGGATGGAGAAAAAAGGAGGCGGAGCCATGGGTCTCGCTGCTGCGTGCGGGGCCGGCATCAGCCGCCGAAAAGATGCGCGGGCAGGCCGGGCGTGCTGATGTCCACGGCCAACAGTGCCCCGGCCAGCGGCTCGGCCGCGAGCTGCTCGGGCGTGAGACCGGTGCGGGCCGACGTGATGTACAGCGTGCACAGGTCCGCACCGCCAAAGGCGCAGTTGGTGACCTGGCTCACGGGCAGCGGGATACGGGCCAGCTCGTCGGCCGTGTCGGCGTCGTGGCAGGTGACGCAGCCGCCGCCCCAGTGCGCAACCCACAGGCGGCCCTGCGCGTCGGTGGTCATGCCGTCGGGCACGCCGTCGGCGGCGGGCCAGCGCTTCCACAGCGTTTTGTCGCTTAGGGTGCCGGTGGCTGGGTCGCAGCGGTAGCGGTAGGTGGTGCCCTGCACCGTGTCGTTGAAAAACATGGCCGGGCCCTGCGCAATGGTGGCCCAGGTGGGGCCGTTGGTCACGGCAAAACCATCGTCGTGCCGCACGCAGTCGCCGCTGGCGGTGTAGGTGTAGAGCGCACCCGTGGGGGCCTCGCATGCAAAGTCCATGCTGCCGCCCCAGAAACGCCCCTGGGCATCGCACTTGCCGTCGTTGAATCGGTTGCCGGTGCGCTCTGGCTCGGGCTGGTGCAGGTAGCGCGGGGCGATGTCGGCAGCGGGGTCGAACAGCGCAAAGCCCCGGCGCAGGGTAACGATGAAGCCGGGGGCGTTGGCGCGCTCGGCGATGGCGGAGATTTCTTCGTCAAACGTCCAGCGCTGGTGGGCGCTGGTGGCAGGGTCCCAGCGGTGCAGCTCGCGCTGCAGGATGTCCACCCAGTACACGGCCTGCTCGCGCACCGACCACAGCACGCCTTCACCCAGCGCGTTGCCCAGTGTCATCACGCAGCGCACGGCGCCGCTGGAAGGTGGGATGGGGGTATCCAGCGAAGGGCGCACGTTGGTTGTCTCCGGTCGTTTTTTTGCATCGGCCTGCCGCCAGGCACTTGACGAGCGGCATCTTATCAACGCCAATTGATGCTTGAAATGAATTTTTTTGCCATTGATTGATTGCAATATTGATATGACACAGCTTTTTACCCCCTCCTCTTCCTCGACCGACGCCACGGGTGCCCCCCAGGGCCTGGCGAAATTCCCCAGCCTGCAAGGCCGCGCCGTGTTTGTGACCGGCGGCGGCAGCGGCATTGGCGCGGCCATCGTGGCGGCGTTTGCCGAACAGGGCGCGCGCGTGGCGTTTGTGGACGTGGCGCGCAATGCCAGCGAAGCCCTGGCCCAGCACATTGCCGACGCAGGCCTGCCCCGCCCCTGGTGGCGTGTGTGCGATGTGCGCGATGTGAACGCCCTGCAGGCCTGTGTGGCCGAAGCGGCGGCCGAGCTGGGCAGCGACTTTGCGGTGCTGGTGAACAACGTGGCCAGCGACGACCGGCACACACTCGAATCCGTGACGCCCGAGTACTACGACGAGCGCATGGCCATCAACGAGCGCCCCGCCTTCTTCGCCATCCAGGCCGTGGTACCCGGCATGCGCAGGCTGGGCGCGGGCTCGGTCATCAACCTGGGCTCCACCGGCTGGCAGGGCAAGGGCACGGGCTACCCCTGCTACGCCATTGCCAAGTCGTCGGTAAACGGCCTCACGCGCGGGTTGGCCAAGACGCTGGGGCAGGACCGCATCCGCATCAACACGGTGTCGCCGGGCTGGGTGATGACGGAGCGGCAGATCAAGCTGTGGCTGGACGCCGAGGGGGAGAAGGAACTAGCGCGCAACCAGTGCCTGCCAGACAAGCTGCGGCCGCACGACATTGCGCGGATGGTGTTGTTTTTGGCGTCGGATGATGCGGCGATGTGTACGGCGCAGGAGTTCAAGGTAGATGCGGGGTGGGTTTGATTTTTTGAGGTATTTTTGGGCTCTGGCGCTTATCCGACAAGCGCTAGCAGCTATTGTTTTTGTAGTCCTGATGACTCCCGCCCTTTCGGGCTGAGCCTGTCGAAGCCGGGGGAAGCCCGTTCTCTGGTTTGGGCTGCGTGCTTGGGTTGAGGGCGGAGGCCGGGATGTCGCCCCGGCGGGCGAGTCCCGGCCTCCGCCCTCAGCAAAGGCATGCGGCACATTCAGCACACGAAAACAAACACTACAAAATCAATAGCTACCAGCACATATCCCACTAGCGCATCCAGCCAATAACACGGCGGTTTAAACAACGAAGTGCACGTTGCCAAAAGGTAGGCCCAGACAAGTA
>NZ_JBMDJH010000011.1:0-156143 GCF_057809085.1 Acidovorax sp. FG48 | reverse complement strand
CCGGGAACTGCTCCCAGTTAGCAAAAATCCACCGCTCGCAGTCGCCCACGATGTACGTCATCCGGCCCAGGCAGTAGCGGAATGCGGCCATGGCCATCAGTCCATCGCTGCCCCATGCGCCCTGGTCGGATAGTGTGGTTGGCACGTAGCTGGCGCCGCGTTTTGTGTAGAGGGCCATGTCCTGCTCCTATCGGGCGCCAAGGCCCTGAAATGGGTTGCTCGCCCTGGTTGCTCCAAGCCTGCCCCTGCGGTACTGGCTAACCAGCGATCTGCTGATTCCCAGGCGTCGCTCAATCTCAGGGCCTGTTTCGTTGCTGTGGAGAATTTCCTGAATGGTTTCCTCCGTGATCCGGCTCAGCTTCCGTTTGTGCTGAGAAATCTTTGCCGCTCGGATAGCCTCGCCTGCAGCCGTCCTCAGTTCAGGTTGCGCGAGTCTTTTCATATGGTCAGCCTCGGTGTCGCATCGGATGTGCGCAGGGTTGACGCATCCATCCTGTTGACAGATTGCCCGGTAGTACACCTTTGCATCTGGGACCTTCTTGCCAGACAGCTTCCACAGCAAACCCCTTACGCTGGTCATCTTTCCTTCGTGGAAGACATAAGGTGTGTTGTTTGCCATGTAGCCGTTCCAGATCAGGCAGTCCCCAAATTCATCTGCGCGGGCAAGTAGGCTTTCTGTCGTGTGCACTTTTCTTGGCATGGTCATAAAGAAAAAGCCCTCACGGGGAGGGCTTGGGGGTGGGATGCGGGGTGGTTAGAAGGGGATGTCGCTTGGATCGTCCCAGCCGCCCGGGTCGGTTGTAGGCGCCGGTGCGCGCTGCTGCTGTCGTGGCGCCGGTGCCGTGGCTGGTGCGCGGCCTTCGCCTTCTGGTTTGCCGCCTAGCATCTGGAAGTTGCTCACGCGAATCTCGGTGCTGTAGCGCTTCACGCCGTCCTGCTCCCATTCGCGCGTCCGCATCTCGCCGGTTACGAAAATCTGTGAGCCCTTGCGCAGATACTGCGCCGCGATCTCTGCAGACTTCCCGTGGAAGTTGAGACGGACCCATTCAGTCGATTCCTTGGCTTCTCCGGTGTTGCGGTCTTTCCACTTGCTACCCACTGCCAGAGTGCCGTTCGCCACCTGATCGCCAGATGGGAACGTCCGTAGTTCCAAGTCGCGCCCGAGGCGCCCGATGAAGTTGCATTGATTGAGGTCGTTAGCCATGATGGCCCTTTCAAATTGCCCGCCGCCCAGCGCGGCAGGAGTTGATGGGGTTACCCCCGGATGTTTTCCAGCGTTTCTTGCACCAGCCCGAGGAAGTCGGCGCGGCGCTGACGCAGGCGGTTGATTTCGTCGGCGCAGTCGTCCCGGTGCAGCCGATACACCAGCAGTTTTTTGCCTTCTGAGAACTCTGCGCAGTAGCTGGCAAAGTCCACCCAATCGCGCTCAGTGCAGTCCAGATGCCCTACAAGCTGCCAGCGGTAGGCTGGGTCGTATGACTTGCGCATCAGAGTCGCATAGTGCGTCTTTGCCCCGACTGACTTGATCTCCAGCACTCCATCAGAGCCGATCAGCCCATCAGGGGAGTCGCCGTATGTGCCCCAGCAGAAGAACCCGCCGTTCTGCACGGTCACAAAGTTTTCATCTTGGTAGAGCATCTTTGCGACCGGCTCCTGTTCGTGCCCGCGCTCCATGTGCTCATTGCTGAAGCTGTACTCTGCGCGGCGCCCGGTGTCGATTTCCAGAGCCAGTTGCAGTGCGTATGCCTTGGCTGGCTCTCCGAACGCCTTGCCATCGTTTGCCATGAAGCAACCGAAGTTGGAGCCGGTGGCCTTTCCAAGCCGCAGCGCCAGCCAAGCGTCAGAGTTCTGCTCAACGTCATAGAACGTCATTCGGCAGGCTCCTTGCATTCATCGGCGATCTGCTTCTGGTGCTCTGCGCTCATGTCCACGCGGGAGAGCACTTGCGACAGATTCCCGTCGCGCCGGTATGCGGCCTTGGCGTTCTCCCATCCGCGCTTGTTGTCAGGCGTCAGAACGCGCTTTTCTGGAGCGAATGGGCTGATTCGTAGGCCCTCGACCGACTCCTTTCCGAACCGAACGTTCGGGTCAACGTAAACCGTGATCCGCACGTTCTGCCAGTCGTCAATAAAGGCCGAGCCGGTAAGCCCCTTCATGGTCTTGCTGTTGGTCGCGTTCAAGATCATCGGCTTGAGCTTTTCGCCCTGGCGTAATTCTTTCTCCGCGAACCACGCCGTGTTGAACAGGTCTTTCGTTTTCTTGGTGCGGTCAGGCTCCAAGGTGACGCGAGCCACAGTGAGAACAGTGGGTTCAACAATGTCGGCGCTGCTCAGGTATGGCGAATCAAACGCCTTGCGGTAATGGGTTTTTTCTGTCATGGTGTTCTTCCAGTAGTTGTGAATCACCCGCCCGACACAATCCACGCATACCGAGCGGCAGCAATGGGCTTGTGGCACTGGCGATAGATGCGGTACAGAGCGGCGAATTCTTTTAGGCGGTTCATTGCACCCCCGCCACGGTGTAAGCCTTGCCGCGCTTGGGCACGCATTGCAGCTCCTTGTCCGAGAGCCACTGCGCCTGAGCACCAGGCCCACATGCGTATTGCCCAGCAAACTCGCGCGAGGCTTTGGCCTGTTCTTCTTGCTGTACGGCTGTCAGCTCATCGGACTGGGCGAACTCGTCGCGGTAGTCCTGATCGCTCAGGTAGCAGAAGGCCACGATGGTGGCCAGGATCACCAGGCCGAAGCCATAGTTAGGACGGGTGCGGGTCATTCCTTCACCTCTGCGTTGTTGATTGCGTAGGTCTGCGCCAGATGGCGCACCAGTACAGTCGCGTCGTAATTCCCCGCCACATGCGCCCACATCAGGACGCGCATCAGGCGCTTGTCGTGGTCTGCGTAGTCCACCGCTGACCAGAGCTTGTCGGTGTTGCCTTGCATGGCTTCAACCAGCGCCAGGGCCTGCAATCGGCCTTGCTCTCGGTCCAGCGCTTCTGCTTCGCGCTGGCGGCGGTCTTCTTCGTTTGCGCAGTCGCGCATCAGGACTTCAAAGGCCATGCTCTGCTCCAATGAAAAAAGCCGCACTAGGCGGCTTGGGTTGTGTGGGGTTGGTGGCGGCCGGAGGTGATCCCGGCTCACGGGGATTGATCCCGCTATCCGGCTACTCAAGGTAGCGCGCGGAGACAGAGGCCTGCATCCAGCAGGCATTCACCACCATTGAAGCGTCCTGGCGCTGAACCCAGGTCTTAGAAAACCGCGTGTCCCGCTTGTGCTCGGTTCACTCTACGGCCAGACGACAGCCCGTCCAATTCCGCTTCAATGGTGGCCCTGAGCATCACGCCCAGGTGGCTTGCCACGTCTATAGGAAGACAGGGAGGGTTAGAACTTGAGCTTTTCCAGCTTCATGCATTGCTTGCGCAGGCTGCCGAGCTTCTTTTGGCGCAGCGCCTCGGCGGCTTTTACTGCTTCGCCGTAGTCAGCGAAAACATCGCGGCCTAACGCATATATGTTCCATGGCGCGCTTTCAAGAAATACATACTTGTCTGTGCTGTTGGATTTCACGACCTCTTCTGTAACTCCAGCGGTCAGCGCGTACTTGACCAGCCAAACTTTCTGACCTGCTTTCATGCTCTTCTCCTAGTGTTGAACTGGGGGGGATTGCTTTGAAGGGCGGGCAGGGCATCACTCCTGCGTCCGCGTTTACGGCCCAGATGAATCTCCCTCCGTCGAGGGCTCTTTACGTCAATCTGCCGGGTACGTCGTCTGCTGCTGCGCCGTGGCCGCTGTGCTCCACGCTCGCACCTTCCGTACTGCCGCCCATCAAAGCAATCCAGCCCCTGGGGTGTAGGGGCGGGGTGGGGTTGTCATCCAATAGTTGACAGCGGAACAGTCAAGCAATCCTTGTCAATTGCCGAGGATTGCTCGTTAGTTAGCCGCACACGGCCAGCAGCGCTCGCACAACACTGCGTTCGTGCTCCGCTCTTGCGGCTTTCGCCATGCATTCAAAGGTCGGGTGGTAGTACGCCTCAGGCTTGTTCCCGTCTTTCTTCATGTGCCCCAGCTCTCCGCGCTTCACGGCTGCGTTCAGGGCTTTGCGCACCTCCATCGGCATGCGCCCAGCAAGCACAACCCGCTGGATTCGCACCTTTTCGACGTTGGCCTGCTCTGCAGTCATCAGGCCTTGGGCCATTGCGTCTTTAAGCCGCTCCATGTCGTTTTGGCTGATTGGCTTCATGTCTATCTCCTGTTGAATACCAAAGCACCGGCCCGCGATGCTGTGGGATTGCCACTCGTGAGAATGGCTTGCCGACATATCCCCCGAAGGGTTCCGGCTGCGCGACTGGCCCGCGCTTTGCTGATGACTATCAGTGCCCTGTAACCCGGCTTGTTGCGCCCACCTGAGCGCCCGCCTGGGCTTGGTTGCTTGCTGTTCTTGGCGCTACCGCCTCAATTCCCTCTCACGCCGGGAATGCGCGCCTGCTGTCGTCTGCTCCGTAGAGTGCGAACCGCAGGGAAATGATTTTTAAGGGGCTGCTTTCCGTGGTGACCGCCGATCCGCTCACCCTGTCGCTGCGTTTTGCTGCGATGGGTGAATTAAAGCATTCTTTCGCCAAATAAGCAAAGCATTCTTTCACTGATGCTTTATTAAAACTACCTATTCGCATACGTAGTTCGGTGAAGGCGAAAAAAAGCCCACCTCAGTGGGTGGGCTTGAACCCCGCTATTGCAGCGAGGGGAGGGGATGCCGCAAGCGGCTAGCGGCAGAGAAATAGTAGGACCGCTACAGGCCGCCGCATGTCAGACGGCGCCGCATCGCGCAGCTCAGTCCCCAAACCGCAGCCGCCAGGCCTGGGCCACCCAGTCACCCTCGGGCGTCTTTTCAAGGCCGTGGACTTCCAGGGCCCCGGACACCATGTCCACGATGCGCGGCTCGAACAGGCGCTGGGGTTCGTAGCTAGCCAGGTGCAGGGCTGGCACAGTGCCGAATCGTCCCTCCAGGCGCACAACGGTCAGATCCCCGGTGCACTCGTGCATCTTGCTGGCGAACGGCCTCCGGCCGCCCTTGCAGTAGAGCATCAGGATCGTGGCCTTGACGGGGTGGGAAATTTGGAGCGGCACATTTGACACTGGATGAATATACAGTCCCAATGATTTTTCATTGTGCCCAGTGGTATTTTTGCCGCATGAAAAGATGTTGTTTTCTTGTTACCAACTAGTTGATAACAATGCAATCATTGGCGCAATTGCTACAAGATATATAGCTAAAAGTGCGTGCCAAAGAACGCTCTAGGCATCATGGCCTACATGCAAAGAAATAAGGATTAGGCTACTATTAACGCCTATCAATTTGATAGACACATGAAGGAGATCACATGCTGACGTTGGAAC
This sequence comes from Acidovorax sp. FG48, assembly GCF_057809085.1. NCBI lineage: Bacteria > Pseudomonadati > Pseudomonadota > Betaproteobacteria > Burkholderiales > Comamonadaceae > Acidovorax > Acidovorax sp. FG48. Next base: position 150,756 of record NZ_JBMDJH010000011.1, on the reverse strand, counting down.
AGGTCAAAAGCCAGTCCAGTACGCACAAACGTGTGTTGATTCGCCCAAGAGTGACAGTGCAAGCTAAGACGCCCGAAGAACAGCGGATAGTGCGCGAGGTCACCCGCCGGGTGATCAACACTCACTACCCCGTGCTGGTTGCATTGAAAGACCGCTAATTTGCTCGATGTCGATTTTGTCGTGACTGTGCACGACGAGATAGTAAGAGAGTTCGGAGGCCTCGCCGGTTTTTCTGGTGGAGGCCTTCTTGCCGTCCAGGCTGCGCTAGATCGTGTCGAGAACCACGCTTACTACAACGGGTTGGATGACGTTCTGGGCATTGCTTCGCTGTACGCAGAGGCGATAGCAAGAGGGCATGTCTTCAACGATGCCAATAAGCGCACAGCGCTGACTTGCGCCATTGCCTACATGGAGCAGCAGGGATTGCACGTCCGCAGAGACCCGGTACTTGAAGATGCCACGGTCATGCTCGCCGAGGGCACCTGGACGCGGGATGACTTTGCCTGGGTTCTTGGGCTTCTGTCTGGCGTACACCAGTATGAACCACCGGCTTGATAAGGCTGGCAAAACTACTCATCCCGCCACAATTGCGTAGCTCTGTGAGCTTTAAAGCTTCTGAGCGTCGCGCTTAGTTGAGCCGCTTGCAGGAGCCGTCCACGCACTCAAAGCTCATGGTCTGCCTGTTCGAGCAGTAGACAGAGAAGAGCCTGGTTGCTCCGATCACGCCCGTCTGGCTTGCAGCCGGATCATCACTGCAACTGGCCTGCTTGGCTGCTTCCTCGACCGCCACGACGTTCTGATCTTTGGCCGAATCCGGTTTTGCTGGAGCCTCCAGTTTCTTCCCGTATGCCTTCGCTCCAGCTTCTGCCTTTTCCTTTGCGATGCGCCAGATTTCTGCCCGCGCTGGCTGCACCGGAAGTCCACGCTCCAAACCCCAAATGTCAGATTTCCCGGTCGCCAGGCTGTACTTGGAGACGAGCCAGTCCAGCCCATTCATGGATACCGGCAGGCCTCCGGCGTAGGCAATGTCATTGCCTCTGCGCGCGTAGAACGAAATGGAGCGCTCCCATAGGGCGCCAGCGTCGCTGTACGCCTCGACAGCTGATTCAAACAGTTTCGCGGAGGCGGCCCCCGCCTCGCCCGCGTCCTGCTTGAACGCAGCTACAGCCTTCGCCAGATCCAGCACGGCGAGCTGGTAGTTGTTGTACGAGATGCCAGCATTCAAACTGGCTTCCATGCCAGAGAACGCCCGAGTCACGGCATTCAATGGTTGCGCCTGAGTTGATGGCCCCCCAGCACCAATCGCAGCTTTCAAACATTCGAGCCGCTTGTCAGCGTCCGCAATTGAGTTGCAGGCCTCGATCAGAATGGCTGGCGCTTGGGCATTGGCGTACGCCGACAACGCTAGTACCAATACGGCAAAAATCTTCTTCACTTGTGTCTCCTAGAGCTTCCGCCCATTCCAGCACCAGACCACCCGGCCCAGGATGTCGATACGGTGGTCTCCGTTCAGCACATCCACCGTTTTCACAGTGGCGTTGTCGCTGCTGATCTCCACAACCCCATCCATGCGCTGGCGCACGCGCTTGATGTAGACGCGTTCGTTGGCAGCCATGACATAGACGCCATCAATGATTCTGGGGTCTTTGATCCCGGTGTCCACCAAAAGAATGTCGCCATCCTCAAACGTCGGGCTCATGCTGTCGCCGTAGGCGTGGATGAACCGCAAAGCATTCAGGTTTGACGGCTGCAGGCGCCTGGCCACCCATTGCTCAGACAGGGCGATCTGCCCCACCAGTATGTCGTCGTGCAGGACATCCGTGCCGGGGCCCATGCTGCCCGCGTTGGCCAGTAGCGGGACGTGCACAACCGGTTGCCCAGGCTGTGGCGCAGGCGTCAATTGCTGAACAGGCACTAGCTCGCCTTGCCCCGTAGCTAACCATAGCCCAGAGCACCCCAAGGCCTGCACCGCCTTTTCATGGTTCTCTGCAGTGAGCGCCTTGGTCTTCCCGGCAATCACCTGGCCGATAGCCTGCACCGAAATCTCCAGCTGGTCAGCAAGCCACTGTCGGGCCGCCCTGTCATCAGGCCGCCTCGCCATTAACGCGGCCTCAAGCCGTTCGCCGTATGTATTCATGAAAGAAGTCTTTCACGTGCTGGCCGAATGAGCAAAAAGAATGCTTGCAACATGATTTAAAGAATGCTTTAATGGCAATCATGTTGAAAACCCAAGCCATCGAACTTCTCGGCGGGACAGCCAAGAGCGCCGCTGCCGCAATCGGAGTCACGTCTCAGGCCATTTCCGGATGGCCAGAGCAACTCACGCCCGCTTTGCGCGACCGAGTGCAGGCAGCCCTGTACCGAAAGAAGCAGCAGCGTGCGAAACGCACCAGCAAAGCCAAGCAACCCGCTTCGGCCTGAGCGAACCACCAAAACAACCACCGGGAGTTCCACATGACCTACCGCAATCGCACTCTCTTGCGCAAACCAGTCGCGATGATCCGCGCGAATGAAGAAGAACTGCCAGACCTGGAGTTCTTGGTGGAGTACTACGGCGGCGGCGAGCCTGCTGCTGTGTACCGGGAGGCCTTGAGGGAGTTCGCTCAGATGAAACGTCATGAGCGCAATTCTTTGTCACCTGCGCGGGTTGACAGAAACGCCTTTGGCGCACTCATGGCCGCGTGAGCTTTTTGCCATGCCTTCCGCACCCTCATTTTCCGGAGCTTCACATGGACAAAAAGCAGACAGCCGTCGATCTATCCGGCCTGTCGGAACAAGACATTAGTGCTATCGAAACCGAAGCAACGAAGCGCGGGATTTCATTCGATGAAGCCTGCAAGCAAATCTTGCTCGACCACTCCAAAGAGCTGCAAAAGCGCGGCCGTCTGAGCCCCATTGCACGCCTATTCCGTTTCCAAGTCGCTCATTAAGAGTAACTGCAGAGTAACTCTAAAAACATGACCACCCTCTGGAACCCACGCAGACCGCTTAACCAGCCTCCGCACTTTGGCCGTGTGGCTGCCCGCGATTCAAGCAATCGCGATGACGTGCAAACCGCTGCACGCATGGCCCACCAAGAAGCCCAGTTCTCCCGCTACGAAAAAACCATTCGGCACGGCGACCGGGCGGTGGTCAAGGAATAACGGTGAAGCCTGCGCACCTTCTCGCAGGCAAAAGAAAAGCCGGTCATATGGGCTGCAACCCGACCGGCTTCTCAATCAACTGAGGTGCATTGTATGACCCAACTCACTCAACATCAACTCCTTGCCAAGCTGCTGTCGCGTAAAAGCGGCACTACAGCCATGGAGATCATCAGCCGCGTGGGCACCGTATGCCCTCACCGTCGCATGGCAGACCTCAAGGCCATGGGCTGGACGATCACCAAGCGCCGCATCCCTGGCAAGAACTACCACGCCTATTTCGGCACTGCTCCGAAGGGCTGCTAGTTCATGGCTCGTGCGCGCAACATCAAACCGGGATTTTTCCGGAATGCTGACTTGGCGGAGCTGCCCTACGAAGCCCGCTTGTTGTTCATCGGCCTATGGACGATCGCCGATCGCTCTGGTCGCATGGAAGACCGACCCAAGCAAATCAAGATGGAGCTGTTCCCTGCTGACAGCTTGGATGTTGATGCTTTGCTGGACGAACTTGCTGCTATCGGCATGGTTGCACGGTACTCGCACGATGGAAAACGCTACTTGCAAGTGGTGAATTTCGCGAAGCACCAGAACCCCCACAAGGACGAGAAGGTCAGCACCATCCCAGATCAGGATGGGCACCTTGCAACACCGGAGCCAGACAAGAAGAAGCACCGTGCAAGCACCGTGCAAACACAGTCTAACGACGTGGCGGACACCGTGGCAATCGGGCTGATTCCTGATTCCCTGATTCCTGATTCCCTCATCCTTGATACCACTCCTATCGGAGTGGGCGGCGATGCCGCCAAGCCTGCGGCCGATCTGACCAAGGACGAACTCTGGAAAGCCGGGAAGTCCCTGCTTGAACAGGCTGGCATGCCAAAGGCGCAGTGCGGTTCGTTCGTCGGCAAGCTGGTCAAGGACTACGGCGATCTGATCGTTGTGGACGCAGTGCGGTCCGCTGTTCTGGCCCGGCCTGCCGACCCGGTCGAATACCTCAAGGCAACGTGCATGCGCTCCGTTGGTAAGCGCGCCCCCGTCAACAAGCAAGAAGCCTTGGAGCAGCGCAACCGATCGGTGGCCGATGCCTGGGCGAACGAAGGAGCAGACCATGCAACCGTCTGAGCGCGGCGACTTCGCCCAGCTGGTGACCGATGTGCTGGCCTACTACCGTCAGGATGCCAGCCGGTTCGTGCTGGACCTGTGGTGGAGCGCCTGCCGCCCTTTCGATTTGGAGCAGGTTCGCAAGGCCATGCAGCGCCATGCTACCGACCCAGAGCATGGGCAGTTCGCGCCCAAGGTGGCCGATCTTGTCCGCATCTTGCAGGGCACGACCACCGACCGCGCTTCGCTGGCTTGGGGCAAGGTGCTGGAAGCAATGTCCTCCGTCGGCGCCTACACCGATGTGGTGTTTGATGACCCAGCCATCCATGCCGCTGCGGACGACATGGGCGGTTGGCCCAAGATGTGCCGCACCGAAATCAAGGAGTTGGGACTGCTGCAGCACCGCTTCATGCAGTCTTATCGCGCATACACCGAGCGCGGCCAGTTTGATTACCCGAAGCGTTTGGGCGGCGATCGTAGCCCTGACAGCGAGTATGAAAAAGCCGGGTTGAAGCTGCCACGTCCTGCACTGATTGGTGATCCCGATCGGGCGAAGCTGGTCTATCAAGGCGGCGGCGCAGGCAAGACCGCCATTTCCTTCCAATCCATTCAATCACTTGGTGGCCCGATCGCAGCGGCCATCGAAGGCCCAAGGAGTGCAGCATGACCCGCGCCCAAGCTAACCACCTCCTTGACCTTGTGCGCGCAGGAGGCGCCGTCCCCGAGTCGCAAATCCTGTTTGCACTTTGGGTCACTGGGGATCTTTTCTCGGAGGCCATCAATGCATGACCTGCTCAACCTGTCTCCATTGGTCGCCCAAGCAATCCGGCCAGATGGCCAAGCACCGTCTAGCAATCTGCCTCAAGGGGCCGCGCTACGTCTTTTACGGACCACAGCACTCATGTGGAAGGCACCAAGCAGTTGCACCGGATGTGGCGGCTGTGAGGGTTCAGTGGCTCAACAAGAAGGGGTGAATCATGAACTGTAAGCCTGGGGATATTGCTCGCGTCGTTTCTGGCGGTGCCAACAGGGACAAGCTTTTGCGGGTCTTGGATTCTGACAATTGCGATCCGGGTGAGTGGCGCTGTGAAGCCCTGCAGTCAATGTCGCAGTACGTGTGGGAAAAGATTGTTGGTCAGGTGCCTGCGGGGGCCATTGTTTACGCCATGGATTCCATCCTCCGCCCCATCCGCGACCCAGGCGAAGACGCCCAAGACGAAACCCTGTCCTGGCTCCCAGTGCCAAGCACCGAGAAGGAGGCGGCATGACCCAAGACGAAATCATCGCCATGGCGAAAGAGGCTGGGTTTGGAATGCAGATGGCGTTGCTCGACCACCCATATTGCCAAGCTGATGCGCAACGCCTGTACCAGCAGCTTGAGCGCTTCGCCGCCCTAGTAGCAGCCAAGGAGCGGGAGGCGTGTGCAGACATCGTAGAGAACGCAGATACGCCTGATTGTGGTGGCTGGACGGCTCAAGGCATTGCTGACGCCATCCGCGCCCGAGGCACGAAGGAGGGCGTATGACTATTGGAGTCTTTCTCCCCGAAGGCATAGAAGCCGAAGTCTGCGCAGACATTGCCCGCCGCCAGCAGATGGGAATCAACAAGTACGGCACCACGGTGGCAGAGAACCGGCTTTCTCTGCGTGAGTGGCTGTCGCACCAGTACGAAGAACTGCTGGATGCAGCGATCTACTGCAAGCGCGCGATTGCCGAGATTGACGCGCAGGAGGGGCGACGCCATGGCTGAACGCCTCACGCTCCCCCTCTACAACGCCCAGCAGGCCCACCAAGCCATCCAAACAGCATGGAAGCACGCCAAGGGCTGGCTGATGGCCGGTGACCAGCGCCTGACCCTGGAAATACGCCCCGAGAAGCGCAGCGATGCGCAGAACCGCAGGCTGTGGGCCATGTTGGCCGACATATCCGCCCAGGTGGATTGGTACGGCCACAAGCTCACCAGCGAGGAATGGAAAGACGTTTTCAGTGCGAGCCTCAAGCGCACGAAGGTCGTGCCTGGCTTGGACGGCGGATTTGTGGTGTGCGGTCAGTCAACCAGCAAGATGACCAAGGCCGAAATGTGCGAGATGCAGGAGCTGATGGAAGCATTCGGGGCAGAGAAGGGTGTGCGGTTCACTGCGCCGGAGGGGTGGCAATGAAGAAATCTGATGTTCTGTTTCTGATGGCCGCGATCTACCTAGCGCAAGTGGTTTCCAAAGATGCTGCGTTCGCACTAGGTGTTGGATGCATTTGTTTCGCCTTCATTTTGAAGATGCGGGGGCCTTGATGCTGACCTACAAGAACCCAAAGGCCAAAAGCTGCGTCGTGTGCGACCGGGTGTTTGTGCCTGAGCGAATGGGCCAGGTGGTGTGCCGTGGTTCCTGTGGCCTCAAGAAGGCGCGTGCCGAGCGTGAGGCAGCAGAGAAGGCCGAGCGCGAATCGGTGAAGCGCCGCAAGGAGGCATTGAAGCGCGTGCCTGACCTCATCAAAGAGGCTCAGACGGCATTCAACGCATGGGTGCGTGCCCGCGATGCTGCACAGCCCTGTATATCGTGCGATGCGCCACCGCCTGACATGTCCACCCTGCACGCAGGCCGGGACGCAGGGCACTACCGCAGCACCGGGAGCGCGTCGCATCTGAGATTCCACCCGGACAACTGCCACGCCCAGTGCGTCAAGTGCAACCAGTGGGGCGCAGGGATGGCCGTGGACTACCGCATCCGACTGTTGCAGCGCATCGGCCCCGCCCGCGTGGAAGCGCTGGAGTGCGACAACGCCCCGCACAAGTGGACGCATGAAGAGCTGCGCGCCATCCGCGACACCTACAAGGCAAAGCTCAAGGAATTGAAGAAATGACCCCACGCAACAACCTGGGCGCCCACACCATCGCCATCCTCGCCGCCCTGGAAGAACGGGGCACAAGCACGGCCCGCCAGGTCACAGACGCGACCGGCCTGGAGTACGACACCGCCCGCCAGTACCTGCGCCGTTGCGCATTCCGTGGGCTGGTGACGGTGGATCACGTTGGCCGGGTGCCTGCCTACACAGTCAAGCCCACATGGCGCGAGCGGCTGGAGCCGAAGAAGCCACCGGCCAAGCCGAAGCCTGAAACCACAGTGGCAAAGGCAATCGCCCGCGCTCCGGCTTTGCACACGATCTGGATGAACTGAAAGGAACCCATGCTAATGCGCGTCACTGAAGCCGTCGATTACAACCACATCGCCGCCCACCATGAAGCCATCCATGCGCGGCTGGTGAACTGGGAGCGCTGGGTAAGGGTTCGCCCGCATGGGTGGTTCACTCACCCGATGTTCCGCAACTTCCGCGCATCCAAGCAATGGGAAGCATCCCCGCACATCGGCACACCAGTGGACACCCTAGACGCCGCATTGATGGAGAAGGCTGTCTATGCGCTCCCCGAGAAGCACCGCGAGGCCGTGCGGTGGTGGTACGTGTACCGGCGCGACCCGGTGGCAATGGCGCGCAATCTCGGCGTGAGCAAGCAGGGGCTGGCTGATCTGGTGGAGGCTGGCAGGACGATGCTGAATAACAGGCTGCAAAAATAAATGTTGCACGCATGGTTTTTCTGTGGCATATTGCGCGCCATCAGTCAGCATCGGCATTAGGACTACCCTGCTTGCGCAGGGTTAACCGCCTGAGAAATAAGCTGATTCAAGCCCCGCCCGGTTCGCCGCGTGGGGCTTTTTCGTTTCAGCCGTGTGCCCGAGTGGCCGAAGGGTGACCAAGCTAAAGGGATTGGCGTGGCGCTTGGGCTGATACGCTGGTCTCCCTGGGTTCGAATCCCAGCACGGCAACCACGTTCGCGGGCCGCTGCACACCCATAGCAGGACACGTTCCACTAGGCAGCGCGCCCGCAACACACAACCACCCCGGAAGCTGGACGGGGTCTCCTACGGCTGCCCAGCCGTCACCAGTAGAGGCGCGAACGGCGGCAGCCAGCAGGGCAAGCCCTGTAGTCCGATGGCAGGCAGAACACAATGAGCGACATGAACTATCCAAAGCGCGAAGTGTGGATGTCCTACGACTGCCCGCATAGCTTCGACTTCGATCTGCATGACGAACGCTTGGTCTACAAGGGCCAGCGCTTCGACTGCTCAGGCTGCGGCGGTGAGCACGTCGCCGGGGTGGATGTGCAGATTCAAGTGGGCGTGGATGTTCAGACCGCACCCAACGAATACGACTACGAGCAGCGCCAGTTTGTGGAACTGCCGGAATCGGCTGAATCGCTTCGGGCGCTGGTGGCTGGGCAATGAAGCTCCAGCGCATCCCCAACAGGCTGGCATCGGTAGTAACCACCCGCCTGCCCACGCTGCAAACGAAGGCAGGCAGCACCAAGCGCATACAAGGCAGCTCATGGATGGCGACAAGGCGCAGGATCATGCAGCGCGACAAGTTCACATGCGCAGGCTGTGGACTGATCCGCATGGATCACGATTGCGACCATGTGATTCCGCTGGAACAAGGCGGCAGCAACGAGGATGACAACCTTCAGTTGCTTTGCTCAGGCCCGGATGGGTGTCACGCCCGCAAATCCAAGGCCGAGGCGAAGGAAAGAGCAGGATGACGCGAAAGGGTGGGGGGAGTCAAAAGTCTGGAAGGCTGATCGGCTCGACACCCCGCAGTTCCCCACGCGCAAAAAAATCCCCGTATTCAAAAGGAAATCAAATGGCCGGAGCTAAAGGACGGAGCGGCGGCGCCCGGCCTGGGGCTGGCCGCAAGCCAAAAGACCCAGCGGAAGAGCAGACGATTGCCACCAGTGGCAACCAGACCCCGCTGGAATTCTTGCTGGCGGTGATGAACGACAACGCCCTGGCCGACAAGCTGCGGCTGGAAGCGGCGAAGACTGCGGCGCAGTACGTCCACCCAAAGAAAGGCGAGGGCGGCAAGAAGGATGATGCTGCAGAACGGGCCAAAGCGGCGGCTGGCGGCAAGTTTGGCGTGCGTCAAGGTCCGCGCCTGGTGGCGAACAACAAATGAAGGATTGGAGCACCGCCTGCCCTGATTGGGAGCGGCGGATTGTTGCGCGCGAGTCTCTGATCGTGTGCCCGCCACTGTTCCCCGAGGTGGCCCAGGACGCCTGGGAGATGTGCAGCAAGTTCGAAATGGTCGATGTGGTCGGCCAGCCGCTTTTGGGTGATGTGTCGCTGCCATGGTTGCGCGACTTCGTACTGGCGGTGTTCGGCGCGGAAGACCCAGAGTCTGGACGGCGCCACATCAACGAGTTCTTCCTGATGGTCAGCAAGAAGAACGCCAAGAGCACGATTGCGGCGGCCATCATGCTCACGGCTCTGCTGATGAACTGGCGCCAGTCGGCCGAGCTGCTGATCCTGAGCCCGACCAAGGAAATCGCGGACAACAGCTACAAGCCGATCCGCGACTTCATCAAGGCTGATCCGGAGCTGACGGCGCTGCTGAAGGTGCAGGACTACTTCCGGCTGATCACGCACAACGAGACGGGCGCCACGCTGAAGGTGGTCGCTGCGGACAGCGACACGGTGTCGGGCAAGAAGGCCTCCTTCGTCTTCGTGGACGAGTTGCACGAGTTCGGCAAGCAGGCCAAGGCCTCGAACATGCTGCTGGAGGCCACCGGTGGCCTGGCATCGCGGCCCGAGGGTTTCGTGATCTACGCCACCACGCAGTCGGCAGAGCCGCCCGCCGGGGTGTTTAAGCAGAAGCTGGACTATGCGCGCAAGGTGCGCGATGGCAAGGTAAAGGACCGCAAGTTCCTGCCGCTGATCTACGAGTTCCCGGACTCCATGCTGCAGAGCAAGGATTACGAGAACCTGGAAAACGCCTACGTGACCAACCCCAATTGGGGCGCGTCGGTGGACATCGAGCGCATCACGCAGCTGCACAGCCAGGCGAAAGAGGGCGGTGCACAGGAGTTCAAGGAGTTCCTTGCAAAACACCTGAACGTAGAGATAGGCCTGAACCTCCGCAGCGACCGCTGGGCCGGTGCCGATTGGTGGGAATCGCAGGCCAAGCGCCCCGGCTTAACCCTTGACGAGCTGCTCGACCGCTCCGAGGTGGTGGACGTTGGGATCGACGGCGGCGGCCTGGACGACTTGCTAGGCCTGGCTGTGGTGGGCAGGGACAAAGACACGCGCGAGTGGCTGACCTGGACGCACGCATGGGCGCACCCCTCTGTGCTGGAGCGCCGCAAGTCTGAGGCGGCCCGGTTTCAGGACTTCGCCAAGGACGGGAACCTCACGCTGGTGCAAAACATCGGCGAGGACGTGGAAGACGTGGCCAGCATCTGTGCGCTGATCTATGCGCGCGGCCTGCTGGACAAGATCGGGTGTGACCCGGCTGGGCTGGGAGGCATCGTGGATGCCCTGGCAGAGGCTGGAATCCCCGAGGAAAAGCTGATTGGCGTGTCCCAGGGCTGGAAGCTCACCGGGGCCATAAAAACGGCAGAGCGCAAGCTGGCCGAAGGCGTGCTAGTTCACGGTGGACAGCCGCTGATGGCCTGGTGCGTAGGCAATGCAAAGGTGGAGCCGCGAGGCAACGCCGTGATCATCACGAAACAGGCGGCAGGGTCCGCCAAGATCGACCCGCTGATGGCGCTGTTTAACGCCGTCACTCTCATGTCACTGAACCCCACCACCGGGGCCATCACACAAGGCTTTGTAGCACTCTGATGAGCATCTTTTCTAAATTGGCTGACTTGTTCAAGTCGGGCCAGGGAGAGGTGCGCCCGGAAAAAGCCACCAGCGTGCAGAACGTGACCTACAGCCAAGACGTGCTGGATGCATTTGGCGCTACCGCCGCGTCTGCCGGTGTGAGCGTGACGCCGCTGTCTGCGCAGCGGGTAGCCGCGGTGTCGGCCTGCCGCCAGAAAATCGCCGGGTCCATCTCCACACTCCGGCTCGATGTGCTTCGGATCACCGATGACACCGAGGTCAAACTCCCGCGTGATTCCCTCTGGTACTTGCTGAACGAGCAGCCGCACAGCCAATTCACGGCCACCAGCCACTGGGACAACAAGGTCAGCGAGCAGCTTCTCCGAGGCGACGGGTTCACATGGATTCGCCGCCGCCCGAATGGCAGCATTGCAGAGTTGTTCCCGCTGCCATGGGGCGCCGTGCAGCCCTGGCGCATGCCTGACGGCTCGATCCGTTACTACATCATCCTGCCCGATTGGAACATCACCACCTGGCTGGATCCTTCGGAAGTCCTGCACTTCCCAGGCCACGGCTTTGATGGCCTTCGCTCCATGAGCGTGATTGCCTACGGCGCGCAGAACGCCATCGGCAACGCCCTGGCGATGGATGACTACAGCGGCAAGTTCTTTGCCAATGGCGCCCATCCGTCCATCATCCTCAAGACCGACAAGGCCATGACGGAGACGCAGAAGAACGAGTTGCGTGCTGCGTTCGTCGCCAAGTATTCCGGCGCAAACAACGCGCACAAGCACCCGTTGGTGCTGACCGAAGGATTGGCCGCCCAGGAAATCAGCCTGTCCGCAGAGGACGCCCAGCTGCTGGAGGCCCGCAAGTTCCAAGTCGTGGACATTGCCCGCGCCTTCGGCGTCCCCCCGCACATGATTGGCGAAACCACCGGCTCATCCGCCGTGGGTGCTGGTTATGAGCAGCAGGCACGCGACTTTGTGATGCACACCCTGCGCCTGCACTTGAAGCGCCTGGAACAAGAGCTAAACCGCAAGCTGTTCCCGCGCGACACCGGCAAGTTCGTGCGCTTCGACCTCTCCGACCTGATCGAAGGCGATGCCAAGGCCCAGGCCGAATACAACCGCGCCGCCCTTGGTGGGCCGGGTACTGGCTTCGGCTGGATGACCATCAACGAAGTGCGCAAGGGAAAAGGTCTTCCGCCTGTTGCTGGCGGCGATGTCATCTTCGACCCAAACAAGGCGCAAGCCGCACCACAGCCTGAAGGGGCGACACCATGAACCAGCTGATGCAGCTCTACCTGGACAACCGGTCCATTCCAAAAGTGCCGGTTTCGGTAGTCCGTAACGGCGATGTCGCCAGCATTTCCATGCGCGGCATCGTCATCCCAGAAGAGGGAATCAACGCCGAGGAAGTGGCGCAGGCCATCGCTCAGGCCGGTGATGCGTCCACCATCGTGTTCAACATCAACACGCCAGGCGGTTCGGTGTTCGAAGCGCGCGAGATCATGGACATCATCCGCAACACCTCTGCAAAGACTGTTGCCCACATCGGGAGCCTTTGCGCCAGTGCTGGCACCAGCATCGCCCTCGCTTGCGACGAAGTAGAGATGGCAGACGGTGCCCACTTCATGATCCACAACGCCCAGGCCGTGATCGGCGGCGACAAGACGGCGTTGCGCAAGGCGGCCGACACGATGGAGAAGATCGAGCAAGCCATCGTGAACGACTACACCACCAAGACCGGCAAGGATGCCGCCGAGATCATCCAGATGATGGATGCCACCACATGGATGACGGCGCAAGAGGCGCTTGCCGGTGGATTTATCGACCGCATCGCCGAGGCCGCCAAGACCAGAAACACCTGGAATCTCGCATCACTGGAGAAGGTTCCTGATGAACTGAAGGGGCCTGCGCCAGACCCCGAGCCGCCTGATCCAGAACCCAAGAACGAAAGCACTGAACCCGCCCCCGAGGCGGGTTTTTTTATGTCCGCAGCAAACGCCAACCGCCTGCGACTTGCCCAGATTGCATAGCGCTTCTCGCGCAGCAAACCGCTAGGGCCGGATGCCCTGACCAACCCGCCATCGAGCGGGTTTTTTCATTTTGAAAGGGTCACTATGACCGAAATCACCGCACTGCGCGAGAAGATTGCCGAACTCGCACGTACCGCCAACCACCAGCTTGCCGAAAAGGGCTCGCAGACCTGGACGAAGGAAGAACAAGCCTCGTTCGACAACATCGCCGATGAGATCGAGCGCACGCAAGCGCAGATCAAGAGCATCGAGCGCATGCGCAACCTTGACGCCGAGAAGTTTTTCGAGAACGCGGCACACCAGGGCGGCAAGAAGGGCGCCGACGACACCATAGACGCTGTGACCGCTGTTGCGCTGTACCTGCGTCATGGCAACAACGTGACTGCCGAACAAGCCGTGGCCATCCGTAACGCCATGAGCACCACAACCCCGGCAGAGGGCGGCTACACCGTCCCATCGGAAATCGCCGCGATGGTGGTGGATTCGCTCAAGGCTTTTGGCGGTATGCGCGAAGTGGCCCAGGTCATCACGACCGCAGGTGGTAATGCACTGAACTGGCCCACCAGCGACGGCACCTCCGAAGTGGGCGAAATCGTGGCGGAAAACGCCGCTGCGACTGGTGCAGACATCACCTTCGGCACGGTTGCTGTGAACCCCTACAAGTACAGCTCCAAGAAGATCGCCCTGCCTGTGGAATTGATCCAAGACAGCGCGATTGATGTGGTGCAGTTCGTGGTGAACCGCCTGGCGCAGCGTTTGGGCCGCATCACCAACCAGCACTACACGACCGGCACCGGTTCCAGCCAGCCATTCGGCGTGATGGCTCGCGCTGCCACCGGCAAGACCGGCACTACCGGCCAAACCCTGACCGTCACCTATGACGATCTGATCGACCTGATCCACAGCGTGAACAGCGCCTACCGCTCGCGCGGCGCCCGCTTCATGCTGCGCGACACGTCCGTGGCCGTCATCCGCAAGCTGAAGGACACCTCGGGCCGTCCCATCTGGAATCCCGGCGACAACGAAAGCATCAGCGGCGGCACGCCTTCCACCATCTGCGGCTATCCCTACACCGTGAACGATGACGTGGCAGCCATGGCCGCGAATGCCAAGTCCATCGCCTTCGGTGACTTCTCGCAGTTCGTCATCCGTGACGTGGCAGGTTCCACCAGCCTGCGCCGCTTCGACGATTCGGCCTTCGCGCTGAACGGCCAAGTCGGCTTCTGCGGCTGGATGCGTACCGGCTCGAACCTGCTGGACACCGCCGCCGTCAAGGTGTACGTGAACAGCGCCACCTGAAGCGTAAACCTTCACAGTCCCACGCAAAAGCCGCCCAGTCTCACCGCTGGGCGGCTTTTTCATTGCGATTCCACAAGGAACAACCATGGCAACCAAAAAGCAGACCACCGCCACCAAGCTGCGCGTGCTGGTCGAAGGCGCGTTCGGCAAGCCTGATGACGTGATCGAGTTGGAAGGCGAAGAGCTGGCCCAGGCGCTGGCATCCGGCCAGGTTGACGCGAACCCCGAAGCCGTCGCCTACGCTGAAAGCCTGTAATGAGCTTCTTGACGCTGGCCGAGGCAAAGCTGCACCTACGGGTTGACGGCACCGATGAAGACGCCCTGATCGGCATCTACATCAACGCCGCAGAGCAGGCCGCTATCAAGGCCATGGACAGGGGCGTGTATGCCGATGGCACCGCACTGCAGACCGCGATGACTGCCGCCCCTGCTGCACTCACTGCCGCCACTGCCGCAAAAGAAGCCGCCATCGTCGCAGCCGAAGCCATGACCGATGCAGACGAGCGGGCCGCAGCCCTGCAAGTGGCAGAAGCCGCCTACCTGCGCGCCCTGGTGGCGTATCGCCAGGTGTTCGATGGCATCGTCGTCAACGACCAGATCAAGGCCGCCGTGCTGCTGACTGTTGGGCACCTGTACGCCAATCGTGAGGATGTGGTTGTGGTAGGGGCGGCGTCAGTGTCAGTTCTGCCAAACGGCGCAGACTACCTGCTGCAGCCCTTCAAGGTGTACGCCTGATGCAAGCCGGACGCCTAAACCGCCGCTGCACGTTGCAGGCCCCCGGCACAACCACCGACGAGCTAGGCCAGCCAATCCCCGGCTGGACGGATGTAGCCACGCTGTGGGCTGACATTCGCATGAAATCGGGCATGGAAGCCATCAAAGCAGGCGCGCCGGTATCTGTGGTGCAGGCATCCATTCGCGTGCGCTACAGGGCCGGTATTACGGCTGGAATGCGCGTTGTTCACAACCTGCAGGCGTACAACATCACCGCAGTCATGCCTGATGTGGGCGGGCGGGAATATGTGGACCTCATTGCTGAGGTGGTGAACTGAAATGGGCATGGCTGTACGGATGAACGTCGCGGCCTTCAAAGAAGGGCTGCGCGCCAAGGTGGACAAGCTCCATGCCGCCACACGCCCAGCGGCGCAGGCAGGAGCGCAGATCATCTACGAGCGCGCCCGCCTTGAGGCACCTGTGTCCGACGCATCGCACTACTTCTACATACGTGGGAAGAAGTACGGCCCCTACGCGCCCGGAACATTAAAGAACAGCATCTATCAGGTGTTCAGCAAGGACAACAGCTACAAGGACGTGAGCACGTACCACATCAGCTTTAACAAGAGCGAGGCTCCTTACGGGTTCATCGTCCACAACGGCACCAGCCGCACCGCAGCCCACCCGTTCATCAGCAAGGCGGTTGTCGAAACCCGCACACAAGTTCGCGCAGCCATCAAGGCGCGCTATCTGGAAGAGGTCAACAAATGAGCATGGAAAGCGACCTCTCGACGTTGCTCAAGACCATTTGCCCGCGCACGTTCCCGGACATTGCGCCATCCGGCACCGTCGCGCCGTTCATCGCATGGCAGGGCCTGGGCGGGGAGTCCTTGCGTTTCGTGGACAACACCGCGCCAGACAAGCGCAACACCTACATGCAGGTCAGCGCGTACAGCACGACTAGGGCCGAAGCACTGGCGCTTATCCGCGCTGCAGAGGCCGCGCTGTGCGCGTCGCCCGCCTTTGTGTGCAAGCCGCAGGGAGAGCCAATCTCGACCTACGAAGAAGACACCAAGCTTTACGGCGCCATCCAGCGCCATTCGATTTGGGCCGCTAGATAGCCGTAGGAAGTTTGAGGGGTAGAAATTAAAATAGGCGAGCCCGCAAGGTGCGTCAACACCGTGCGAGCTCTAACCAATCAGACTGTTGAGGAGTCGTCATGGCTGAGGCCAAATTCTACGTATATGTCCACCGTCGGGCTGATACCGGCGAAGTTTTTTATATCGGCAAAGGCTCGGGCCGTCGTGCGTGGGCTACGCAATACCGCACCGATTACTGGAGGCGAGTTAGAGACAAGTACGGGATCGTCATAGAAATTCTGGAATGGTTCGACAAAGAGGAAGACGCCTTTCGGAATGAGAAAGTTTTGATTGCGCACCATCGCGCAATGGGCGCCCGAATCTGCAACATCACAGACGGCGGGGAGGGAGCGACCGGCAATGTGATGCCAGAGTCTGCGAAGCTAGCGATCTCACGGTCGAAGACCGGAAGGAAGCGACCTCCAGAGTCCGTTGAGACACGGCGCCGTAAATCTGAGTCAGCCAAAGGTAGGCGCATGAGTCAGGATGCAATTGCAAAGACTGCTGCATTTCACACAGGGCGCAAGCGCACTGCGGAGACGTTGGCGAAGATGTCTGCCGCCCTTAAGGGCAAAGGTGTTGGGCGCGTGGTTTCGGAAGAGACGCGAGCAAAGTTGTCTGCACTTAAAAAGGGCAAGCCTGTTTCGGAAAAAGCACGGGCTGCCATCTCATCGGGGCACGAGAAGCGCACACACTACGCGCGCATGACACCTGAGCACAAGGCAAGGATCCTTGCGGGGCAGGCAGCATATTGGGAGAGACGCAGAGCCGACAAGGCGACTGCGCAGAACTAGATCGGCCATACGGCCACATAACAACTGAACCGCCCTAGAGGCGGTTTTTTTGTGCCCGCAAGGGCTTAGCAGCACCCCGCTACGAGCAATCGCAGCGGGTTTTTTTACGCCCATTGCGGGCAATTTCTCGGGGGAAAACCCCCAGAAAGGAACTATTTTGGCCTTATATTTTCCCGAAGGTTCGGCGCAACAGTTCTCGCAAACTTTTGCCGCCACAAAGACGATCACTGCTGTCACCAATGCCAATCCGGCAGTGGCAACCAGCACCGCCCACGGCTACGCAACCGGCGACGAAATCCTGTTCACATCGGGCTGGGAAGACGCGACGGACAGCGTTTACAAGATCGAAGTCGTTGACGCCAACAGCTTCAAGATTCTTGGCCTGGATACCAGCAACACCGGCTTTTTCCCTGCGGGAACTGGCACCGGTACTGCGCAGAAGATCAGCGGTTGGGCTTCGATTCCCCAAGTGCTGACCATCTCCGGCTCCGGCGGCGATGCGCGTTTCACTGATGTGCAACTTCTGGCAAAGCGCAACAGCCTGAAGATTCCCACCGGCTTCAACGCTACGAGCATCACGATGTCGCTGGCCCACGATGCCGCCAATGCCAACTACATCACGATGGTTGGTATCTCGCGCAACCTGTCAAAAGTGGCCTTCAAACAGGTTATCTCTGGCGGTGCTGTGACCTACGGCTACGGCTATCTGTCCGTGTCCGAAATGCCCAAGCTCAACAGCAATCAGGTTAACAGCGTTGATGCAGCCCTGACGGTCATTGGCCGCTCCATCAGCTACTGATCCCACAAGCCCTCTCCGCGAGGGCTTTTCTGTTTCCGGCGCAAGCCATCCCCCGCACCTACGCATCCATGTTCTTCCTTTCGCAGAGGAAGGCATGGGTGCGCAAGGGCATTTTTTAACCTCTGCGAAAGAACCTAAATCATGGCAAAAATCAAGCTCGGTAATAGGCCCAAATCGTTCAAGCGCGTTGTCACATTCGACATGCTCGAAGGCGGCAAAGGCTCCATCGAATGCACGTTCCGTTACCGCACCCGCAGCGAGTTCGGTGTTTTCATTGACAAGCTGATGGAGGCCGCTGGTGCCAAGGCCCAGCCAGAAGGCGAGAAGTTCAGCATGGCCGAGTTGATGGAAAAGACCGCAGGCCAAAACGCTGAATACATCCTCGATGTTCTGGAAAGCTGGAACCTCGACGAAGACCTGACAAAGCCCAATGTGCAGCAACTGGCTGACGAGCTGCCTGCAGCTACTGCAGCCATCATGGAAACTTACCGCACCGCCTGCATTGAGGGGCGCTTGGGAAACTGAGAGAAGCCGGGGCCGCTCTTTACGCCAAAGAAGATGCCGCCCCGGCCAATGCTTTTCTCGCGGCGGTAGCAGCGCATCAGAGCGACCAGAGCATAGAGGTCTGGCCCGATAACTGGGACTCCTTTGTCCTGTTTTCCCGGCTCGGCACTCAGTGGAATGTAGGCATGGGCGGCGCGACCGGCTTGCGCTACGAGGCTGCTTACCCTTTGATCGA
This sequence comes from Acidovorax sp. FG48, assembly GCF_057809085.1. NCBI lineage: Bacteria > Pseudomonadati > Pseudomonadota > Betaproteobacteria > Burkholderiales > Comamonadaceae > Acidovorax > Acidovorax sp. FG48. The sequence continues at coordinate 132,347 of NZ_JBMDJH010000011.1, read as the reverse complement.
CCGTGCTGCGAAGTCCCCCGAAGAGTGGGATCAGTTGTTTGAAGACCTGCAAGTCTTGGAGGGCGCGGCCCTCAAGCAAATGAGCGATAACCGGGCGGAGGGCTAAGAGCGCTTCTTCTCGATGAGTTCCAGGCGCTTCGCAAGCGTCTCGGCGTGGGTGATGGTCATTTTGAGGCTCTTGAGCATGGCCCCAACGGTGTCTTGGGCTATGTCTGTATCCCTGGTTTCGAAGCTACGGTGTAGACGAGCCACTATCTCAGCGTTGAATGTCCGGTTGTTCTTCTTGGCCGACTCGTGGATATGCGCGTGCAGGTCGGGAGGGACGCGCAAGGCGGTGCGGATGTAGTCGTCTTGTGTGGCCATGGGTCTAGTTTATTGGATGGCTTCAATCTGGTGTTGACTTCAATTTGAAGCCGTGCATAATTGGACTCAGCTTCACAGTGAAGCCGAAAGGAAAGAGATGAAAGTCGAAGGCAAGCAAGATGAATGGGTGCGGACAGCGCTCCGTCTGCCGCGCGAGCTACATGCAATCGTGCATGAGGCGGCAAAAGTGAACGACCGCACTTTCAACGGTCAGATCGTTGCAGCGCTGCGCAAAAGCGTGGCCGAGCCACAGCACCAAGGGCCGCAGCATGCAAACGCAGCCTGAAAAAGGAAACGCCCCGGAAGTTGCAGCAACCGGGGCGTCGAGTGTGAAAACCCAAGACGTCAATCAAGGATTCAACATGAGCGATTCTAAAGCAGTTCAAGTCAGCAGCCAACCCGTCTTCAACTTCGGCGCGCACTCGGTGCGTGTGGTGGTGCGTGATGGTGAGCCATGGTTTGTGGCAAGCGACGTTTGCGCCGCCCTGGACTACAAGAACACCAGCAAGGCAGTGGCTGACCATTTGGATGAAGACGAGCGAATGACTCTAACGTCTGGTTATGGTCAATCGGAAGGCGGTCTAACGACTGGTTCGACCGGTGCAGGGAAGCGGGGCGGAGCACGGTTTACCGTGGTCATCAACGAATCCGGCCTATACGCCCTGGTGCTGCGCAGCCGCAAACCAGAGGCCCGCAAGTTTGCCAAGTGGGTGACAAGCGAAGTTCTGCCAGCCATCCGCAAAACGGGTGTCTATGTGGGCAAGCCCTTCACGGTCAACCCCGGCGATGTGCTGACGGCGGAAGAGCAGAATACGTTGCGCCTGATGCTCAAGTCGGCGGTGGAGCGACTGCCAAAGGAAAAGCAGGCGGGCGCGATGGTGAAGGGATGGAGCAAGCTCAAGGCCCACTTCGGCGTGCCGTACCGGGAAATTCCCCGGCAGGAGTTCAGCGAAGCGGTTTCTATCATTGCCCGCCACACCGCCGAATGGGAGGTGGTGGACGAAGTGCCGGAGATTGAGACATCAAGCCTGCGCGCCAGGGTTCAGTCGGTCGGTCGTAGCTCCAACGGCGATTGGGTGATGTCGGTCGTGTGCGGTGAATGCGGGTTCGGTGTTTGTGTGCCAGCCAAGGTGATGAGGAATGGCGGCGTGAAGGCCGGAGACTTGATCCGCATGGAGTACGCCAAAGATTCCAGCCCGTTCGACAATGAATTTGTCCGTGTATCGCTGTGGGATGAGTTTCCTTCCAAGCCTTCAAAGTGGATGCTCCCGGAAGAGCAGGCGCACGACATTGCAGAACGGCTGGACCGGCTGTGCAAACTGTTCAACCCGCTGAGCTCGCCATACAACGATGTCCTTGGTGTCATCCGCGCGTTGAAAGGGGCTGATTCAAAGACGGGTTTTGCGCGTGCTGGATTCCGGCAATTAATGCCTTCCATCGCCATGCCGTCGCAATCGATGGGAGTACCTGCATGAAGGCGGCACTCACTGCAGAGCGCCTGCGCGAGGTGCTGCACTACGACCCGGAGACGGGTGTGTTCACTTGGAAGGTGCGCACCTCCAATCGGGTGAAGGTCGGTGATGAGGTGGGGTTTTGGCTGACGCATGGATACATTGGAACGACCATAGACGGTAGGCGGCTGAAGCTCCACCGCTTGGCATGGCTCTATGTGCACGGTGTGTGGCCTGATGGTGATATCGACCACATCAACGGCGTGAAAAACGACAACCGAATAAGGAACCTGCGGATCGTGGATATGTCACGCAACCAGCAGAACCTGAAGAAGGCCCGCTCGCAAAACACCTCAGGTTTTTTGGGTGTGCATAAAACAGCGGCCAGTCGGCAGGGCAAGAAGATTTGGATGGCGCGTATCAAGGCCAATGGCAAGACAAGGTGTCTTGGCTATTTTGAAGACCCGAGAGAGGCGCACGCTGTGTACTTGGCCGCCAAGCGCAAGCTGCACGAAGGCTGCACTATTTAGTACCATGGCGCCTTCTATTTGGAGGTGCCATGGTCCGCGTGCTTGCTCTTTTTCTGGCTGGTGTTCTTGCCCTTCCTGCGGCCGCTCAGGACAAGGGCTATTCGGCGCTGGTGGCGAAGGCTAAAAAGTCGATCAGCCGTGATCTCAAAGACCCAGACGCAGCCAAGTTTCGGGACGTGGGAATTTACAAATCGACCACCGGGAAAGGTGGCGTATCGGTCTGCGGAGAAATCAACGCCAAGAACTCCTACGGCGCATACATTGGTTTCCGCAAGTTTTTGGTATCTGGCGACATCGCGATCATTGAAGGGGAAGAGGGCGGACTGTCATACGACATTCTTGGGCCGGCTCTTTGTCATGAGCGAACAGCAAGCGTGAAGTAGTCGCGCAAAACACAGCGAGCCACCCCCGGGTGGCTTTTTTCATTTCTGGGCTCGCCATCGGCGGGCCTTTTTCATTTGGGCTCACCAATGGCATCTGACCTGCAAATACAGGGCGAGGTAGTCGTCAACTCGGAACAGGCGGAAGGCGCCTTTAACCGTGTTGGCGACAAGGCCCAGCAGATGGCGAATGAGGTAGCCACGTCTGCGACCAAGGCAGGCCAGGCCGTTGACAAAATCGGTGACGGCGCGGGTGCCAGCGCGGAAAAGTTCACCCGCGCAGAAAGCCGCATTTCGGCATCCATCAAGCGCGCCACGACCGAGCTTGAATTGCTGGGCAAGACGGCATCGCAGCGCCTGGAGTTCAACATTGCCGACAAGGGCCTCGATCCCAAGAAGTTTGAGCCCATGTTGCAGCGTCTGCGCGAGGTGGAGGCCCAGGCGCAGCAAGCCCAGCGCGCGGCCTCTGGCTCACTGGACAAGATGGGCATCAGCGCAGCCCAGACCGCTGCCGCATTGCGTGGCGTGCCAGCGCAGTTCACCGACATCATCACCAGCCTGCAAGGTGGGCAAGCCCCGCTCACCGTGTTCTTGCAGCAGGGCGGGCAGCTCAAGGATATGTTTGGCGGTGCGGGAAATGCCGCGCGCGCATTGGGCGGCTATGTCGTAGGTCTGATCAGCCCGCTCACCGTAGCGGCTGCGGCTGGTGTTGCTCTGGCGCTGGCATACAAGCAAGGCAGCGCGGAGGCTGACGCCTACAACAAGGCTTTGATCACCACCGGAAACGCCGCCGGGACCAACGCATCCCAGCTCAAGGCCTACGCGCTGGAAATCAGTGGCGTTGTGGGGACGCAAGGAAAGGCCGCCGAGTCGCTGGCCGCGCTGGCATCCACCGGCAAGATCGGCGCCGAATTGCTGAAAGAAGCTGCTCAGGCCGCCGTGCAGTACGAGCGCGCCACCGGTCAAGCATTGGACAAGACGGCAGATCAATTTGCGTCGTTGCGCAGCGAGCCTCTGGCCGCAGTGCTGAAGCTCAACGATGGCATGAACTTCCTGACAGACAGCACGTACAAGCAGATCAAGAGCTTGGAAGAGCAGGGCAAGACTGCCGAAGCCGCGAACGTTGCGCAGCGCGCCTTTGCGGACACGCTAGCAGGCCGCGCCGGGGAGATGGAGCGCAACCTTGGCACTGTGGAGCGCGGCTGGCTCGCAGTGAAGGATGCGGCAAAGAGCGCGTGGGATGCCATCCTGAATGTGGGCCGCGCATCGACCAACTCCGATCAGTTGGCAGCGGTGCGTAAGCAAATTGCCGACCGCGAAAACCAGCTTGCAAACGGCGGCTTTGGCGCAAATGGCGGCGGCGCCGCATTTGGGCGGCCAAGCCAAGCAGCAACGGAGCGCCTGCGGGCAGAGCTTTCCGCGCTGCAGGCCCAGGCAGCGGCGCTGGAGGGGATCGCCAATCAAACCAGAGTTGCCGCAGAGGAAGAGCGCCAAAGGGGAGAGGCCGTCAAGGCGACAGCAGCCTTTGACAAGGCGGGCGAGAAGTTCCTGACCGACAAGGTGAAGATGGAGCGCGAGCTCGCAGCAGCGCGCGTGCAGGGCGCAGAAGCTGGCAAGAGCCAAGCCGAGATTGAGCAGCGCCTCGCACAGATACGCGAGAGCTATTCCAAGAAGGGCGGCAGCGGCAGCAACAGCGCCGACCGGGAGGCCAACCGAGAACTTGAGCGTCAAGCGAAATTGCTTGCTGAGCTGAGCGGCTTGTCCGGTTCGTTCGCCCAGGATTGGGAGTCACTGAACAAGGCATTCGCGGCCGGTGGCCTCTCTGTCGAGCAGCTCGCGGAGGCGCAAGCCAAGCTGCTGGAAAAGCAGCCCTTTGCCGTGGCGCTCGCCAAGCAACAAACAGACGCCACGAAGGCCCAGGCCAAGGCCGCAGAAGAGGGCGCCCGCGCGCACGCAAAGTACATCGAGGAACTGAGCCGAGGCGCCGTAGCTGTTGAGCAGCAGATCGACAAGATGCGGCTGGAGGAAGAAGCCGCCGCTATCGCTTCGCAGGGCTACGTCTCCTTGGAAGAGGCCATCGAGCTGGTGACCATCGCCCGCCTCAAAGAAAAGCGTGACGGGCTGCTGGGCAACGAAGACGCCTACCTCGCAGTGCAAAAGGAAATCGAGGCCCGCCAAAAGCTGCTGGGCGTCATCCGCTCCACCGAAGCGCGCAAGGCGTCTGAGGATGCAGCAAAGCAGGCCCAGGCCGATTGGCAGCGAACCGCAGAGAACATCGAGCGTTCGCTGACCGATAGCTTGATGCGCGGGTTTGAGTCGGGGAAAGGGTTTGTGCAAAACCTCCGCGATGTTGCCGTCAACATGTTCAAAACGCTGATCCTGCGCCCAACCATCAGCGCGATCATCAGCCCGGTGGCGGGGGCTATTACCGGGGCGCTGGGGCTGGCGGGCGCCGCGAACGCTGGCACGTCCGCTCTTGGCGCCATCGGCAGCGCGGCCAGCGGGGCTTCGTTCCTGGGTAACGCTGCTGGACTGCTGGGTGGTGCTGGCACTGCTGCGGGCTACGGCTTCTCCGCGCTCATGTCTGGCAACGGCCTTGGCGCTCTGAGTGGTGGCCTGAGCATGCTCACATCTGGAGGCCCAGCGGCCATCATGGCCCAAGGTGCCGGGATGATCGCCGGGGTGTTGGGCCCCCTCGCGCTTGGCATCGGTGCCCTCACGGCCATCATCGGCAAGACTAAAGGCGAAACCCGCACCGGCGGCCAGTTCGGCGTTGCGTTCGACGGCAGCGTGACCAACCAGCGCCGGGGGCAAACCTACGTCATCGAAGGCCAGCAGTTCGACCGCGACTTCACGAACGGCATGAAAACCGCTCTCAAGGACGGCATTGCCTACCGCCTGGAGGGCGACCCTGTTGCGCAAGAGCAGGCCATTCGGAATGCAGTGTCTGGCACTGCTGCTAGCATCAACAGCATCTTGAAGTCGCTGGGCAGCGCTGCAGTCTTGACGGGCTTTTCGGCGGGCCTGGAAACATCCAGCAAGGGCCGGGGCGGTGTGTTTGCGGGCGGTACGCTCAGCGGTGGTTTGCAGTTCGGCGAATCCGGCAAGGGCGACAACTACGACGGCACGCTGTACGAAAAATTCAGCACCAACAGCCCCGACTTCAAGACAGCGCTGGAGAACTTCACACTCGATCTGAAGCAGTCGACAGTGCAGGCGCTGCAGACGGTTTCTGATATCCCGAAGACCGTCCAGATGATGCTGGCGGGTGTCGATGCAGAGTCGCTGACCGAAGAAGCCGCAAACCAGCTATTGGAGGCCATCAACTCGCAGGTTGTGGGGGTAAACACCCTGCGCGCGGCCATCAGCCCTATGGGCGGCATTTTCTCCAGCATTGCGGCGGCGTCTTTCGATGCGCAGAGCCGATTGATCAGCCTTTCCGGTGGTGTGGACCAGTTCCTGCAAAACGCGGGCCAGTTCGTGTCGCAGTATTACAGCGAGACAGAGCAGGCAGGCGTCGCTGCGGTGCAGCTGGCAACGGTGCTGGAGGGCGTTGGGATCGACCTGACTGCGTTGGGCGTGGACACCAAGGGTGAGTTCCGCGCGCTGGTCGAAAGCCTGGATGTGAACACAGACGCGGGGCAGGAGCAAATCGCTGCGCTGCTGCAGGTGGCGCCTCAGTTTGCCGAGTTGGCCGACTTCCTGCAGAAGAACAACATGACACTGGAGCAGCTAGCTGATTCTGCGCCGCAGGTATCGGCGCTGGAAAAGTTGCTATCGCCGCAGGAGCAGACAGCAGCGTCCACGGCAGAGTCTGCCGAGTTGCTCGGGAATCTGGTGAGCGAGACATCGCGCGTTTCCTCTGCGATCAGCGGCCTGGCGGCATCTATCGAGAGCAGCACCGTCAATATCGTTGTTCAAAACCAAGCGTCGTCCAATGTCACCGTTCCTCGCTTCGCTGCTGGCGGCGCGCACCAGGGCGGCATGCGCCTTGTCGGCGAAAACGGCCCCGAGTTTGAATTCACTGGTCCCAGCGCGATTTACTCCACCAGCAACAGTACCGACATGCTTGCGGCTGCGGTGGAGCGTGGGTTCATTGCGGGGGCCGCTAAGTCCACCTTGAGCGTGAAGTCCATGGCGCCGATGGCCGCAGGGCCAAAGACTGCCGAGGACATTTTCCTGACCAAGTTCAAAGACTGGTATCCAGAGTTCGCGGACCGGTTGAACAAAGACACTATCAAGCAATTGATGGGCTTTGACTTCCTGCAGTTCAGCGCTTACCAATCATCGGTAACGCCTGAGCTGCTGGACACCGTTTTGAAGCTGCTGGAGTCTGGGTTCTCGTCCGGCAAGGTCAATCAGTACATCGACTTGATCCGTGGTCCCAACACCGACTCGCCGATCATGAACCCCAATCTTTATCTGGACCAGTTCAAGGCGCGGACGGAATGGGGGTGGACGCCTGAGCAAATCAAGGCAGAAATCCAGAGCGGTTCTACAACGGCACTTGATAGCACGCTTAAGTCGCTGTACTACGGCATCTTTTCCAAGAAGGAGCTGGACCAGGTGCGGCTGGTGGTGGGCGATGCAGGTAACTCTATGGGCATCACCCAAGACAACCTTGCAAAGCTCTCCGAAGCTGGGTTGCTGCAGGACTACATCACGAAAGATGCGCAGGGCAAGTACAGCCTGCGTGCATCAGAGCTGTTCTCGCAAAGCGGCGCAGGTGGTGCGGCAGATGCCGAGCAGCAGCGCATGAATGATCTGCTTGCCGAGCGGCGCCAGCTTGAAATCCGACTGCTACAAGCGCAGGGCAAACAACAGGAGGCGACAAACCTCATTCGCGAGGATGCAATCAAAGGTCTGAGCGCGGAAGCAATCGCCATCTATGACAGCAACCGTGCGCTGGAAGAGCAAATCCGCGTCCAAGAGTCTCTGAATGGCTTTGCCAAGGAGGCCAAGCAACTGCAGGCCCAACTATTGCAATTGGGTGGAAATGCTGCAGGCGCGAAGGAGATTTTGCGTGCGCTTGCCATCGAAGGACTCAGCGAGGTGGAGGTGGCGGCATACGACGCCAACGAGGCTCTGCGTGCTCAGATCGAGGCACTGAATGGCGCTAAATCTGCCGCACAGGCTGCGCTGTCCACCGTTGAAGAGTCTGTACGCGCTGAGCAGGACCGACTGCGCGAAAAGTTCCAAGCTGAATCAGCAGCGCTGCGGGAAAGAATCCAAGGCATCAGCGATGTGATCAGGACCGTGGACGCCGCATTGCAAAGCATTCGCGGCACGGTTGCCGATACAGGCATTGCGGCCCAAACGGCGGCGCGTTTGACGCTGCAATCCACGCTCACTGCGGTGCAGGGTGGTGCCGACATCAAGGGCTTTGAGTCCGTGATCGAGCAAGCATCGGCAACGCTTACACGCAACGATCCCAATCTGTACGCAACGCGGGAACAGTACGTGCGCTCGCAGGCTCAGGCCGCTGGGTTGCTGCAGGGTTTGAGCGAAGTTGGCGGCGCGCAGTTGTCGGCGGCAGAGCAGCAGCTACGTGCTTTGGAAAATGGTTTCAACGCGCAGATCAAGCTGCTGGATCAAGTCGTGGAAAACGCAAGAAAGCAACTGGAGTCAATGCTCGGTATCGAGAAGACGGCGCTATCGATTGATGCAGCCGTCAAGCAGTTGGACGCGACCATGGCGGCATTGGCGTCAGCGATCGCATCAGCTGCAGCTGGCAATAACAATAACACTACCCCCATCATTGCTGACGAAGGTCCTAACGGTAATTTGCCCTGGGGATGGGGCACTGCGCCGCCGGTCATGGGAGTTATAAACCAGCGCGCCATGGGCGGCTACACCCCAGCAGGTCTCACCCTTGTGGGGGAGCAGGGGCCGGAAATCATCAACTTCCGAAGCCCAGGCATGGTCTACAACGCGGGCCAGACATCGAGCATTCTGGGCAACCAAGAGCTGGTCGAAGAAATCCGCTCGCTGCGGGCCGAGGTGATTGAGTTGCGCATACAGGCGCAGCGCACGGCGAACGCAACCAACGGCAACCCTGAAAGCCCGATGCTGGTGGAGGTGGCATGAATTTCATCAAACCGATCACCATCACCAGCGCAATGATTGCGGCAGGTACAAGCATTGCGGAGCCTGCATCGGGGGAAACGGCCTGGGTATCCGGCGCCACTTACGCGCTGGACGCCGAGGTCATCAGAGCCACAACGCACCGCCGCTACGTCGCAAAGCAGGCCCACACGGGACGCTCCCAGTTGCCCGAACAAGACGGCGCGTACTGGGCTGATGTGGGGCCGACACAGCGATGGGCGCCGTTTGACCAGTACGTGAGCACTGGTGCTAGCGCCGCCACAAGCCTGACCTATGTGTTGAGGCCGGGGTATGTCAACGCCATGAGTTTGTATGGCCTTGTCGGCTCGTCCATCAGCATCACGCTCAAGGATGAGCCTGGGGGCACAACGATCTATTCGCAAAGCGGCCCACTGTTTGATGACCCGGCTGGCTGGTATGAGTACCTGTTCATCCCGCCGTCACCGATCACCAAACTGTCCCGCTCCAACCTGCCGATCAGGCCCGATGCGGAGATCACCATCACCGTGTCGGCGGCCAGCGGGCAGCCGGTGGGTATCGGAATGATTGTGTTGGGCGACCTTGTGGACCTGGTGGGTGACCTGTCAGAGTTTGGCGGGACGGAGTATGGGGCGCAGGCCGAGCCTGTGACCTTCAGCTACATCAAAACCGATGAATTCGGCGAAACAACCATCGTGCGCCGTCATCGCTCCACGAATTTGAGCGCAAAGATCATTTTGCCAAGTGCCAAAACTGACGAGGCGCTCAGACAAATACAGGATGTCTTAGACGTCCCGGTTGCGTGGATTGCAAAACCCAACATACGCGGATTCGGCGGCCTGAACGTGTTCGGCCTGGGCTCTGCGCGCGTGACATACGAAGGACCGGGCTTGTCCCGCATTGATCTCAGTGTGAAAGGAATGATCTAAATGGCTATCACAGCACCACCAGACATCGATGCTCTTCCGGCCCCTCCGGACCCGAATGACCGCAGTACGTTTAACCAGCGTGCATATCCATGGAGCGTTGCTCAACAGACCCTGGCTACCCAGCTAGGTGCGGTTGCCGAAAACGTTTTCGACAATGCGACAGAGGCCGCCACGGCTGCAACGACTGCCACCACTCAGGCGGGAATCGCAACGTCGGGAGCCAGCACGGCAACGACACAAGCAGGCATCGCCACTACTGCAGCAAGCTCGGTAACCACACAAGCCGGGATTGCAACGACACAGGCAGGCATTGCAACGACACAGGCGGGGATTGCAACCACAAAAGCAGCAGAGGCTGCGGCCAGTGCGGCATCTATATCTGGCGGCCCAGTGACTTCGGTCAATACAAAAACCGGAGTCGTCACGCTGGTGCCTGCAGACATTGGATTGAACTCTGCGAGCCAAGTGGAAATGGAAGCGGGCACAGAAACGGCTTTGCGTGCCATGTCGCCTTTGCGTGTAGCGCAGGCGATTGCAACCCTCGGAAAAGGGAAGATTACAAGGTCCGCACGCACAAGCAACACGGCACTCACTGCTGCCGATATTGGAAAACTGATCGACATAACCAGCGGCACATTCACGCAGACATTTGACGCCTGCGCCACTTTGGGTAGCGGCTGGTTTGTCTATCTACGCAATGCCGGGACTGGCGACATCACCCTAGACCCCAACGCATCAGAAACTATCGACGGGCTCACAAGCTATGTAATGTATCCCGGTGAGGTTCGAATCATTCAGTGTGATGGGACTGCGCTGCGAACGATCGTCCTGAATGCTTTTTATAAAGTATTCGACACATCTGGAACGTTCATCAAGCCGCCAGGTTACGCACTGGTAGAGGGGGTGGCATGGGGGGGTGGGGCATCCGGCTCAAAGAATTCCGCTGGTAGTAGTGGTGGTGGTGGTGGTGCTGGCTGTCCATTTAGATTTGTGACAGCGAGCCTCGCGTCCAGCGTATCAGTCACTATAGGTTCAGGCGGCAATCCAGTCACCGGGGCTACTGCAACCGGATTAGCGGGCGGCAGTACCACATTTGGCTCCCTTTTTACGGCCCCCGGAGCGCCTGCCGTCGTTTCAAGCGGCAACGGTGGCGATGGCGGTTCTGTAGTTGCGGGAGTGGCAGGGTGGACTGGCCCGACCGGTCTCAGCGGCGCTGGCGCTGCATCTGTATATGCCGGGGGTGCTGGTGCTGGAGAGAATTCCGGCGCAGCAGCAAGCGGCGGGCCATCGATCTACGGTGCGGGCGGTGGCGGTAACGGTGTTGCTACGCCTGGTAATGGGGGTGCTAGCGTTTTTGCCGGTGCTGGTGGCGCAGGTGGTAATGCTTCCAGTGGTTCGCCGGGGTCCGCGCCGGGTGGTGGTGGAGGTGGCACAAAAACTGGCGCGCAGTCAGGTGCTGGCGCTAGAGGTGAGCTGCGTATTTGGGGGGTGATCTAACATGGCACGCTTTGCAATCATTGACGCAGGGCGCGTCATTAATCACGCCGAAGCTGATTCAGCCTTTGCTGCATCCCAGGGTTGGATTCCAGCCGCAGATTCGCGCATCGGGGACTTGTGGGATGGGCAGGTGTTCACCCCCGCACCACCCCCGCCTACACCTGTTCCCGCCGCTGTCACCATGCGACAAGCCAGACTTGCTCTGCTTGGCGCTGGTTTGCTTGATGACATTGACGCCGCTATCAACGCTCTCCCAAGCCCGCAGAAAGAAGCTGCGCGCATCGAGTGGGAGTACAGCCAAGAGGTGCAGCGGCACAACGGGTTTGTGTCTGTGCTCGCGCCTGCTCTCGGGCTCACCGCGGAGCAGACAGATGCGCTTTTTGTGCAGGCAGCAAAGCTGTGAAAGCCGCGTTCTACAAAGGCACCCGCCCCGGCCTGCAGGGCATCTACAGCCGTGCTGTCAGATGGATTGACCGTGGCCCGTACTCGCACTCTGAATTGGTTTTCAGCGACGGCCTGAGCGCATCGGCAAGCTACATCGATGGCGGTGTGCGATTCAAGCGCATCGACTACAACCCCGCGCACTGGGACTTCATCGAACTGCCCGATGCCGCCGAACCCTTCGCCCGCGAGTGGTTCCGCGCCAACGAGGGCGCGCCGTATGACCTGATGGGCAACGTGCGGTTTGTGTTGCCCTGGCTGGCAGACAGCGAGCGCGGCTGGTTCTGCAGCGAAGCCATGGCGGCGGCGCTGAAGCTCAAAGAGCCCTGGCGCTTTGGCCCGAATGGGCTGGCAGCGGTGCTGCTCACCATCCACCAACAACCCGCATCGGCGGGTTTTTCTTTGCCCGGGAGGGGCTGATGAACGATGAAAACTTGCAGCAAATTCACGAGGAACTCGCGCAAGGAGACAAACGCATGGACTCCCTTACGGATGAAGTGACAGCGATCAAACTGGAGCAAGCGCAGTTCAGGGTGGAGCTTGCGGAGAACACCAACGCTACCAAACGCATCGAGGCCAACACGGCGGAAATGCTGGACGTTTTCGAGAGCTGGAAAGGCGCCATGAAGGTGCTGAACTGGATCGGCAAGGCGGCCAAGCCCATCGGGTATGTCGTTGGGTTGGGGGCGTCCATTGCAGCGTTCTGGGCAGCGCTCAAAGCCGGGGTGCAGCCAAAGTGACCCCGCGCCAAAGACTCGCGGCCAAGATCGGCGCTGGGGCTATTGCGCTCGCGGTTCCTTTGGTTGCGCACTTCGAAGGCTATGTGCCCTGGGTCTATCGCGATCCGATAGGCCGTCTGGCGGCCTGCTACGGGCACGACGATCAAACGATGACGCCAGGCAAGCGCTTCACCGCCGCTGAGTGCCAAGCCATGCTGGAGGAGGACCTGCTCAAGCACGCAGAGGCCATCGACTGCATCAAGCGTCCGCTGAGCGATGGGCAGAAAGCCGCATTCCTGTCGTTCGCCTTCAACGTTGGAAACAACGCATTCTGCGGCTCGACCCTGGTGCGCAAGGCCAACGCTGGGGACATGGCCGGGGCATGTGCAGAGTTGTCCCGCTGGACCCTGGCGGGCGGGAAAGAGCTCCCCGGCCTGGTTCGTCGTCGTGCGGCTGAAAGAGCCGTCTGTGAAGGATCTACCTCATGAAACTCACCGTACTCATTTCAGCCATTTTGATCAGCGCAAGTCTCACCGGCTGCGCAACGACAAAGGGCCTGGAAGTCTCCGCAGAGGATGCGCAGGAATGCGCCGAGGTGGGCTGTACTCCGTGGTCTGAGCGGCAGCTTGAGCAGATGGCGCGGCACTTTTACGGCCTGGGCGTGAAGGCTGGGATTCAGCGGCAGAAGGGGGCAATCTGATGTGGGCCTATGTTGGCGTTGCCGTGGCCGCTGGGCTGATCGGCTGGACCGCACAAGGGTGGAAGTTGGGCGAGGAGATCGCAGAGCTTCAAGCTGATTACGCCGCCGAATCAGCCAAGGCCCAGGAAGACACCCGGACCAAGGAACTCGCCTTCAACCAGAAACTGCAGGACGCCCAAAATGAAGCCACGAAACGCGAAACCAAGCTCCGCGCTGATGCTGCTGCTGCCCGTCGCACTGCTGACAGCCTGCGCGGCGCCCTCTACGAATTCCGTGCAAGTCTCCCCAACGCTTCCACAAGCGCCCTCATTGCGCGAGCCGATACCGCAGCAGAGCTACTCGGAGCGTGCGTCAGCGAATATCGAGCAGTGGCAGAGTCGGCTGACCGACATGCTGGGGACGCGCTGATGCTGCAGCAGGCATGGCCGAAGTGACAAAGAAAAAGGCCCCGCCACGCGATGTGACAGGGCCTTGATGTCGGTAAAACCGGAACGTGCACCGGAACAAAAGCCGGAACACATTCAAAAACCATAGCTAGAAATCTATGGTGCCCGGGGCCGGAATCGAACCGGCACGCCTTGCGGCGGGGGATTTTGAGTCCCCTGCGTCTACCAATTTCACCACCCGGGCGGAATATGTGAAGCCCTGAATTATGGCACAGTAGGGCGTATGAAATATCCGACGATTGAAGACGCGGTAGGCAACACGCCGCTGGTGGCGCTGCAGCGCATTGGGGCCCAGGACAACGCGGCGCGGGGCAATGTGGTGCTTGGCAAGCTGGAAGGCAACAACCCGGCGGGGTCCGTCAAGGACCGGCCTGCACTGTCGATGATCCGCCGCGCCGAAGAGCGTGGCGACATCCGCCCTGGCGACACGCTGATCGAGGCCACGTCGGGCAATACCGGCATCGCTTTGGCGATGGCCGCGGCCATCAAGGGCTACCGCATGGTGCTGGTGATGCCTGAGGACTTGTCCATCGAACGCGCCCAGACCATGAAGGCCTTTGGCGCAGAATTGGTGCTCACGCCCAAGAGCGGCGGCATGGAGCACGCCCGCGACCTGGCCGAGGCCATGCAAAAGCGTGGTGAGGGCAAGGTGCTGGACCAATTTGGCAACCCCGACAACCCCCGCATTCACTACGAAACCACGGGCCCCGAGATCTGGGAGCAGACCGGCGGGCGCATCACCCACTTTGTGAGCGCGATGGGCACCACGGGCACCATCACGGGCGTGTCGCGGTTTCTCAAGGAGAAGAACCCCGGCATTCAGATCATTGGTGCACAGCCCGAAGAAGGCTCGCGCATCCCGGGCATCCGCAAGTGGCCGCAGGAGTACCTGCCCAAGATTTATGACGCCAGCACGGTCGATGAGCTGGTGTATGTGAGCCAGGACAACGCCGAAGACATGTGCCGCCGCCTCGCGCGCGAAGAGGGCATTTTTGCCGGCATCTCGGCTGCAGGCGCGTGCTGGGTGGCGCAGCAGATCGCTGCGCGCGACAGCAATGCCACCATCGTCTTCATCGTGTGCGATCGGGGCGACCGGTATTTGTCGACCGGGGTGTTTCCTGCGTGACCTGTGAAACGGCCTGCGCAGTGGGCTCCAGGGGCATTGCCGGGTGCCTCTTCGCAGGTTTTTGAATCAGAATGGCTGCTTGTGCTAGTTGAACATGCCTCAGCAGCTACATAAAAGATAGCATATGCCCTACGAAGTTCGTTTTTGCCCCCACTGTGCCACCGAGTTGCAGCCCATCACGCTGGCCGAAGACGGCGGCGACAAGGAGCGGCTGCGCTGCCCCGCCTGCGGCTGGACGCACTGGAACAATCCCACGCCCGTGCTGGCTGCCATTGTGGAGATCGACGGCAAGGTGCTGCTGGCGCGCAATGCGGCGTGGCCGGGCAAGATGTTTGCCCTGATCACCGGCTTCATGGAGGCGGGCGAGTCGCCCCAGGAAGGCATTGCGCGCGAGGTCAAGGAAGAGACCAACCTCGATGTGCAGTCCACCACCCTGGTGGGTGCCTACGAGTTCTTGCGCATGAACCAGGTCATCATTGCCTACCACGTGGTGGCCACGGGGCAGGTCAAACTGTCGCCCGAGCTGGTGGACTACCGGCTGTACGATCTGCCAGATCTCAAATGCTGGCCTGCGGGCACGGGCTACGCGCTGGCCGACTGGCTGCGCACGCGCGGCCATAAGCCCGTGTTTTTCACGGCCGAAGAAAATGCAGAACGCCGCCGTGGGCTGGACGAACAAGCCCCGGCCGCGACGCCGCCTAAGGATTGATGACCATGGACATTCACAAAGAAATCGACACGCGGGGCCTGAACTGCCCCCTGCCCATCCTCAAGGCCAAGAAGGCGCTGTCGGACATGGCGAGCGGCCAGCTACTGAAGGTGGTGGCCACCGACAACGGATCGCTGCGCGACTTTCAGGCGTTTGCCAAGCAGACCGGCAACGAGCTGGTGGAGCAGCAGACGGTGGGCGAAGAGTACATCCACGTCCTGCGCCGTCGTTGAATGCAAAAACAGGCTCTTCTAGCGAATGCTAGTGATGAGTCTTTAACCGTAGCGCTACGCCCCCATCTCCCTAGCATGACGCGCTTGCGTCTGCCCCAGGAGAAGGCCATGCGACAGCAACAGATGACGCGCTTGATCCACAGCCTGCCCCAGCTGACGCACCACCAGCGCCAGCAACTGGCAAGCTGCCTGCAGGCGCTGCTCGATCACAGTCACGCCATCGCCGTTGTAGAAGCACATGGCAGCGCCCACCGAACCTGTCCGCACTGCGGCAGCCCGCAGCTTGTCAAGAATGGCTCGGCCAATGGGCTGCAACGCTTCAAGTGCCGCCAATGCGCGCGCACCTTCAACGCCTTGACTGGAACACCGCTGGCACGCCTGCATCTGCGGGATAAGTGGATGGGCCAGGCGCAGGTCTTGAGCGAAGGACTCTCACTCAACCAGGTGGCCTTGCGCCTGGGTGTGGCGCAAAGCACCGCCTTTCGCTGGCGCCACCGCTTCCTGGCCTGCCCCAAGAGCGTGCAGGCACGCCAGCTTGTGGGCATCGCCGAGGCCGATGAGTCTTACTTCCTGGCCTCCTGCAAGGGGCACAGAGGCTTGCTGCGTCGTCCTCGCCGACGCGGCGGTAAGGCGCTGGCTGGCTGCAAGGGCTCGGAATACCCCCCGGTGCTGATGGCGCGAGACCGGGCCGGAGCAACGGCCAACCTCATCCTGCAGACGAACCAAGCGGTGAGTGTGCAAACTGCACTCAAACCCTTGCTGCCACCAGACACCATCCTATGCACCGACGGCAGCGTCACACTGGCCAGCGCTGCGCGGGCCCTGGGCGTGCAGCACCAGGCGGTGAACGTGAGCCGGGGTAGGCGTGTGAGAGGCCCCTGGCATGTTCAAAACGTCAATGCCTATGTCAGCAGGCTGCGCGGGTCGATGCAGCACTTCAAGGGCGTTGCAACGAAATATCTTGATTCGTATCTGGGCTGGTTCAGGATGCTGGACCGATCAGGCCCCACGGGGCTGCAGCCCGCGCTGGTGCTGGAGGCGGCCATGGGGAGTCAAGGCGTCACTAGCATTCGCTAGAAGAGCCCAAAAATAGCTGCTAGCGCTTGTTGCATCAGCGCTGGCAGCTATCAATTTTGATCTCAATCGAGAGCTTGGACGGCCGGGTTTACAGCGCCAGGTTCTTCAGGTAGCCCCGGAAGTGCGCCCCCACCTGCGGGTGTTGCAGGGCCAGTTCCACTGTCGCTTCCAGAAATCCTTCCTTGCTGCCGCAGTCGTAGCGCTTGCCTTCGTACTGAAACGCATACACCGCCTCGCTGTGCATCAGGCGGGCGATGCCGTCGGTGAGCTGGATCTCGCCTCCCACGCCGCGTGGCTGGTTGCGTATCTCGTCAAACACGCCGGGCGTGAGGATGTAGCGGCCCGCCACGCCCATGCGCGAGGGGGCCTCGGCGGCCTTGGGCTTTTCGACAATGCGCTGGATGCGGATCAGCGGGCCGCCGGCGGGCTCGCCCGCCACGATGCCGTACTTGTGCACCTGGTCCTCGGGCACCTCTTGCACGGCGATCACCGAGCGGCCTTGCTGGCGGAAGGCGGTTGCCATCTGCGCCAGCACCGGCTGCCCACCCTGGGGGCCGACCATCAAATCGTCGGCCAGCAGCACGGCAAACGGCTCCTTGCCCACCAGCGGCTCGGCGCACAGCACGGCGTGGCCCAGGCCCAGCGAGCGGGGCTGGCGCACAAAGGCGCAGTCCATGTCGCTGGGCTGGATGGAGCGCACCAGCTCCAGCAACTCCTTCTTGCCGGCCGCTTCCAGCTCGGCCTCCAGTTCGTAGGCGGTGTCGAAGTGGTCTTCAATGGCGCGCTTGCTGCGGCCCGTCACAAAAATCATGTGGCGGATGCCAGCGGCGTAGGCCTCTTCGACGGCGTACTGGATCAGCGGCTTGTCCACCACGGGCAGCATCTCTTTGGGGCTGGCCTTGGTGGCGGGCAGAAAGCGTGTGCCCAGTCCGGCAACGGGGAAAACGGCTTTGCGAACGGTAGTGGCAACAGTCATGGGGCTCCTCTGGACGGATGGGGCGGTGTGTGGGCTGCAAGGCAGCCGCACGCACACCGGCAGAACATGAAAACAAGGCAATCGGCCCGCACAGTGCGGGCCGCCATGGCGCAGTATGGCCCGGGTTTTAGCCCAGCCGTGTCAGCTGATCGCGCAATCTGCCCAGCGTGGCGCCGAAGTCGGCAATGCGCTTTTTCTCCTGCTCGATCACCGCCGCAGGCGCCTTGGCCACAAAGGCTTCGTTGGACAGCTTGTTGTTCGCCTTGGTGATCTCGCCGTCGATGCGGGCGATTTCCTTGGACAGGCGGGCCTTCTCGGCCGCCACGTCGATCTCCATGTACAGGCATATGCGGGCGTCGCCCACCACGGCCACGGGTGCAGCCTGGGCGGCGGCGGCCCAGGCGGCCTCGTCGTCAAACACCTTGACCTCGCTGAGCTTGGCCAGCGCCTGCAGCACCGGGCCCACGCCACGCATGAACTCGGTGTCGCCCACCACGTACAGGGGCAGGCGGGTGGAGGGAGACACGTTCATCTCGCCGCGCAGCGCGCGGCACGCGTCCACGAGACCCTTCACGCGGCCCATGTGGGCAATCGCAGCTTCGTCGATCTTGGCCGGTTGGGCTTCGGGATAGCGCGCGATGCTGACCGACTCGCCAGGGATGCCCGCCACGGGTGCCACCACCTGCCACAGGGCTTCGGTGATGAACGGGATGATGGGGTGGGCCAGGCGCAGGATGGCTTCGAGCGTGCGGATCAGCGTGCGGCGCGTGGCGCGCTGCTGCGCTTCGGTGCCGTTCTGGATCTGCACCTTGGCGATTTCCAGGTACCAGTCGCAGTACTC
Source organism: Acidovorax sp. FG48 (assembly GCF_057809085.1). NCBI lineage: Bacteria > Pseudomonadati > Pseudomonadota > Betaproteobacteria > Burkholderiales > Comamonadaceae > Acidovorax > Acidovorax sp. FG48. The sequence continues at coordinate 113,845 of NZ_JBMDJH010000011.1, read as the reverse complement.
ATTCCAGACAAAGTCATAGATCGTGTTGGCCACGTTGTCGAGGCGGTACTCTTCAAAGCCCTTGGCGACTTCGGCCTCGGTCTTTTGCAGCAGCGAGGTGATCCAGCGGTCGGCCTGGCTGAACTCCATGTAGCCGTGGGCGCTGCCGCCGGGCTGGCATTCTTCCTTGGTGTGCTCTTTCAGGCCGCAGTCCTGGCCTTCGCAGTTCATTAGCACGAAGCGGCTGGCGTTCCAGAGCTTGTTGCAGAAGTTGCGGTAGCCCTCGCAGCGCTTGCTGTCGAAGTTGATGCTGCGGCCCAGCGATGCCAGCGCGGCAAAGGTAAAGCGCAGCGCATCGGCGCCATAGGCCGGAATGCCTTCGGGGAATTCCTTTTGCGTGTTCTTGCGCACGGTGGGCGCGGTCTCGGGCTTGCGCAGGCCGGTGGTTCGCTTGTCAAGCAGCGGTTCCAGCGCAATGCCGTCGATCAGGTCCACGGGGTCGAGCACGTTGCCCTCGGACTTGCTCATCTTCTTGCCCTGCGCGTCGCGCACCAGGCCGTGGATGTACACGTGCTTGAACGGCACGCGGCCCGTGAAGTGCGTGGTCATCATGATCATCCGGGCGACCCAGAAGAAGATGATGTCGTAGCCCGTGACCAGCACGGTGCTGGGCAGGTACAGGTTGAAGTCGTCGGTTTCGGCGGTGCCTTGGTTCGGCCAGCCCATGGTGCTGAAGGGCACGAGAGCGGACGAGTACCAGGTGTCCAGCACGTCCTCGTCGCGGCGCAGCTTTTTGCCCGGGGCCTTGGCCTGCGCCTCGGCTTCGTTGCGCGCCACGATCACGTTGCCGTCTTCGTCGTACCAGGCCGGGATCTGGTGGCCCCACCACAGCTGTCGGCTGATGCACCAGTCCTGGATGTTGTTCATCCACTGGTTGTAGGTGTTCACCCAGTTTTCGGGCACGAACTTCACATCACCGCTGGCTACGGCATCAATGGCCTTTTGCGCAATGCTCTTGCCGGTGGGGTCCTGCTCGGACACCTTGCTCATGGCCACGAACCACTGGTCGGTCAGCATGGGCTCGATCACCTGGCCGGTGCGGGTGCAGATCGGCACCATGAGCTTGTGCTTCTTCACCTCGACCAGAGCGCCGATGGCTTCCAGGTCGGCCACCACGGCCTTGCGGGCCACGAAGCGGTCCATGCCCTGGTACTTGGCGGGGGCGTTCTCGTTGATGGTGGCTTGCAGCGTCAGCACCACGATCATGGGCAGCTTGTGGCGCTGGCCCACGGCGTAGTCGTTCTGGTCGTGCGCGGGGGTGACCTTGACCACGCCCGTGCCGAACTCCTTGTCCACGTACTCGTCGGCGATCACCGGGATCTGGCGGTCGCACAGAGGCAGGTTGACCATCTTGCCGATGAGGTGCGTGTAGCGCGCGTCCTCGGGGTGCACCATCAGTGCCACGTCACCCAGCATGGTCTCGGGGCGGGTGGTGGCCACCGTCAGGCTGCCCGAGCCATCGGCCAGCGGGTAGGCGATGTGCCAGAGCGAGCCGTCTTTCTCTTCGCTCTCGACTTCCAGGTCGGACACGGCGGACTGCAGCTTCGGGTCCCAGTTCACCAGGCGCTTGCCGCGGTAGATCAGGCCCTGTTCGTACAGCTTCACGAAGGTGTCGGTCACCACGGCGCTGAGCTTGTCGTCCATGGTGAAGTATTCGCGGCTCCAGTCCACGCTGTCGCCCATGCGGCGCATCTGCGTGGTGATGGTGTTGCCGGACTTTTCCTTCCACTCCCACACCTTGCTCACAAAGTTCTTGCGCGCCTCGGGCGGGGTGGGGCCCATGTCGTAGCGGCTGATGCCTTGTTCCTGCAGCTGGCGCTCCACCACGATCTGCGTGGCGATGCCTGCGTGGTCGGTGCCCGGCACCCAGACGGTGTTGAAGCCCTTCATGCGGTGGTAGCGCGTCAGGCTGTCCATGATCGTCTGGTTGAACGCATGGCCCATGTGCAGCGTGCCCGTCACGTTGGGGGGCGGCAGCTGGATGGAGAAGGCGGGCTCGCCCGCCTGGGGCTGGCCTGTGCCACGGTGGCCTGCGGTGCCATACCCGCGCTTTTCCCATTCGGGGCCCCAGTGGGCTTCCAGTGCAGCGGGTTCAAACGACTTGGACAGGCTTTCGAGGCCGGGTTGTGGTTGGGGCGTGCTCATGGGTCTGGCAGTGGGGTGTGGCAGTGGGGGCCGTGGGGCGGAGCAGCCGCAGGGAGCGCTCCGACGAACAAGAGGGTGAACCGCACATTTTAAGGGACCGCCACCCCGGCGCTGGCCCCGCAGGGCCTTCGCCCGTTCGGGGGCGGCGCACCGTTTGTCGGCCGATTCTTTCCAATGGTTACCTTGTGGCTGGGTGCGCGGGTGAATGGGTCCTGATAATCCCGGCCGATAGAGCGAGGAGGGCGCGGCAACGCGAACAAGGCTCTAAGAACCTGCTCAAGGTCTTTTCGGGGATCGCATTGGAGTGCAATCGGGATGAGTGGATGCTTCGGGTGCGCCGCATGGGCTCATGCCCATGCAAGCAGCCGGGGCGTCCAATCGCCCGATTTCACTCCAACCCTTCGGGCAAGTGCCTTGCCGGGCGGTCTGCGGCGTTCCGGCGCTTGCCAATAGCCGAGCTATTGGCTGCGCCCCGCGCCTTGCATCCCATCCCGGCAAGGTACTTGTGCGACCCCGAAAAGACCTTGAGCAGGTTCTACGGATCACGATCTACAACAAGGACTGGTGCAGTGGCTTGCGGGGGCGTTCAGCCCTCTGGCGCCACGGAGCCGGGCCGTCACAACCATCCGAACCTATGACGTTTCAATCTGCCTGGCGCCTGGGCCTGGTCAAGGTCTTTGCCTATGCGCTGCTTGCGCTGTTCCTGGTGCCTGCGGTGACCTACGTGTTCACCCGCCATGCCCAGACCGACCAGGACGCCCGTTTTGTGGCCGGCATCAGCCAGCGCATCGATGCCGAAAAGGGCCTGCCCGCCGACGAGAAGCAGGCGCGCAAGGACTATTACCGCAGCAACCCGCCGTCCACCATCTGCAGCAATGCAGACCCCGACGCCCGCGAATACCGCGAGGCGCTGTGCGACACCTTCTCGGATGTCTGGCAGTTCCACATGGCGCGCAAGCTGTCGCTGTGGACGCTGGTGGCCAGCGCGGCGCTGCTGCTGGCGGTGCTGGGGCTGGGGGCGCTGGCGTTTGCCGACCGCAAGCTGCAGTACGCGAGCTTTGTGGCGGGCTGGCGCCTGACGTCCTGGGCCAGCGCCACGGCGCTGGTGGTGCAAGGGACGATGGCGGTGTGGCTGTCGTTCTGGGTCACTGCGTTTTTCTTCCACAAGTACTCGCCCAAGCTGGTGCTGTTTGTAGGCTTTGCCGTGGGGGCCGGGGTGCTGGTGGCCGTGGCGGGCATCTTCAAGCGCGTGCAGTCCAGCAACCAGGTGGTGGGCGAGCTGGTGGCCGAGGCCGATGCGCCGCTGCTGTGGCAGCGCATTCGCCACCTGGCGCAACGCCTGAAGACCGAGCCACCCCGGCATATCGTGGCTGGCATCGATGCCAACTTCTTTGTGACCGAGGCCCCGATCACCGTGGGCCAGCAAACCCTCACGGGCCGCACGCTGTTTGTGAGCCTGCCGCTGCTGCGCATCCTGGACCAGACCGAGGCCGACGCCGTGCTGGGCCATGAGCTGGCCCACCTGCGCGGGGGCGACACGCGTCGCAGCGCGCAGCTGGGGCCCAAGCTGGTGCAGTTTGACCACTACCGCCACGCCATCCGCACGGGCGGGCTGTCGGCCATGGCGTCGCCGCTGCTGGACCTGTACCGCACCATCTTCGAAATCGCCCTGGCCAGTGACAGCCGCGAGCGCGAGTTCAAGGCCGACCGCCTGGCGGCCAAGCTGGTGAGCCCGGCGGCGATTGCACAGTCGCTGGTCAAGATTGCCGCCTACGCCCAGTACCGCTACCGCATCGAGGACGAACTGTTCGGCCGCAACGAGCGGCACGACAACAGCACGCTGGGCATTGCCAGTTTTGTGGCCCAGGGCCTGGCGCCGTACGCAGCATCGCCCGACTTTGTGGATGCGATGAAGACGGCCAATGTGCCGCACCCCTTCGACTCGCACCCCGCAATGCCCGAGCGCCTGCGCAACGTGGGCATGGCCCTGAAAGAGCGCGACTACGGCGCGATTGCCGTGCGTGCGCCCGCCACCACCTGGGTGCAGGAGATATTGACCGCCGACGCGATTGAGCAGCGGCTGTGGAGCGCTTACGAGCAGCAGTTTGCGCAAGACCACGAGCGCAGCCTGGCCTACCGCTACGAGCCCGCCAACGAGCAGGAGCGGGCCCTGCTGTTGCAGTACTTTCCGCCCGTGGTGTTTGCCCTCAAGGGCGACGCGACGGTGGAGGTGAGCATCGACGGCATCCGCACCTCGGCCGATGAGACCACAGTGTTCTGGGACGCCATCAAGGGGCTGGAATTCAAGGAAAGCAGCTTTGGCAACGCGCTGATCGTGACCCACCCCGAGAAGAACGCCCTGGGCCTGGGCGCCAAGACCAGCAAGATCAAGCTGCCCGGCCTCAAGAAGGACAAGGACCAGTTCAACGCCGTGGTCAGCCACTACTGGCAGCGCCACCAGATCATGCGGGCGCAGCAACAGGCAGCGGGATAGTTGCTATCTTTTGTATAGCTGCTCGGGCAATGGGATGTAGCGCTTCAGCGCTATAAGAACCTGTTCAAGATCTTTTAGGGAATCGCATCGGAGTGCAATCGGGATGAGTGGATGCTTCGGATGCGCCGCATGGGCACGTGCCCATGCAAGCAGCCGGGGCGTCCAATCGCCCGATTTCACGCCAACCCTGCGGGCAAGTGCCTTGCCGGGCGGTCTGCGGCGTTGCGGCGCTCGCGGATAGCCGGGCTATCCACTGCGCCCCGCGCCTTGCATCCCATCCCGGCAAGGTACTTGTGCGACCCCGAAAAGATCTTGAAAAGGTTCTAAGGCCCAAAATTCCATCGCAAAGCGGTGGGAGGGCCGTTTGACGGGGCTGCGCACCCCCTCCAGCGCAGCCAGCCCCGTGGACCGTGGAGGTCTGGGGGCAGGTTGGCTTACTTGCGCACAAACTCCGGCCGGTCGTTCTGCTGGGGCTTGAGCGGCGCATCCACCTTGCCTTCGGCGCGTTCCTTGCGCCATTGCTCCTTGCGCGCCGTCCACTCGCGCAGGCGGGCGTGGGCCACAGTGCTGTCTTTTTCCATTTGCTCGTCGTTGGCCAGTTGGGCCGACAGCTCCAGGCGGATGCCGTTGGGGTCGAAGAAATAGATGCTCTTGAAGATGTGGTGGTCCGTCACGCCCAGCACTTCCACGCCGTGCGCTTCCAGGCGGCGCTTGGTGTTCTCCAGCTCCTGCACGGTGTTCACGCGGAACGCAATGTGGTTGACCCACAGGGGGGTGTTGGGCGAGGGCTCGGCCTTCACGTCGTCGCCCAGGTCGAAAAAGGCGATGAACGAGCCGTCCTGTAGGCGAAAGAAGAAATGGGTGTAGGGGCAGTACTCGCCGGTGCTGGGCACATAGTCGCTCTGGATGATGTGGTACAGCGGCAGGCCCAGGATGTCTTCATAGAACTGGCGCGTTTCCTCGGCGTCGCGGGCCTTGTAGGCGTAGTGGTGCAACTGCTGGATGGGGGCGGGTGCCGGCAGGCTGGCCAGGTCGGTCGGGTTCAGAACGGCGTTCATGCAGAGTCTCCTCAAATCGGTGAACGCAATTCTACTATTCGTAATTGATTTACGTTAAGTTAATTTTCGTCTGTCCGCCGGTGGATTACACTGCGCGTCCCTTTGGTTATTTCCGCCGTCGCGGAGGCCCGACTCCCATGCGCCTGTAAGCCCCTTCCAAGCAGTTCCCCCTGATCGCCCGCACCGGGCGGGGGGTTGTATGTCTTGTACGGAGCGCAGGCTATGCCGACATCCAAGCGAGGGGCTGGGGCCCCTGGCAACCGCCGTGTTGCCGATTCTTTTCCTTTTCCATCGTTTTCTTCTTCGTCCGTGGTACCTGCGCATCCCGATGCGGCAGGCTCCCCGACGGGGCTGCTGCATCTGAGGTTTCAGGATGTCCGCTGGCATCTGCCAGATGGGCAGGCGCTGTGGGACCGCCCGCTGAACGTGGCCGTGGGCCCTGGCCTGACCGGTGTGGTGGGCGCCAATGGCAGCGGCAAAAGTGTTTTTCTGCGGTTGGCGATGGGGCTCTGCCAACCCCATGGCGGGAGCGTTTGGCGTTGCGACGCAATCTTTGCCGTGGCGCAGGATGTCCCGGCAGACCCCGGCTCGACCGTGGCCGATCTCGCAGGCCTGGGACCGGTGTTGCAGGCAATGGCGCGGCTGGATACGGGGCAAGGCACTGCGGACGACCTGGTGCTTGCCGAAGGCCGTTGGGACTTGCCGGTGCGCTGGGCGCGGGCGTTGTCGGCCCTGGGCCTGGCGGGCTTGTCGCCAGGGCATGCGGCGCACCAGCTCAGTGGCGGCGAGCGCATGCGCGTGGCGCTGGCCGGGGCCTTTTTGTCCGGCGCCGACTTGCTGCTGCTGGACGAGCCCACCAATCATCTCGATCGCCCGGCCCGGCGATGGCTCCTGGACGCCCTTGCTCAGTGGGGCGGCGGCGCATTGGTGGCCAGCCACGACCGGGAACTGCTGGCCGGCGTGGGCAGCATCCTGGCGCTGTCACCCGCGGGGCTGCATCGCTACGGCGGAAACTGGGCCCTGTACCAGGACCAGCGCGCGGCCGAAGCCGCAGCGGCCCGCGCTGCACTGGAGCACGCCCGCACCGAGCGCAGCCGGGGTTTGCGGTCGCTGCAGCGTGAGCACGACGCCCAGTCGCGCCGCGCGGCCCGGGGGCGCGAGGAGGGGCGCACTGCCAACCAGGCGTCTGTGCTGCTGGACCGAAAGAAGAACAATGCCCAAGCCCATGCGGGCCGCGAACATGAACGCCAGCAACAGGAGCGCCAGCGGTTAAACGACGCGGTACGCGAAGCGGCCGCCCGCGTGCCGCCGCAGGACTTGCCCACGCTGGTGTTGCCACAGAGCAGGGTGCCAGCGGGCAAGCTGGTGCTCGCGTTCGAGGACGTGCAGGTGCCCCACGCGCCACCGGGCCAGCCACGGCTGGACGGCACCTGGAGCGGCCCCCTGCGCATTGCCGTCACAGGGCCCAACGGTTGCGGCAAAAGCAGCCTGCTGCGGTTGATCGCTTCGCCCGATGAACCGGCGGCTGGCCGCGTTCGTCGCCCCGTGCGTGCGGCCTGGCTCGACCAGCACCATGCGGCGCTGCGGTCTTCGCAGCACGGGGTGCTGCACCACCTGCAATCGCTCCACACGCCGCTGCCCGAGGCCGTGTTGCGCACGCATCTGGCGCAGCTGGGGCTGGGGGCCGACCGGGTGCTGCGTCCCGCCTGCGCGCTCAGTGGCGGTGAGCGCATGAAGGCTGCGCTGGCCTGCGCGCTGTGGTCGGGCGAGCCCGCGCAGATGCTGCTGCTCGACGAGCCCACCAACCATCTGGATGTGGAGGCCACGCAGGCGTTGCAGTCCGCGTTGTTGGCCTTTACTGGCGCGGTGATTGTGGTGTCACACGACTTGGCGTTCCTGCAGGCCGTGCGCCCTGACAGGGTGTGGGCCTGGCGTCCTACCGGCTGGGATCTGGACGGATCGCTCGGCGATGTCTGAGCGCGCATAAAAAAGCCGCCCGCTGCGCCATGGCAGGGGCGGCTGTGCAGCGCCATGCCGCCGTGGGGCGGCGGCTGTGTTGCTGCGTGTTGTTTACTGCTTCACGGCTTCGATCTGCACCACCAGGCGCACGTTCTTGGGGAAGCCCCATTCCACGCCGTAGTTCATGCCCCACTGGGTGCGGTCGATGGTGGCTTCAAAGTCGCCGCCGCACACTTCGCGCTTGAGCATGGGGCTGTCGTAGCAGTTGAACTGGTTGGCCTTCAGGGTCAGGGGGCCGGTCTTGCCCAGCAGCGTGAGCTGGCCTTCCACGCTGGCGACCTTGTCACCGTTGAAGACGAACTTGCTGGAGACAAACTTCATCGTGGGGTGCTTGGCCGCGTCGAACAGGTCGGCGCTTTGCAGGTGCTTGTCAAACGCAGGGGTGCCCGTGTTCACTGAGGTCACGTCGAACGTGATCTCTGCCTTGCCCGACTTGCCGGCCTTGTCGAACTGGACAGTGCCTTCCTTCTTGTCGAAGCGGCCACGGTTCACGGCAGCGCCAAAGTGGCTGATTTCGAACGAGGCGAAGGTGTGCGTCGGGTCGATGGCGTAGTTGGCCGATTGGGCTTGGGCAGCACCGGCGAACAGGGTGGCAGCGGCGGCCAGGGCGAAGAGGGACTTGCGCATGGAAACTCCTGATGGGTCAAAAAGGAAAGGACAAAGGGAAAGGGGAGGCCGCTGGCAGCAGCGGCCAAATGCAGAAGGGCGCAGCGCTCAGAGCTTGCCGATGCCGGTCAGCGCGAGCTTGAATTTGACCTGTACGTCGTCGGCCACCATGGAGGTGTCGGCCCACTCGTTTTCGCCGATCTTGAAGGCCAGCCGCTTGATGGGCAGCGCGCCTGTGGCGGTGGTGGTGGTGCCGTTCTGGGTCAGCGTTACGGGCACCACCACGTTCTGGCTGTTGCCCTTGATGGTGAGCGCGCCTGCCACTTCAAACTTGCCGCCGCCCAGGGCCTTGATGCTGGACGACACGAACTGGGCTTGCGGGAACTTGGGCACGTTGAACCATGCGGGCTTGGGCAGCTCCGCATCGGTCTCGCGCGAGCCCAGCGTGGCGCTGCCGGTGTCCACCGTGAAGGCGATCTTGCTGGTGGCCAGCTTGGCGGGGTCAAACGCGACCTGTGCGCTGAACTTCTTGAACTGGCCTTCGAGCGGCACACCCATCTGGCGGGCGGTGAACTGCACCTCGCTTTGTGCGGGCACCAGTTGCTGCTGGGCCAGGGCGGCCTGCGCGCCAGCGGCGAGCGCAGCGCCGATCACGATGCGGGACAGGGTAGTGGACAGTTGCATGCAGAAACTCCGTTCAAATCTCAAAAGGTGAAAGCGGCGGCCGGGGCGCGGATGGGTGCGTGGCCTTTGGGCTGGCAAGGCGCCCGCCTGGCGGGGCGGCGGCGCATGAAGGGCGGAAGCGGGTTATTTCCCCGGCAGCATGCGGTGCAGCAGGCCGTCCCGGTCCACCAGATGGTGCTTGAGCGCGGCGGCGATGTGCAGCACGGCCAGTGCAGCCAGTGCAAACGCGGTGTACTGGTGCCAGGGCTTGATAGCCTCGGCCAGGTCCTTGCTCACCGGCACAAAGTCGGGTAGCTGCCACAGGCCCAGGAACACGATGGGGAACCCCGCTGCCGAGCTGTAGGCCCAGCCAATCAAGGGCACTGCAAAGAACAGCACGTACAGCAGATGGTGGGTGCCGTGGTGCGCCAGCTTCTGCCAGCCGGGCATGGTCTTCTCAACCGCCTTGGGCAGCGCCGGGGGGCGGTGCGTGACGCGCCACAGCAGGCGCAGGGCTGACAGCACCAGGATCGTCACGCCGGCCCATTTGTGCCAGTTGTAGAGCTTGAGCCGCTGGGGCGAAAAAGGCAGGTCGGCCATGTAGACGCCGACGCCAAACAGCGCGATCAGCGCCAGGCCCAGCACCCAGTGCAACAGCATGGCCGTGCGCGTGTAGCGGCGGGGGGTGTTGAGGGTCGTGGTGGCAGTGGCTGTCATCAGCGAATCAAAAAAGGGCGTGTGAAAAAGAGAGGGGGCGCGGGCTGCGAAGGCCATCCCGTGGGGTACCGCCACAGTGCGGCGATGGGGCAGTGTAGGAAGCGCTGGCGACAATCTGCTTCAGGCAGATTGACGCTTTAGTTCAAATTTATTGAACCGATAGGCCTTGAGCGCTCAAAGTTCCCCAATGCTGTGCAAATTTTGTAGCGCAGCGATGGAGCACGTTGGCCCTGCACCGGGGTGGAGCCTGCAGCGCACGCGCTGGTGCACGCGCACGGCCGATGAATGCAAGGGGCGGCGGTTGAAAAAGCACAGCGGTGAAGACCACTGTGCAGGTGCGGAAGGCGCTACAGCGCCCCTGCGGTGCCTGCCTGGGTAATGCCTAGGTAATGCCTCGGTAAGGGGCTTGTCGGCTTATCGGGCCAGCGCAGCCTGCTTCCAGGCGCTGGCAGCGGTGGTGTCGTCGCCGCGTTGCTCGGCCAGCGCGGCCAGGTGGCGCCAGGCGCTGGCACGCAACTGAGGATCGCTGAGCTGCTGCGTTGCCTGTGTCAGCAACTGCTGGGCCTTGCCCCACAGCTGGCGCTTGAGGCAAGCCATGCCCGCCAGGTACTGCAGGCGCGCGTCGCGCGGATTGGCCTGCTGGGCCGACTCGATGCGGGCCAGCCAGGGGGCATCAAGCGCGTCCAGCCCCGCCTCCAGTGCGCGCACCAGCTTGAGGGCGTGTTGCTCGGCCAGGGCATCGGGCAGCTCGACCATGCGGTCCCACACGGGCAGCAGCCAGGCCCGCACCTGCGTGGCATCACCGCCCAGGGCTGCCAGCCGCTGGGCAGCGTGGATGGCCAGTTCGGGCATGTTGCGCTCGCTGGTTTCCAGCGACAGCCAGATCTGCTGCAGCTGGGCCGTGTCGTGCGCGCTGTTGATGAGTTCGGTGGCCAGGCCGCGCACGATGCTCTGCGCCGCATTGGGCGAGAACGCGCGGTGTTTGCCCAGCAGGCGTGCGGTGTCCAGCGCCTCTTGGGTCTGGCGTGCCAGGCGGGTGGCCTTGAGCTTGATGCGCAGGGCCAGGGTGCGGCGGGCTGCGCCCTGGGGCAGGGCAGCCAGGCGGTCGAGCGCTGCAGGGGCATCGCGGTCGTCCAGCGACCAGCGGGCGGCGCGCATCTGGGCGCCTTCGTGCATTTCCTGCTCGTTGACGGAGCCGCGCATGGGGGCTTCCTGCAGTGCGTCCTGCAAGTGGCTTTCGCGCGTGGCGCGGTCTTGCAGCGCGTGGGACGCTTCTGCCGCAATCATGTGGGCCAGCGCGCGCAGCTGCTTGCCGTGGGGCACGGCCTCGCCGCTGGCCTCCAGGGCGTGTTCTTGCGACAGCGCCGCCACAGCGGCCTTGCGCGATCGGATGAACCGACCGCCCAGCATGTGGGTCAGCGCGTCGAGCAGCGCGCCATGCATGGCGCGCTCTTTTTGTTGCACGCGCCAGCGGCGTGCCTGGTGCGGAAGTTCCAGCAGTGCCGCCAGGGCCCGCAGCGCCGCGTACACGGTGACAAAGCCGCCGACCAGCAGCAACACCACCATGTTGAGCGACAGATCGATGCGGTAGGGCGGCCAGTACAGGGTGACCGTCCCCTGGTTGTTGCCTGCAAACAGCGCGGCCGCCACCGCCACCCCGAACAAGCCCAGAAGCCAAAGTGCTGCGCGCATGGTGTCAACGTCCGGCAGCGGCAGTGGCCAGGGCCGCCAGGGTTTCGTCCAGGCGCGGCAGTTCGGCCGCCTTCATGCTGGCCTGGGCCTGCTGCAGGGTCGAAGCCACGTTCTGCGTGCGGCGCGATGCGGGGTCGAAATATTTGTTGAGGGCTGCGGTGGCCGCCGCCAGGTCCGAACGGGCGGACTCGAACTGCCGGGCCAGGATGCCCAGGCGCGCGTTGAGCAGCTTGAACTTGAGGTTTTCGCGCAGGAAGAAGGTCTGCTCGGGGGCCAGCAAGATGGCCTCGGGCTGGTCGATGCGGCTCACGCGCACCAGGCTGCGGGCCTCGTCGCGCACCACCTCCCAGCTGCGCTGCAGGGCCGCCTGCCACCACGCCAGGCCCTCAGTGGGTGCGGGGGCGCTGCCGGGCATTGCGGGGCCGGTGGACAGGCGCTTGGTCGAGGCAGCCTGGGCCACGGCATTGAGCACGGGCAAATCGTCCACCTGGCGCACCAGCTCGTCCAGGCGGGCCAGCAGGCCGGCGGTGTCGGTCACGGTGGCGCGGATCAGGCGGTCCAGGTCGCGGCCGATGGCGCGTTGCACAGGGGCCAGGCGGGGTTGGGCAGAGCGCTCGATGCGCTGGTTGGCGCTTTTGAGGGCAGCCACCAGGGGCTCCAGGCTGCCGGTCAGCTGGGCCTGCTGTTGCGCCAGACGGATGGCCGACTCAATGTCCACCACCAGGTTTTCATCGCGCGAGCGCGACAGGCTTTGCATGAGTTCTTCGAGCTGGCTGCGCTGCAGGGCGACTTCGCTCACGCGGGCCTCGGCCACCGACAGGCGTGCGGCCGTGTCGCGCACCAGTTCTTCGGCTTGGCGGGCCATGGTACGGGCCTCGATGGCCAGGGCGCCCGAGTCGGCGGACTGCCGGGCCAGTTGTTCCTGGATGGCGCTGAGCTTTTGCCACAGCAGGCCGCTGCTGACCAGTGCAGCCACCGCCACGGTGCCCAGCAGCAAGGTCATGGCGCCGCTCCGGCCGGTGGCGGCGGGGGTAGCGGCCGAGGGGGCCGGGCTCACTGCCGGCGCGCCCACGGCGGCAGCCACAGGGGCTGGAGGGGGCGTGGAGGGCAGATCGTCAGGGGGCGCAGAACTCATGCGGCCGATTCTATCGAGGCCACCACGTCTTCCAGCGCCGGACGGCATTCCCGCACGGTGCCAAAGCCCGCTGCGCGAGCCGCTTCGGCGATGCGCGGGTGGGTGGCCAGCGCATGGGCAGCGCCCCAGTGCTGGCCCGGCAGGGCCTCGGCCAGGTGGGCCACCGCCTCGGAGCTGCTCAGCAGCCAGACGGAGCCATCGCGCGCCGCCTGTTGCGCCAGCGCCACCTCTTGTGCCGTGAAGTGGGGGGCGCCGCGTTGGTAGGCCACCACAAACTCCACCTGGCCACCCCGCGCCTCGATCTGCTGGGCCAGCCACTCGCGGCCGTTGCCCTGGGGTGATTCGTGTGCGCCCTCGGGCGTGGCGGAGCGGCCGCGCACGATCAGCACGCGGTCGCCGGGCTGCACCTGGGGGGCCACCTGCTGCCACAGTGCCTCCGAGTCGAACTGGGGCGCGTCGGGCGCAGGCCCGTCGATGGCGCTGCGCGGTACGCCCGCCTGCTCCAGCGCGCGGGCTGTGCCCGGACCGGGTGCCCATACTCTTGTTTTTGTAGCTGCCAAGGCTTGAATATCTAGCGCTACAGGGCGTTTTGGCTCAAAGAAGTGCACCACGGCATTGCCGCTGACGAACATCAGGGCGCGGTAGGTGCCGATATCGGCGCGGGCCGTGTCCAGCGCCTGCTGCATGGCGGTGTCCGTGCAGGGGCCAATCGCAATCAGGGGCAGCGCCACAGCCTGTATACCGTGTGCGCCCAGTTGCGCCACCCAGTGCGTCGCTTCGCGGGCAGGGCGTGTGACGATCACCCGGGGCGCTGAGGTGCCCATCTCAGGCCGGGGTGATGCCGCGCGCACCCCCAGCACGCAGGCGCTGCGCAATCGCGTCGCCCAGGGCTTCTGCCTGCGCCAGCGTGGTGACCGGGGCGGAGGCCTGGGCGCGCACCAGCGGGGCTTTGTCCTCGGGGTCGCCCCAGGCGGCGTCCAGCTGCAGCACGCCCTGGGTGAAGGTGCCGTGCGCTGCCAGGGGCATCGAGCAGCTGCCGCCCATGGCGCGGCTCACAGCGCGTTCGGCGGCCACGGTCAGCCAGGTGGTCTGGTGCGCCAGCGGCGCCAGCGCGTCAATCAGGTCTTGCCGGTCGCTGCGCACCTCGATGCCCAGCGCGCCCTGGCCTGCAGCGGGCAGCATCGCATTGGGTTCGAAGGTGGTGCGGATCCGGGCTTCCAGCCCCAGGCGCTTCAGGCCCGCGGCGGCCAGCACGATCGCGTCGTACTGGCCTTCATCCAGCTTGCGAAGGCGGGTGTCGAGGTTGCCGCGCAAGGGCTGGATCTTCAGGTCGGGCCGCAGGGCCTGCAGCAGCACCTGGCGGCGCAGGCTCGATGTGCCCACCACGGCACCCTGCGGCAGCGCGTCCAGGTTCTCATAGCGGGGGGAGACAAAGGCATCGCGCGGGTCTTCACGCTCCATCACGCAGGCCAGGGCAAAGCCCTCGGGCAGCTCCATGGGCACGTCCTTGAGCGAATGGACGGCAATGTGGGCACGCCCTTCTTCCAGTGCCACTTCCAGCTCTTTCACAAACAGGCCCTTGCCACCCACCTTGCTGAGGGACTTGTCCAGAATCTGGTCGCCCTTGGTGGTCATGCCCAGCAATTGCACGCTGTGGCCCCGGGCTTCGAGCAGCGCTTTGACATGCTCGGCCTGCCACAGTGCAAGGCGACTTTCGCGCGTGGCGATGACGATGGGATGCGTTGGCGAGGGGCTCAAGTTCGTAACCTGTTTGTAATTATTCAGCGGCGCAGGATGCTAGCATGCGCCCGCACTGGGGCTGGTGCGGCCTGCGGCCATGCGGGCTCCACGCGCCAGGCCATCCCACCCATCCCGGAGACTCCCGCATGAAACGATCCGACAAGGACCAGCCCCTGATTGACGACATCCGCCTGCTGGGCCGCATTCTGGGAGACGTGATCCGTGAACAGGAGGGGGTGGAGGCCTACGAGCTGGTCGAGCAGGTGCGCAAGCTCTCTGTGGCCTTCCGCCGCGACGCCGACCAGGAGGCCGACCGCGCGCTCAAGAAGCTGCTCAAGTCCCTGTCGGGCGACCAGACGGTGAGCGTGATCCGCGCCTTCACCTACTTCAGCCACCTGGCCAACCTGGCCGAAGACCGCCACCATATCCGCCGCCGCGCCGTGCATGAGCGTGCGGGCGATACGCAGGAGGGCAGCATCGAGGTCGCCCTCTCGCGCCTGCGCTGGGCCGGCATCGCGCCCAAGACCATTTCGCAAACGCTGGCCGGTAGCTATGTGGCGCCCGTGCTGACCGCCCACCCTACCGAAGTGCAGCGCAAGAGCATTCTGGACGCCGAGCGCGACATCGCCCAGTTGCTCGCCACGCGCGACGACATCCAGGTGCGCGCCCAGCTCTACAACAGTGCCAAGGATGCGCTCACCCCGCGCGAGCTGGCCGCCAACGAAGCCCTGCTGCGTGCCCGCGTGGCCCAGCTGTGGCAGACGCGCCTGCTGCGCTACAGCAAGCTCACCGTGGCCGACGAAATCGAAAACGCGCTGTCGTATTACGAAGCCACCTTTCTGCGCGAGATCCCCAAGATCTACGCGGACCTGGAAAACGAGCTGGGCCAGTACCCGGTGCACAGCTTCTTGCGCATGGGCCAGTGGATTGGTGGGGACCGCGACGGCAACCCCAATGTGACGGCGCAAACCCTGCAATACGCCCTGAGCCGCCAGGCCGAAGTGGCCCTGCGCCACTACCTGACCGAGGTGCACTACCTGGGCGGCGAGCTGTCGCTGTCGGCCCGCCTGGTGCAGGTGTCGGCCGAGATGGAGGCCCTGGCCCAGCGCTCGCCCGACACCAACGAGCACCGCGTGGACGAGCCCTATCGCCGCGCGCTCACTGGCATCTATGCGCGCCTGGCAGCATCGCTGAAAGACCTGACCGGTGGCGAAGCCGCGCGCCATGCTGTAGCGCCACAAAACGCCTACGCCAGCGCCGAAGAGTTCCTGGCCGACCTGCGCGTGATCGAAGCGTCACTGAAGTCCCACCACGGCGAAGCGCTGGCCGCAGAGCGCCTGCACCCGCTGATCCGCGCCGTGCAGGTGTTTGGCTTTCACCTGGCCACGGTGGACTTGCGCCAGAGCTCCGACAAACACGAAGAAGTGGTGGCCGAGCTGCTGGCCAAGGCGCGCATCGAACCCAACTACGCCAGCCTGCAAGAAGCCGCCAAGCGCGCCCTGTTGATCAAGCTGCTGAACGACGCGCGCCCCCTGCGCGTGGTGGGTGCCGAATACTCTGCCCATGCAAAGGGCGAGCTGGCCATCTTCGAAACCGCCCGCGTCATGCGCGAGCGCTTCGGCCACGAAGCCATCCGCCACTACATCATCAGCCACACCGAAACCGTGAGCGACCTGCTGGAAGTGCTGCTGCTGCAAAAGGAAGTGGGCCTGATGAATGGCACCTTGGACACTGAGTCCAAGAACCACCTCATCGTGGTGCCGCTGTTCGAAACGATCGAAGACCTGCGCAATGCCGCGCCCATCATGCGCGAGTTCTACGCACTGCCCGGCGTGGCTGCCCTGGTGCAGCGCAGCGGTGGCGAGCAGGACATCATGCTCGGCTACAGCGACAGCAACAAAGACGGCGGCATCTTCACCAGCAACTGGGAGCTGTACCGCGCCGAGATCGCTCTGGTCGAACTCTTCGACGAACTCGCCACCAGCCACGGCATTCAGCTGCGCATGTTCCACGGCCGGGGCGGCACCGTGGGCCGGGGCGGCGGCCCCAGCTACCAGGCCATCCTGGCGCAACCGCCCGGCACCGTGCGCGGCCAGATCCGCCTGACCGAGCAGGGCGAGGTCATCGCCTCCAAATACGCCAACCCCGAGATCGGCCGCCGCAACCTCGAAACCCTGGTGGCCGCCACGCTCGAAGCCACGCTGCTGCAGCCCACCAAGCCCGCCACCAAGGCGTTTCTGGACGCCGCCGCCCAGCTCTCGCTGGCCAGCATGGGCAGCTACCGCGCGCTGGTGTACGAGACGCCCGGTTTTACCGACTACTTCTTCAACTCCACCCCCATCCGCGAGATTGCCGAACTCAACATCGGCTCCCGCCCCGCCAGCCGCAAGGCCAGCCAGAAGATCGAAGACCTGCGCGCCATCCCCTGGGGCTTCAGCTGGGGCCAGTGCCGCCTCACGCTGCCCGGCTGGTACGGCTTTGGCTCGGCGGTAGACGCCTTTGTGAACACCGAGGGCAGAGACCCCAAGACCCAGCTCGCCCTGCTGCAAAAGATGTACCGCCAGTGGCCGTTCTTCCGCACCCTGCTGTCCAACATGGACATGGTGCTGGCCAAGAGCGACCTGGCCCTGGCCTCGCGCTACAGCGAACTCGTCACCGACGCCCGCTTGCGCAAAAAGGTGTTCACCAGCATTGAGGCCGAGTGGCACCGCACGGCCGACGCGCTCACCCGCATCACGGGCGACAAGCAGCGCCTGACGCACAACGCGGCGCTGGCGCGGTCCATCAAGCACCGTTTCCCCTACATCGATCCGCTGCACCACTTGCAGGTCGAGCTGGTGCGCCGCTGGCGTGCAGGGCAGGGCGACGAGCGGGTGCAGACCGGGATTCACATCTCCATCAACGGGATTGCGGCGGGGCTGCGCAATACGGGCTGATCGAACCGCAAAGCAGTCCAGTCTTCGCCTCTGGACCTGCTGCCTGCGCGGCGCGATCCCATAACAAAAAGGGCTCCCCATGGGAGCCCCGTTTGTTTGGCCAGTGCGAGAGCGTGTGTCTAAAACACCTCCCATGGCAGCAGCACCCGCACCGCGCGAAGTGCCACCACCATGGGAAGTCCCGCAACTGCGTCAATCGGTCATGCGATTACATCGCGCTGAATTCGCCCGAAGGGATCTGGCCGGTGCGCACAGCTTCAGCAGCCTGGGCACGTACGGCAGCACGGTCGGCGGTGGACTTGTAAGTCACCACACGCGAGCCAGCAGGCTCGATGCTGCGTGTTTGCGCCACGGTAGCGGCTTCGGCAGCCACTTCAGCGCGGGTGCGGTTCGTGTCGAACTTCAGGGCGAATTGCGAGCCATCGGCTTCGTCCGCATGGGCGCCAAAAGCGGCGAAAGCGGCAACAGCAGCGACGGAGAGGAAACGGGCGGTCTTGTTCATGATGAAAATCCTTGAAAGTTAAAAAGCGTCTCAAAAAAGCCGGGTCAAAAACCATTCCTGAACCGGGTTCGGTGAGTCGCCTTGCGGGTTCGGCTCATCGATGGGATGAACTGTACGCCGACGTTGTTCAGGGAAAAACCACGCAGTCGCGAACTAACTGTTCCAGTATTGGAAACAATCACCAAGAACGGTGGGAGGGCTTTGATGCGCCCTGATATTCAGCAATGTTTGGCGCTGCATCTCTGGGGCAAAGCCAGAGACTGCTCTTGCAGCAGGCGCAAAGACACTCGCCGCGCGAGCCGCCAGAGACGGCATGCGTGGCAGCTGCCGCGTTGCTTGGGGGCTCAGTCGCCCAGCAATTCGCCCACGGCCTTCAGGTCTTCCACCCGGTCGCACACGGCCTTCACGGCCATCATCACCGGGATGCCCAGCAGCAGGCCCCACAGGCCCCACAGCCAGCCCCAGGCCAGCACGCTGATGAACACGGCCACGGGGCTCATGCTGCTGGTGCGGCTGGTCAGCCACGGAGTAAGCAGGTTGCCGATCAGCGTGTGGATGACCAGCGAGGCACCGCCAATGGCCATGGCCATGTCGAGCGTGCCGAACTGCAAGAACGCCACCAGGGCCGAGGCCCCTGTGACCAGGGCCGAGCCGATGTACGGCGCGAGGTTGAGCACCGCGGCCACCACGCCCCACACGGCCGCGTTTTCCAGACCCAGTGCCCAATAGGCCGCGCCAGTGGCCAGGCCGACAAGTACGCTGGTGAACACCTGCAGCAGCAGATAACGCTGTATCTGCTGCGTGATGTCCTGCAGCACATGGATGGTGACCTTGCGCCGCTCCAGGCTGGTGCCCGCAATGCGCAGCAGCTTGTCACGAAACAGGTTGCCCGAGGCGAGGGCAAAGTAGGTCAGAAACACCACCACCATCAGCTGCCCCAGGGCCGACATCAGGCCCATGGTGCCGCTCCATAGGTAGTCGCGGATGTTGAAAGGTGGGCGCTCCACGATCACCCGCTGCACGCCCCGGCGGGGCGCTGTGGTGGCGGTGCTATTTTCGTTGGCGGCCTGCTCGATCTGGGTGGCCGCCTTCTGCACGGTGTCCAGCGGGCTGCTGCCACCCGCGCGCGCCTTGAGGTTGTCGCGCACCTTTTTGGCGGCGACGGGTACCGAGTCCACCAGTTGCGCCGCCCCGTCACTGAGCGACCAGGCCGTGCTGGCCAGCCCGGCAACGATGGCCACCAGCAACACCCCCGCCCCCAGCGCCCGCGGCACATGCCACCTGGCCATCATCTCCACGGCAGGCCGCAGCGCAATGGTCAGCAGCAGGCTCAGCATGATCGGGATGAACACTGCACTGGCCCAGTGCAGCAGCGCCACGCTGGCGAACAGTGCCAGCAAGGCGAGCGAGAGGTTACGCACGTCCACGGGCATGTGGAGCATGAGGGGCGCTGCGTGGGGCGCTGGGTCGACTGCCGGGCAGGGGGCTGCAGCAGCAGGGGCGTTGGAGTCCTCAGGGAGAGCAGCGTCCCTCACCTGCGCAGCTGTTGCTTGACCCTCCCCATGGGGGGATTCCGGGGAGTGCGTGGTGGTGGGCTCAGTCGTCATGCGCCGATTGTGGGGGAGCCTTTAGAAAAAGCATGTAGGCGTTCAGCGCTTGGCAGGGCCCCCGGCCTTCAGCACAGTGGCAACGTGCGCTGCTTGTTGAGGGCGTCCACCGTGCCCAGCAACTGTGGCCAATAGGTGGGCAGGGCTGACCAGGGAGCGCCGATGGCGAGGTTGGTGGCGTAGACCATGCCTGTGTTCAGGCGTGGGCGGTTCGCATTCTTCACGGCCGCCTGCATTTCCGTGCAGGTGCTGGCCGAGTGCACCAGCATGGCCTGTGCAGTGTTGGCCTTGGCATAGACCCAGGTGCTTGACGGTTGGGGGTCCACGTTCTGGTAGGCGGCTGCATTGCCTGCGTAAGTCACCAGCGTATCGGCGACCGCTGCATAGGCAGTGACAGGGTACGTACCCGGATTTCCGATGACAAGAGGCTTCGAGGGCGCAGTCGCTTTGGCACTCATGCCTGAGGTTAATCCCTTAATGTAGCTGTAGATTTCCTGAAAGTAGGCTAGGCGTGTACTGTCGGTCGACATGCTATCCACAAAGAACCCGTCCAGTTGACCGGGGTACAGGCGAACATAGCTATCCACTGTGGTTTTGATGTCGGCCACGGAGCGAATCCCTGTAGTGGAAGCAGTGGCTACGTAGCCAAGGACCATATTGTTGGTACCTGGTGCGGCTTTGAAAGCCTTGATGGCTTTGGTCAGATCAGTATCCTCTTTGCTGGCCGACGTCAGAATGCCGCCCGAGCTGCTGGCGACGACAGCGATCGGGACCTCTGGGTAGCTTGCAGCCCCGCTCGTGAGTGTGATCCAGGGCGACGATGTACCTGCCGCTGTGAAATATGCGGGAACCAATACCTGCATTGGCTCATGTTTTGAGCGCACGTAATAGGTCAGCCGATCGGTCGCGGTGTTTGCACTGCTGGTCGCTGTTGCTGTTACCTGAAATGTGGCAGTAGCAGGGAGGCTGCTTACGGTAAGCGTAGTACTTGCTATGCCTGCTGTGGCGGACGGTGCCACAGGTGCCAACGTTCCTGCTGCACTGGGGTTTACGCTAAATGTAGCCACAGTTCCATCTGGAGCCCGGTTGCCATTGACGAATACGTTTACCGAGAGGGATTCGGTCGCATTGGGTTCAAGCACGTTGTTAGCCGGTTGTACGAAATCGAGACCTATGGGCGCGGTGGGAGGAGGAGGTGGTGGTGGCGGTGGCGGTGGTGCGGCCGTGTCTGCCCCACCACCGCAGCCAGCGAGCGCGGCGGTTAAGGCCAGCAGGGCCGCGAGGCGGTATGTCGTGTTCGTGGTATGCATGTTCTTCCGAGGATTGTTGGGTGTTAGGCTATTGTGAGTGCTTGTAGTGCGGTCACCAAGCGCGGAAATCGTGGCTTAAGGTGGGGAAAGACGGCTTTGTTGTGCCGATCACGGATGGCTGGCGCCACTAACATGGCTCCATGCGATCCTCCTTCCTGCGCATTTCGACCGTTGTGCCGTTGCTGGCCGCAACGTTGCTGGCTGGCTGCGGCACCCTGGACGTGCCGCGTGCCGACAACTATCCCGCCACCGGCCAGAAAAAGGCCCGTGCCGTGCACCATTGGGATGTGCTGGCTGGCGATGTGGCTGCACGCGTTGCCGAGAAGATCGCGTCCTGGCCTGCAGGCGAGTACCCCATTCACGTGAT
Organism: Acidovorax sp. FG48; assembly: GCF_057809085.1. Classification (NCBI taxonomy): domain Bacteria; kingdom Pseudomonadati; phylum Pseudomonadota; class Betaproteobacteria; order Burkholderiales; family Comamonadaceae; genus Acidovorax; species Acidovorax sp. FG48. The sequence goes on along the minus strand of NZ_JBMDJH010000011.1, from coordinate 92,815 downwards.
GGTGGCAGACAAATCCAGCTTCAACGCGGGTTTCCTCAAACTGCTGACAGTGCATTTGTTGAACCGCGGCGTGGTCCTCTCCACCGTCCCCACGGCGGTGGAACTGGAGGTGGAGACCCAGGTGGTTCAGCACCAGGCTGGCGTACCGCCCAACTTTCCTGTCCCGATCGCAGGGACCCTCATCGGGACCGGCGTGGGGGTGTGGCGTGACTGGAAGGTGCACTATTCGGACCGCACTTTGCTGCCAGGCGTGGCGACAGCCTTGGGGGTCGGGGCCGGTCTCGCATTGGACATGGCCCATCTGTACACGCAGGGTGCTGCAGCGGGCGGACCCACGCGGACGGAAGTTCTGATCACCACCACGCTCAAGACCCGTGACCGGTACTTGGCGGGCTCTGCAGACCTGTATTACATCGAGCGGGAAGATGCTGCGCTGTACCAGCCACAGGTCCCGGTGCCTGCGCCTGCACCCACCCCCGTAAAAACTTGGCAGGTGGTTGCGCCATGACGCGCCGTTTACAACCCGGCAAGCTCAAGTCCATGTGGTGCCTGGGCATGGTCGCTGTGTCGGCCCTGGCGCTGCAGGGCTGCACGACCAACCCGGTCCACAGCTACTACTACGGCAGCAGTGCGGGCGGCATGTCGCGCACCGACCTGATTGAGGTCAACGAGCGGGCGACAGATGCCTTGCTGCTCAGCGTGCCGTTGGATGCGAGCCAGCCGGTGTTGGTGGCCACCTTGGTGAATGTGGACCGGCTCAACGAGTCGTCGCGGCTGGGGCGCATCTTTTCGGAGCAGATCGCGGGGCGCATGGTGCAGCGCGGCCTGCGCGTGACGGAGGTGAAGCTGCGCGACAACCTGGTGCTGCACCGCGAACAGGGCGAGCTGTTGCTGTCGCGCGAGGTGCGGGAAGTCAGCCGGGCGCAGAACGCACAGGCCGTGGTGGTGGGCACGTACGCGGTATCGGCCTCGGTGGTGTACATCAGCCTCAAGCTGGTGAACCCGGTGGGCAACCAGGTGATTGCGGCGCACAACTACGCGGTGCCTGCGGACGAGAACGTGCGCACCTTGCTTGCGGGGCGTTGATGGGTGGCTCGGCGTTCTGCCTTGCACCACCTTCCATCGGCAGACAGCAGACAGCAGACAGCAGAAAGCACAAAGGCCCCGAAGAGGGCCTTGTTTTTTGCTATCTAATTGATAGCTATCGTGGCAATATTCACTAGCGCATCGGGCGCTTTGGGTTCAAAAATAACGCCCAGGTGTCAATGCAGCATCAACGCGCCGGCGGTCTTGCTCTTGCCAGCACGGGCAGGTGGGTTGCACAGGCCGCAGGTGAAGTGGCGGTTCTCGTACAGCTCGGTCACGAACTGGCCGCTGCACTGGCTGCACTTGGTGCGGGTCAACATGCCGGCGTCCACAAATTTCACCAGGCGCCAGGCGCGGGTGAAGGACAGCAGGGGCTCGATCTCGGCCGTGGCGACTTGTTCGTTGTACAGGCGGTAGGCCTTGGTCAGCAGTTCCACCGAGTCCAGGTCCACGCCCTTGGACAGGTATTCGTAGATGTTCAGGAACAGCGAGCTGTGGATGTTCTCTTGCCAGGTCAGGAACCAGTCGGTGGAGAAGGGCAGCTGGCCTTTGGAGGGCGACTTGCCGGCGATCTCCTTGTACAGGCGGATCAGGCGTTCATACGACAGCGTGGTCTCGGACTCCAGCACCTGCATGCGGGCGCCCATCTGGATCAGCATGGCGGCGCGTTCGATCTGCTTGGATTCGTTCAGAACGCTTTTGGCAGGGGCTTTGGCGGCGGTGGCGGTGGAGGACATGGCGGGCTTTCGGTGAGAACGGGGCAACTACGCTGCGGGCAACTGCTTCAGAGCACTTCCGACACGCGGCTGGCCATCAGGATGTTGGCGTGCAGGGTGTTGGTGGCGTCGTTGCCCACCTTCTTGGCCGAGTGGTTGGTCAGCAAGCTCCACACCAGGTTGTCGTCCACACGGAAGCTGCAAAGTAGCGTGTTGCGGGAGGCCAGTTTCATCACTTGCGCAGCCGACAGCGAAGCGAGAATATCGGCAGACTCTTCGTTCATGCCCAGACGGAAAACTGCTTCGGCCTTGTCCTGACGGATCAGGGTTTGGGCCAGCATCAGGTAGGTGAGGTTGGCTTCGCGGATTTCAGCGAGGATTTGTTCGTTGGTCATGGCGGCTTCCTTTTTTCCATTACTGGGTCTTGCGTTGCCTGCTGACTGCAGGTTTTGCGTGATCCGTTGAAATGGATTGTGAAACCGCCCCAATCAGAAATTAAGTCGGGGTTTGGCTGTGCTGCGTGTCTGGTTTCGCGGTGAGCTGTGTAGGAATTTGCCCTACAAGCAGATCAGGCGTCTGCTGGCTTTCAAGAGGGGTGCATCTGCTGCACTGGCAGGCACCGAGCCCCGAATTCTGCTCATGGTTTTGATAGCGCCTGCAAAACCATCTTTTTTGCGCTTTTGCAACCTGCGGCGTTCGTTAGGCGCCGCAGTCAGCGCTGTTCAGCCTTTTTCGACTGGGCGAGTTGGGTCTGAACACCATTCGCTCCAGCTGCCCGCGAACAGTGCGGTGTGCCCCAGGCCGGCAATCTCCATGGCCAGTAGATTGGGCACCGCGCTCACGCCGCTGCCGCACTGGTGCACCACGGTTGCAGGATTGCGGCCTGCCAACAAGGCGTCGAACTCTGCGCGCAGTGTGGCTGCGGGTTTGAAGCGGCCATCGGCTCCGATGTTTTCGGCAAACGGTCGGTTGAGTGCGCCCGGAATGTGGCCGGCCACCGGGTCCAGCGGCTCCACCTCGCCCCGGTAGCGGGCACCGGCGCGGGCGTCGATCACGGTCTGGTCATTGGGGCGTTGCAGACGGGCCAGGACATCGCTGGCCGTGGCCAGTTGGCGCAAGGGCTCGTTCAGTGCAAAGTGGGACTGGAAGTGCGAGGGCTCTTCGCCGCTGTTGACTGCGCCCCCTGCGGCCTGCCAGGCCTGTAGCCCGCCGTCGAGCACGGCCACGGCGTCATGGCCCGCCCACTTGAGCATCCACCACAGGCGACCGCAGTAGTTGGCGCCCTGCCGGTCGTAGACCACGGCCTGCATGTTGTTGGCAAAACCCACGCTGGACAGCCACATGGCAAAACGTTCGCGGCTGGGCAGCGGGTGGCGGCCGCCCGATGCGGGCTGGTCGGCCTCCTGCGCCGTCACAGTGCCGGTGGCGCCGGGCGCGCCGTGTTTGGCGCTCAGGTCGTTGTCCAGGTTGGCATACACGGCGCCGGGGATATGGGCCTGTGCATATTGCTGCGCGCCGGCGGTCGGTTGCATGAGTTCGAAGCTGCAGTCAAACACCATCAACGGCGCACCGCTGGCGATGAGGGCTTGCAAATCGGGGGCGGAGATGAGCGTGGTGTAGGTGGTCATCGGCAGATCAGGTGCAAAGCAACCGGTAGGACGGGGAGGCCTCCATTGTGGCCATCCCGATAGGCTTTGTCCTCGCCAGCGCGCATGGGTTTTTTGTATCGGTCAGTGTTCTTCGGCCGGTGCGCCGGGTGCAGCCCGGGCCCGCAAGATGGTGGCCACAATGCCGCTGCCCACGATGAGGACCATGCCGATCCAGCCGATGGGCGGAATCTTGTCGCCAAACAGCGCCACGCTGTAGATGCCCGCAAACACGATGCCTGAATACTGCAGGTTGGCCACCACCAGCGTGCCGCGCTGGGTCTTGGCGCTGGCATAGGCGCGCGTCATGCACAGCTGCCCGCCCGCCGCCAGCACGCCGATGGGCAGCAGCCACAGCGCTTGCCAGCCCGGCCAGTCCGACATGCCGGTGAACAACATGGCCACGCCGCCCGCGACTGCAGAGCCCACCGCAAAGTAGAAGACGGTGCGCGATTCGGGCTCGCCCAGGCGCGACAGCGCCACTACCTGCATGTAGGCAAAGGCGGCCGACAGGCCAGACATCAGGCCGATCATCCCGGCAAAAGCTTGGTTCTGGTCCAGGCTGGGGCGCAGCATCAGCACCACGCCCACGAAGCCGGTGAGCACCGTCAGCACCAGCGGGCCTTGCAGGGCGGGCCGGGGCGTGGCGGCAGAGGGCCGCCAGGCCAGCAACGTGCCGCCGACCAGGAAGGCCGCGATCCACACGCTGCTCATGTAGTTGAGCGTCATGGCGGTGGCCAGCGGCAGGTGCGCAATGGCGTAGAACCACGCACCCAGCGACGCCACCCCCACCAGGCTGCGCCAGGCGTGCATGCCGGGGTACCGCGTGGCGAGCGTCACGTTTTGTGAGCGTGACAGCAGCCAGAGGATGAACATGCCGATCAGCCCCCGGTAACACACCAGCTCCGCCGAGTTGAAGAAGTCCGAGGCGATCTTGACGCACACACCCATGCTGGCAAAAAGGAACGCGGCCAACACCATCCAAAGGGCTTGCATCGGGTTGTGATCTCTTGAGGGGCGCCGTGAAGCGCACAAATGAAAATAGCTGCCAGCGCTTATTTTTTAAGCACTGGCAGCTATTGTAATGAGAGCAAGCCCAGGCGGGCCTGCAGATTGGCGGGGTTTTGCCTCTGTATTCAGCGTTTTGCCGCAGCCGGGTCGATGGTGCCGCTCCCCATGGCCTCGCGGTACCACTCGTGGAAGTGCTGCATGCCATCTTCCATGGGGCTCTGGTAAGGGCCCACTTCGTTGTCGCCGCGCGCGAGCAGGGCCTTGCGGCCGGCATCCATGCGCTCGCCGATTTCGTCGTCCTCGATGCAGGTCTCCATGTAGGCGGCCTTCTGTGCCTCGACGAATTCACGCTCGAACGCGGCGATTTCCTCGGGGTAGTAGAACTCCACCATGTTCAGCGTCTTGGTCGGGCTGATGGGGTGCAGCGTGGATACGGTGAGCACATGCGGGTACCACTCGATCATGATGTGCGGGTACAGCGTGAGCCAGATGGCGCCGTACTTCGGCGGCTTGCCTTCGCGGTAGTCCAGCAGCGCCTTGTGCCAGCGCTCGTACACCGGGCTGCCTGCCTTGCCCAGGCGGTTGGCCACGCCCACGGTCTGCACCGAATAGTTCTTGCCAAACTCCCAGCGCAAGTCGTCACAGGTAACGAATTGCCCCAAGCCCGGGTGAAACGGGCCGACGTGGTAGTCCTCCAGATAGACCTCGATGAAGGTCTTCCAGTTGTAGTTGCACTCGTGCAGCTCCACGTGGTCGAGCACGTAGCCATCAAAGTCCAGGTCGGCGCGGGGTCCCATCTCGGCCAGATCGGCAGCTACGTCATAGCCGTTGTCTTCAAACAGAAGACCGTTCCACTCGCGCAGCTGGTAGTTGTTGAGGTTCAGGCACGGGTCGTGCGCGAAGTGTGGCGCGCCCAGCAACTCGCCCTTGGGGTTGTACGTCCAGCGGTGCAAAGGGCACACGATGTTGCCGCCCGCGCTGCCCTTTTGCTGGGTGTTCAGCGATCCCTTGCCCTTGAGCATGACCGCTTGCCGATGGCGGCACACGTTGGAGATCAGCTCGATGCCGCCCTGGGCGTTGCGCACCAGGGCGCGGCCCTCGCCCTCCTGGGGCAGTGCGTAGTAATCGCCCGCGTGGGGCACAGCCAATTGATGCCCCACGTAGCGGGGCCCGCGCTGGAAGATGGTCTCCAGCTCGCGCTGGAACAGCGCATTGTCAAAGTAGCTCGAAACTGGTAGTTGGCTTGCGGCCTGCTGCAGTTGAAGACTTAAATCAGACATGGGTGACCTGACCTAAAGACTCCCCACAGAGAGAGTGCGGGAGGTGCGCCGGCGAAGGCGCATCTGGAAAAAGAAAACCGGCTAGGGTGGGTAGCCGGCTCGACGGGAATGGGATTATAGGCGGTGGGGTTATTCCCGCACCCCCGCTACGTGAATAGGAAACACCGGTTCCATCAAAAATAGAGGCCTCCCACGGATCGGCCGCTGTCCGACACGGGCGTCACAGCGCTGCGCCTAAAATCACCGGTTTTTCACCCGCGCACTGCCGCACCCTCCATGCCCAAGGCCCCCGCAACCCCTGCTTCTCCTGCCGAACCTGCCAGCTACGAGGCGGCCCTGGAGGAGCTGGAGCAACTCGTGGCCCGTATCGAATCGGGCCAGCTGCCGCTGGACCAGATGCTGGCGGGCTACCAGCGCGGCGCCACCCTGCTGGCGTTTTGCCGCCACCGGCTCGACGCCGTGCAGGACCAGATCAAGGTGCTGGACGACGGCCAGCTGCAACCATGGAACCAGGAATGAGCGCATTGCCGATGACCTCCTCGACGGCGTTGAACCCGCCCCTGGACACGAATCTCTGGAGCCAGAATCACCTCGCCCGTGTGGAGCAGGCGCTGACCTTGTGGGTGGGCGACGGCGCCCCGGCAGGGCTGGGCGACGCCATGCGTTACGCCGTGCTGGATGGCGGCAAGCGCCTGCGGCCCCTGCTGGTTTTGGCCGCGTACGAGGCGGCACGCAGCGGTTCTTCGGATTCCGCCGCACCTGAGGGCGCGGCGGTTCATGCAGCCCTGGACGAAGCCGCACTGCGTGCAGCGTGCGCGGTGGAGCTGATCCACGCCTATTCGCTGGTCCACGACGACATGCCCTGCATGGACAACGATGTGCTGCGCCGTGGCAAGCCCACCGTGCATGTGCAGTTTGGCGAAGCCCAGGCCCTGCTGGCGGGCGACGCACTGCAGGCCTTCGCGTTTGAACTGCTGACCCCCGACAACACGTTGATCCCCGCCGCCACGCAGACGGCCCTGTGCAGGCTGCTCGCGCGGGCTGCAGGTTCGGCCGGCATGGCGGGTGGCCAGGCAATTGACCTGGCCAGCGTGGGCGTGGCGCTGACCGAGGCGCAGCTGCGCCAGATGCACCGCCTCAAGACGGGCGCCTTGCTCCAGGGCAGCGTGCTCATGGGGGCCCTGTGTGGCCATGCGGCGCCCGCTGCCTACCAGGCGCTGTCCGACTATGGCGCCGCCATGGGGCTGGCGTTTCAGGTGGTGGACGACATCTTGGACGTGGTGGCGGACTCGGCTACGCTGGGGAAAACGGCTGGCAAGGACGCGGCCGCAGACAAACCCACCTACGTCTCGTTGCTCGGTCTGGAACGTGCGCAGGCTTACGCGCAGGAGCTGCTGGCCGAGGCCCATGCAGCGCTGGGGCGCAGTGGCCTGCCCGACACCCGTGCCCTGGCAGCCCTTGCGGACATGGTCGTGCGCCGCTCGCACTGAACCCGGCCCTGGTCCTTGGCGACTCCATGAATGTCCAAATGCCTGCTAGTGCTTGAATCTCTTGCGCTGGTAGCTATCAAAAGAATAGTCAATGTCCACGACACCCTTTCCCTTGCTGCAGACCATCAATGACCCGGCAGACCTGCGTCGGCTCTCGCGCGCAGACCTCAAGGTGCTGGCGACCGAGTTGCGCGAGTTCGTGCTGCAGAGCGTATCGCAGACCGGTGGCCACCTCAGCTCCAACTTGGGCACGGTGGAGCTGACCGTGGCCTTGCACCATGTCTTCAACACCCCGGAAGACCGCCTGGTGTGGGACGTGGGCCACCAAACCTATCCGCACAAAATCCTGACCGGCCGCCGCGACCGCATGCACACGCTGCGCCAGCTGGGCGGTATATCGGGCTTTCCGCAGCGCGCCGAGAGCGCCTACGACACCTTTGGCACGGCGCATTCCAGCACCAGCATCTCGGCAGCCTTGGGCATGGCACTGGCCGCCAAGCGCAAGGGCGACAACCGCCATGCGGTGGCCATCATTGGTGATGGCGCGATGAGCGCCGGCATGGCGTTTGAGGCGCTCAACAACGCGGGCGTGGCCGACTGCAACCTGCTGGTGGTGCTGAACGACAACGACATGAGCATCAGCCCCCCTGTGGGCGCGCTCAACCGCTACCTTGCGCAGCTGATGAGCGGGCAGTTCTATGCCGCCGCCAAGAATGTGGGCAAAACCGTGCTGCGCCCGGTGCCGCCCCTGCTCGAATTTGCCAAGCGCTTCGAGCAGCAGGCCAAGGGCATGGTGGTCCCCGCCACGCTGTTCGAAAAATTCGGCTTTAACTACATCGGCCCCATCGACGGGCACGACCTCGATTCGCTGATCCCTACGCTGGAGAACATCAAGAGCCTGAAGGGCCCGCAGTTCCTGCACGTGGTCACCAAGAAGGGCCAGGGCTACAAGCTGGCCGAGGCCGACCCCGTGGCCTACCACGGCCCCGGCAAGTTCGACCCCAGCGTGGGCCTGACCAAGCCCGCCACGCCGCCCAAGCAGACGTTTACCCAGGTGTTTGGCCAGTGGTTGTGCGACATGGCAGCGCAAGACCCGCGCCTGGTGGGCATCACCCCGGCCATGCGCGAGGGCTCGGGCATGGTCGAGTTTGAAAAGCGCTTTCCCGATCGCTACTACGACGTGGGCATTGCCGAGCAGCATGCCGTCACATTTGCCGCAGGCATGGCCTGCGAAGGCGTGAAGCCGATCGTGGCCATCTACTCCACCTTCTTGCAGCGCGGCTACGACCAGTTGATTCACGACGTGGCCCTGCAGAACCTGCCCGTGGTGTTTGCGCTGGACCGTGCGGGCCTGGTGGGCGCTGACGGTGCCACGCATGCAGGCGCTTACGACATCCCGTTCGTGCGCTGCATTCCGAACATGAGCATGGCCTGTCCCGCCGACGAGCGCGAGTGCCGACAGTTGCTGAGTAGTGCGTTTGAGCAGGACCACCCCGTGGCCGTGCGCTACCCGCGCGGCAGCGGCGCAGGTGTGGCGCCGCTCGCAGCGCTCGACGGCCTGCCGTTCGGCAAGGGCGAGATCCGCCGCAAGCGCAAGGGCGAGGCCGACAGCAAGGCGCCCCGCATTGCCATCCTGGCATTTGGCACCTTGCTGTATCCCGCGCTCGAAGTGGGCGAGGCGATCGATGCCACCGTGGTCAACATGCGCTGGGCCAAGCCCATCGACGAAGCCTTGCTGCGCGAGGTGGCGGAGCGCCACGATGCGCTTGTGACGGTTGAAGAGGGCGCCATCATGGGTGGTGCGGGCAGTGCGGTGACCGAGGCGCTCAACGCCATGGGCATCGTGCGCCCCGTGCTGCAACTGGGGCTGCCCGATGTCTTCATCGAGCATGGCGACCCGGCCAAATTGCTGGCGTTGCAGGGGCTGGATGCGGCAGGTATTCGCGCATCGATTAGCGCCCGGTTTTTGCCTGGCAACGCGGGCTGAAACGGAGGTCGGCTGCGGTCATCGCCCCGCGCTGGCCGTGGGTGCCGTGAGGGTTTTCGCACTGCTGTCGCGCAGATGCTTGCAGAACCCTGAAGGTGTGTGTTGAGGCCGGAATTTCGCGGGAAAACCCGCAAAAGTCCTGGGGGTCATGTTCCTACAATGGTCCCGGCTGAAACATGTCCTTGGTGAGCCGTGCACAACGCGTGCGCACCAAGTTTTGCAATCAATATATCGGAGAGAACCTCATGGATCGTCGTTCAATCATCAAGCACGCTGGCATCGCCGGTGTGCTGGCTGCAGGCGCTGCGCCCGCCGTCCACGCCCAGGCTGCCATTCGCTGGCGTCTGGCCTCCAGCTTCCCCAAGTCGCTGGACACCATCTATGGCGGCGCTGATGTGTTCTCCAAGGCCGTCAAGGCCATGTCGGGCGGCAAGTTTGAAATCTCCGTGCACGCTGGTGGCGAGCTGATGCCTCCCTTCGGCGTGGTGGACGGCGTGCAGCAAGGCACCGTGGAAATGGCACACACCGTGCCTTACTACTTCTACGGCAAGAACCCCGCTTTCGCGCTGGGCTCGGCAGTGCCTTTCGGCTTCAATGCCCGCCAGATGAACGCCTGGATGCTGCACGGCAATGGCCGCAAGCTCATGAACGAGTTCTACGGCGGCTTCAACATGATCAGCTTTGCAGGTGGCAACACCGGCACGCAGATGGGTGGCTGGTTCCGCAAGGAAATCAAGTCGCCTGCCGACTTCAAGGGCATGAAGATGCGCCTGGGCGGCGGCCTGATCGGTGAAGTGATGCAGAAGCTGGGTGCAGTGCCCCAGAGCATCCCTGGCGGCGAAATCTACCAAGCCCTCGAAAAGGGCACGCTGGACGCTGCCGAGTGGGTGGGTCCTTACGACGACCAGAAGCTGGGCTTCAACAAGGTCGCTCCGTTCTACTACTATCCCGGCTGGTGGGAAGGTGGTCCTGAAGTGGACTTCTTCGTCAACCAGAAGGCGTTTGACGGCCTGTCGGCTGAGAACAAGGCCATCATCGAAGCCGCTACCAACGTGGCCCACGTGGACATGCTGGCCAAGTACGACGCGCTGAACCCCACCGCCCTGAAGCAGCTCGTGGCTGCCAAGACCAAGGTGCTGCCTTTCTCGCAAGCCGTGATGGACGCTTCGTTCAAGGCTTCGATGGAAGTGTTCGCCGAGAACGACGCCAAGAGCCCCGAGTGGAAGAAGATCTACGCCGACATGCGTGCCTTCCAGCGCGACCAGATCCTCTGGTTCCGCTTTGCCGAAGCCCGCTACGACACCTTCATGTCCGCACAGAAGATCTGATGGCCCCGCTGCGGCGCAAGCCGCAGGGCATGTCGATCAGAAAACCCGCCTGGTTCACCTGGCGGGTTTTTTTGCGTCTGGTGTATGGGGTTGGATGCTCGATCCCGAGGTGCTGCGGGGCAGGAGACGCTGCTGGGTCTCACGCGATATTCGGTCGGCTGGGGCTCAAGGTGTCGCCTCTGTTGCTGTGATCGGCACGTTTGCGCGATCGCTCGGTAGACGCTTGCCAGCGGGTTCAGTGGTCCGCTGAGGGCAACACCTCAAGGCGTAGCGGCCTGTGTGCTGTGAGACCGGTCGGATCAGCGTGAATTGGCTCCTTGGGTTGTGAGTAGGACGATGGGCCACCTGTTGGCAGCGTTGCCTTCGGCCACGCGCTGCGCGAGACACGCCCATGAAAAAAGCCCCGGCAGACGCTATCTGCCGGGGCTTCTTTTATCTCCAGGGCTGGTCAACAGCCCTGAGGGTTCATCCGATCACTTCTTCTCGTTGGCCATCGAGTCTTGCAGGGCCTTGAGCGGGTCGTCTGCAGCTGGGGCCGCAGCGTCGCCAGGGGCCGAGCTGGCGCCTTCCATGCCTGCGGTGGGGTCGGTGGCCTCGGGGGCTCCGGCCGCGTCGGGCATGGTGGCTTCCATTTCCATGCGGACCTTGTCCAAGTCGTAGACCTCGGCCTTGTCCAGGCCGCTGGAGACGATGCCAGGGAAGGCGATGATCAGGCCCACCATCATCAGCTGGATGACCAGGAACGGAATCGCACCCCAGTAGATCTGCGGTGTCGTCACCGGCGCAATCATCTTCTTGGTGACCTTGTCGAGGTACTCCTTCGCCGGGGCCACGCTGCGCAGGTAGAACAGCGCGAAGCCGAACGGTGGGTGCATGAACGAGGTCTGCATGTTCACGGCCAGCAGCACGCCGAACCAGATCAAGTCGATGCCCAGCTTGTTGGCCACCGGGGCCAGCAGGGGCACCACGATGAAGGACAGCTCAAAGAAGTCCAGGAAGAACGCCAGGAAGAACACCATGATGTTCACGACGATCAGGAAGCCCAACTGGCCACCGGGCAGGCCGGTCAGCAGGTGTTCCACCCACAGTGGGCCGTCCACGCCCTGGAAGGTCAGGCCGAACATGGTCGCGCCCACCAGAATGAACACCACAAAACACGACAGCTTGGTGGTGGTGGTGACTGCCTGCTTGAGCAGCGAGAAGCTCAGGCGACCACGGATGATGGCCATGATGCCCGCGCCCAGTGCGCCCATGGCGCCGCCTTCGGTGGGGGTTGCAACGCCCAGGAAGATGGTGCCCAGCACCAGGAAGATCAGCAGCAGCGGGGGGATCAGCACGAACGTCACGCGTTCTGCCGCCTTGGACAGCAGGCCCAGGCGGGTGATCTTGTTGACGCTGGCGACCACGAAGGCCAGGGCCACGCCAAAGCACATGGCCACGACGATGGTCTCGTCCAGCGCCACGCGTTCCACCGTCTCGCCCGACCACCAGGTGTGCAGGGCGGCCATGTTCTTGGCCACATACATCGAGGCGGCCACGCAGATGCCGGTCAGCACCAGCAGGGAGGTCACGCCACTCTTGCCGTTTTCGTCACGCAGCGTACGGGCTTCGGGCGGGATGGCAGGCACCCATTGGGGCTTGAAGATCGCCAGCAGAATGACGTAGCCTGCGTAGAAACCGGTGAGCATCAGGCCGGGCAGGAAGGCGCCCTTGTACATGTCGCCCACGCTGCGGCCCATCTGGTCGGCAATGATGATCAGCACCAGCGACGGCGGAATGATCTGCGCGAGTGTGCCGGAGGCCGCAATCACGCCCGCAGCCAGCCGGCGGTCATAGCCATAGCGCAGCATGATGGGCAGCGAGATCAGGCCCATCGAGATCACCGATGCAGCCACCACGCCCGTGGTGGCTGCCAGCAGCGCGCCCACGAAGATCACGGCCAGAGCCAGGCCACCGCGGATGGGGCCAAACAGCTGGCCAATGGTGTCCAGCAGGTCTTCCGCCATCCCGCTTCGCTCCAATATGAGCCCCATGAGCGTGAAGAATGGAATGGCCAGCAGGGTGTCGTTCTGCATGATGCCGAAGATGCGCAGCGGCACGGCTTGCAGCAGGGCTTCGGGCAGCACGTTGAGTTCGATGCCGATGAAGGCGAAGAACAGTCCGCAGGCGCCCAGGCTGAATGCGACGGGGAAGCCGACCAGCAAGAAGCAGATGAGCCCCGCGAACATGATCGGGGCGAGGTTGTGGGCAATAAATTCCATGGTGTGTGCTCCGCTCAGTGGGCCTCGGCCTTGTTCTTGCCATTGCCCTTGGCCGCTTCGGCCAGGTTGCGGATGGATTCAGCCAGTTCTTCCTCGGCCGTCTTTTCGACCTTCTTGACCGTCGGATCTTCGATCAGGCCTTGCAGGAAGCCCAGGCGCTTGATGAGTTCAGAGATGCCTTGCAGCCACAGCAGCGTGAAGCCCAGGGGCATCATCAGGTACACAGGCCAGCGGATCAGGCCGCCTGCGTTGTTGGACATTTCGCCCGATGCCAGGGCACGCGTGAAGAACGGAACCCCGTACCAGAGCACGGCCAGGCACATGGGCGTGAGGAAGACGATGTAGCCGAACACGTCGATCCAGATCTGCGTGCGCTTGGAAAATCGGCTCGAGATCACGTCCACCTTCACGTGCTCGCCCTGCAGCAGCGTGTAGCCAGCTGCCAGCAGGAACGACGCAGCAAACAGGTACCACTGCACTTCCAGGAAGGCGTTGGAACTGATGTTGAACGCCTTGCGCACCACGGCGTTCACGCCGCTGATGACCGTGGAGGCCAGGATCAGCCAGACCACGTACTTGCCGACCTGGGTGTTAAGCCAGTCGATCCCTCTTGATAACTTCAATAGAGCCTGCATGGTGTCTCCAATAAAAAGGCTGTGTGTGCGAGATACCCAGCCCCCGCGCGGGTAGGCACTGGGGCTGGGCATGCTTTGACGACGGCGCGATTCTACGGAGCACTGTAGGCGGAGTCTGACAGCAGCGTGACGGTGTTATCCCGCAGCGGCTGCTTATTCTTTAGCTATCAAAATTGCAGCAATTAGGGTTTCTTCCTAGGCGCTGAAGCGCGCTTTTTCCGCGCGAATTGCCACCATGGCAGCACGGTGCTCATGGCCAGCACCTCGCCGCAGTGCCAGGCGCTGTAGCCCGGCAGCGTGGCCATGTGCGCCAGCCACTCGGGGGTTTGCAGCAGGTTGCGCAGTGCCAGCGTGGCAGGCTGGTCCAGGCTGTCTTTCAGGCACGCCAGGTGGTAGCGCTCGTGCACCAGGGGGACAAAGTCCAGTCCCCGCGCGCGGGCAGCCAGCTCGATGCCCATGCCCACATCGGCCGCCCCTGCGGCCACGGCCTGGGCTATGGCGGTGTGGGAGGGTTCGTTGAGGGCGTAGCCCACGATGCTTTCTGGGTCCATGCCGGCTTGGGCCAGCAGGTCGTCCAGCAGCACTCGCGTGCCAGAGCCCAGCGGGCGGTTGATGAACCGGGCGCCGGTACGGGCCACATCGACCAGGCTGTGCAGGCCCAGCGGGTTGCCGGGCGCCACCATAAGCCCCTGGGTGCGCTGCGCAAAGCCAATGATCTTGTGCAGACCGGGCTGCAGCAGTGGCTGGTAGGTGCGTGCGGTGAGCGACTGTGCGGCCGCGTCGGCCACGGTGTGAAAACCCGCCAGGGTGCAGCGGCCCTCGTTCAGTGCACGGATGGCGTCCACGCTGCCAGTGAACCGGATGTCGAGGTGCAGGGCGCCCACATCGGTCTGCGTGGCGGCATGGGCGCGCAGCGCTGCCAGTGCGTCGTCGTGACTGGCATAAAGGGTGAGCACGTGGGCATTGGGGTCGAAGGCCACGGCGAATGCGCGCTCCAGGTCAGCGTGCAGCGCGGCTATCTGCGGCGCCAAGCGCGCCTGGGCCTGGCGTTCGGCCCACAGCAGCTTGCTGCCGAACTCGCTGAGCTGTGCCGACTGGCCCTTGCCCCAGATGATCAATTCGCCGCCCAGCTGGTCTTCCCAGCGCTTGAGGGCACCCCAGACATGGCGGTAGGACAGGTCCAGCGCGCGCGCGGCGCCTGAGATGGAGCCGCGCTCGGCCACGGCCTGCAGCAGCTCGGGCAGCGGGTTGCGGATGAGCGCAGTGCCCGCGTCCCGGCTGAGTGTGTAATGAAGTTGGACCCTATGCACGGGAGTTCATATCGCTGGATATTGGATGGGTGCCTACGATAGCCCAAACCGATCCTCTGGCCCATGTCCACCCTCACCGAAAGCGCGACCACAGCGCTTGAACTTACCCTCTCGTCCGACCCCGTCCTCTGGACCATCGTGGGCCGCTCCTTGTCCGTCAGCGCCACCGCCTGTGTGATGGCCTGTGGGGTGGGCCTGGTGCTGGGCGCGTGGCTGGGCGTCGCCCGCTTCGCAGGCCGTGGCGCCGTGCTGGCCTTGCTCAACACCTTGCTGGCTGTGCCGTCGGTGGTGGTGGGACTGGTGGTGTACCTGGTGCTGTCGCGCAGCGGGCCACTGGGCTCGCTGGGCTGGCTGTTCAGCTTCAAGGCCATGGTGCTGGCGCAGGCTATCTTGGTGCTGCCGGTGGTCACCGCGCTCACTCGCCAGACGGTGGAAGATGCCGAGCGCGCGCATGGCGAGCAGCTGCGCTCCATGGGCGCCGGCCCGCTGCTGCGCAGCCTGCTGCTGGCGTGGGACGAGCGCTATGCGCTGCTCACCGTACTGCTGGCATCGTTTGGCCGTGCCATCTCCGAGGTGGGCGCGGTGATGATCGTGGGCGGCAACATCGACGGCTTCACGCGGGTGATGACCACCGCCATCGCGCTGGAGACCAGCAAGGGCGACCTGCCGCTGGCGCTGGCGCTGGGCATGATCCTGCTGGCCGTGGTGCTGGCGCTGAATGTGCTGATTGCGTTGCTGCGGCGCTGGCGCGAGCGGGTGGATGGCGCGGCTTCCAGCACGCCGGTGGGGGTGGCCGCATGAGCGGACCGGTGCCAAACCCCTGGGTGGATCTGCGCCAGGTGACCGTGCGCTACGGCCGTGTGCAGGCGCTCGACCATGTCACGCTGCGCATCGCGCCCGGCGAGCGCGTGGCGCTGGTGGGCGCCAACGGCAGTGGCAAGAGCACCCTGCTGCGTGTGCTGCATGGCCTGGCCGACACGCATGGGGGGGGGCTGCAGTGCGATGCATCGCTGCGCCAGGCCATGCTGTTCCAGCGCCCGCACATGCTGCGCACCAGCGCCCAGAACAATGTGGCCCTGGCCCTGTGGCTGCGCGGCACCCGTTGGCGCGATGCGGGCCCGCTGGCCCTGACGGCCTTGCAGCGGGTGGGCCTGCAGGGCATTGCTGCGCAGAACGCGCGCACCCTGTCGGGCGGCCAGCAGCAGCGGGTGGCGCTGGCCCGCGCGTGGGCCCTGCGGCCCGACGTGCTGCTGCTGGACGAGCCCACCGCCAGCCTCGACCCCCACGCCAAGCGCGAGGTCGAGGCCCTGATGGCCGACTTTGCGGCCAGCCATGGCGCTGCGGGCCCAGCGCACCCCGTGACCATGGTGTTCAGCAGCCACAACCTGGGCCAGGTCAAGCGCCTGGCCAGCCGCGTGATCTACATGGAGCACGGCCGCCTGGTGGCGGACTTGCCGGTGCACGATTTTTTCAATGGCCCCTTGCCGGAGGCCGCCCGTTTGTTTGTCAAAGGAGAGCTGGTATGACGCGAATTGACCCCCACGCTTCCCACTTCGTGTGGTCGCTGCCCCCCAAGGGGGCCTTTTCATCTTGGGGCGGCCCGGCGATGAAAAATTTCAAACCTTTTCGCGCGGTAGCGCTAGTGTCCAAAGCGGTGGCAGCTATCGTTTTGGTAGCGTCTGGTTCTGCATTCGCGCAGAGCATCACCATGGCGTCCACCACCTCCACCGAGCAGTCGGGCCTGTTTGGCTACCTGCTGCCCGAGTTCAAGAAGGCCAGTGGCCTCGACATCAAGGTGGTGGCGCTGGGCACCGGCCAGGCGCTCGACATGGCACGCCGGGGCGACGCCGACGTGCTGTTTGTGCACGACCAGGTGGCCGAAGAAAAGTTTGTGGCCGATGGCTGGGGCGTGAAGCGCTACCCCGTGATGTACAACGACTTCATCCTCATCGGCCCCAAGAACGACCCGGCCGGCACCAAAGGCAAGGACATCGTGCAGGCCCTGCAGAAGCTGGCCGCCACCAACGGCAACTTCATCTCGCGCGGCGACAAGAGCGGCACCCACGCGGCCGAGCTGCGCTACTGGAAGCTGGCCGGTGCCGAGGCCGCAAATACATCAAAAGGCAGCGGCTACAAGGAGTGTGGCTGCGGCATGGGGCCCGCGCTGAACATCGCAGCATCGAGCGGCGCCTACGTGCTGGCCGACCGGGGCACCTGGCTCAATTTCAAGAACCGTGCGGACTTGGCCATTCTGGTCGAGGGCGACACCAAGCTCTTCAACCAGTACGGAGTGATGGTCGTGAACCCCGCCAAGCACCCGCATGTGAAGTCGCAGGACGCGCAGAAGTTTGTGGACTGGGTGGTGTCGCCCGCCGGCCAGCGAGCCATTGCGGGCTACAAGATCGGCGGCGAACAACTGTTCTTCCCCAACGCCACGCAGTGAGCGGTCTGCATGGCATCGCGTTCACAGGCGGCACTCGCCGCTGCAGCCGCTGGTCTGACCTGGGCCCTGGCCGGTTGTTCGGCGGGCCCTGCCAAGGTGCCCATGGCTGATGTGGCCCCCGTGCAGGTGTATGCCGCTGGCAGCTTGCGCGAGGCGTTCACCGAGATCGCGCGCGACCACGAGGCCCGCACGGGCCAGAAGGTGGCGCTGACCTTCGGCGCCTCGGGCCTGCTGCGCGAGCGCATCGAAAAGGGTGAGCCCGCACAGGTCTTTGCCTCGGCCGACACCGACCACCCGCAGCGCCTGGCGGCCCGGGGTGGCTGGCAGGCGCCCGTGGTGTTCACGCGCAATGCGCTGTGTGTGCTGACCAGCGAGCAGATCAGTGCCACCCCCGATACTTTGCTGGCCACCTTGCTGCGCAGTGACGTGCGCGTGGGCACCTCCACGCCCAAGGCCGACCCGTCGGGCGACTACGCCTGGGCGCTGTTCCGCCAGGCCGACCAGGTTCAACCCGGTGCCTACGCGCAGCTGGAAGCCAAGGCCTTGAAGCTCACGGGCGGTGCGGATTCGCCCAAGCCACCTGCGGGCCGGGGCACCTATGCCTGGGTGATGGACCAGCGCCAGGCTGATGTGTTTCTGACCTACTGCACCAACGCCGTGGCCGCTCAGGCCGAGGTGACGCGCCTGCGTGTGGTGCAACTGCCTGCCGCATTGCAGGTGGGCGCTGCCTATGGGCTGACCGTCCGTGCCGATGCGCCGGCTGCCGCGCAGGCGTTTGCCAGTGCGCTGCGCCAACCGCCTGCCCAGGCGGTGTTGCAACGCCTGGGGTTTGGGCAACCCTGAACGCGGGCTGCCGACTGGCTGTGAGTGTGTGCACACGCCGCGTCTGTCTGCCTGGTGGGGTGGCGCGGCGTGTGTCGTTTAGAACTGCTGTCTGCCGCGCTCAGTCGTCATCACGGTGATGGCTGCTGCGCCAGATGGCGCGCACGAGCCACAGGCCACACACCACCGCGCCGCAGAACCCCAGGAAGCCAAACGCGGGCAGACCGAACAGCGTGGGCCCGCCTTTCACGGTCATCACGATGGACGAGCCGATGATCAGCGCCGCAATCACCAGCGCCATTGCCAAACGGTTGGCTGACCGGTCGATCTGGTCGCCCACACGCTTGAGGTGCGCCAGCTCGATGCCCACCTGCAGGTGCCCGCGCCGCGCGTTGCGCAGCAGCCGCCCGATGTCGTCCGGCAACTGCTCCACAGTGGCCAACGCGCGCCGCAAGGTGCTCCAGGCGCGCCCGGCCAGCACCTTGGGCTCGTAGCGCGCGCGCACCACCTGCTTGAGCAAGGGCAGGGCTTCGGTCGCCATGTGAAAGTCCGGGTCGAGGTTGCGACCCATGCCTTCAAGCGAGATGAAAGCCTTGATCAGCAGTGCGAGGTCGGACGGCAGCCCCAGGTGGTGTTCACGCAGGATGGCCGTCACATCGGCCAGCATCTGCCCCAGGCTCAGCTGCGCCAGGGGAACGCCGTGGTACTGGTCCACAAAGGCCTCGATCTCGGTTTCGAGCTGGCCCAGGTTCAGGCCCTGCGCGTCGCCCGTCCAGTCCAGCAGCACATCGGCCACGGCCTGGGGCTGGTGCTCCACTAGGCCCAGCAGCAGCTGCAGCAACTCGTCGCGCCGGCGCTGCGACAGGCGGCCCACCATGCCAAAGTCAATGAAGGCAATGCGGTTGCCGGACAGGTAAAACACATTGCCCGGGTGCGGGTCGGCGTGGAAGACGCCGTCCTTTACGATCATCTGCAGCACCGCCTGCGCGCCGCGCTGCGCCAGCACCGTGCGGTCAAAGCCGGCCTCGGGCGTCAGTGCGGCCAGGGCGCCGCCGGGCGTGCCGTCGATGAAGTCCTGCACATTGATGCGTTCGCGGGTGTAGGCCCAGTGCACGCGCGGGATCACGATGTGGGGCAGCACGGCCATGTTGGTGGCAATCCGCTCGGCCTGGCGGCATTCGCCCGCCAGGTCCAGCTCGCGGCGGAGCGAGCGGGCGAACTCGCGCACCAGCTGCTGGGGCCGGTAGGGCTTGAGTGCGGGCAGCTCGGCCTCGGCCAGCGCGGCCAGGCGCTGCAGCAGGCGCAGGTCGGCCTGGATGGTGTCCGCAATGCCGGGACGGCGGATCTTGACAATGACCTCGCTGCCATCCTGCAGACGGGCGCGGTGCACTTGCGCAATCGATGCGGCGGCCAGCGGCGTGGTGTCGAACCAGGCAAACACGGCTTCGGGCTCGGCACCCAGGTCTTCGCGCAGTTGCGGGCGCAAGGCGTCGATGGGCAAAGCGGGCACATTGCTGTGCAGCTTCTCGAACTCGGCAATCCATTCCGGGCCAAACAGGTCGGCCCGTCCCGCGAGGATCTGGCCAAACTTGACGAACGCGGGGCCCAGCTCTTCGAGCGCCAGCCGCACCTGCACCGGCGGCTCCACGCGGGCCAGGTCGGCAGCGTGGGTCCAGTTCAGCGCCTGGCCCGCGCGCTCCAGGCGGTCGGTCAGGCCCAGGCGGCGCACGGTGTCGCCAAACCCGTGGCGCACCATCACGCCCAGGATTTCCTTCAGGCGCCCCAGGTCGCGGGCGGTGTCCAGGGTCTCGATCAGCATGGGGCGATCATAGGTTCAGAAGGTCAGGGCGGGTTTGTTCACCATCAGGTAGAACACCACGACCATGGCCACAAAGGCCGGGTAGCCCAGGGCCTCCCACCAGCGGGCGTAGCGCCAGTACAGCGGGGGCAGCACGCCGTCACCCTGTGCGGACTGCGCCGCCTCTGCCGCCTCTATCGCCATGTCGCGCATGCGCAGCTGCAGCCACACCACGGGCAGCCAGCAGGCACCGGCCACCAGGTACAGCGCGATGGAGATGGCGAGCCACGGCGTGCTCCAGGGCAGGCCCGCCATGGCAGCCATGGCCAGCCCCGTGGCGGGCTGGATGAACACCGTGGGCGTGGTGAACCACCAGTCCGCCCGCACCACCAGGCGTGTGACCACCGCCTGCGCCTGCACATTGCCGCTGCGGTTGGTAAAGAACATGTAGAACGCCGAGCCCAGCCCGGTGCCCACCAGCAGCACGCTGGAGATGATGTGTAGCCATTTGAGGGTGAGATACAGGCTCATGGCTTTTGCGGAGAAGTGGCCTCGTCTTGCAGCAGCACCCACAGGATGGCGGCAATGGGCAGGTTTTTGGTCAGCGGCCCGAAGGGGTGCAGCCACCAGGCGGGGTGTATGGCCGTGGCCAGCAGTGTCATGATCAGCATCATCAGCAAAGCAGCGCCATACGCTTTGCGGCCCGGGCGGAGCGCCAGCCACAGCCCCAGCACCGCATCGGCCGCCGCCCCGGCCAGGATGATGGCGGTGGGCAGCCATGGGGCGTGGCCCCCGGCCCAGGCTGTGGGCAGCCCTGCCAGCAACTCGCGGCTTTGGCCGTGCAGCTCCCACACGCTGACCACGGCGGTGGCCAGCCAGACGACCACGAGGCTGGCGCGCAGCAGCTGAGCCGACGCGCGGTTCATGGGGTGACCTTCTGTGCTGCGGCTTTCGCGACACCCTGCGTCTGTTGCCAGTCTGCAATGTCGGCAGCACGGACCGCCAGGAACTGCGCCAGGCGCTGGAACCGCTGGCGCGTCTTGTGGACAAAGACCCAGTCCACCACAGGCTCCATCACCGTCCGCAAGGCTGCCGGGCCGACTTGAAAGGTGTAGGTGTAGATCAGCAGGGACTGGTGGGGGCCCTGCGCCTGGTGGCGCATGGAGGCGGCCCACTGGGTGAAGGGAAACGACTGGCCCACCATGGCCGCAGCCGCAACCACAGGGCGGTCATAGCTGACGAACTGCGTGCGCATGGACAGCGCCCGCAATGCACCGGCGCCCAGGTTCTCGGTGGTGGCGCCCACACTGGGGCAGGGCGCACCGCTTTCCACGCTGGTGCGGCGCACCAGCGAATCCCATTGGCACCGCCACTCGTGGTAGTGAAAGGCATCGAACACAACGTCGGCCCGCGCTGGCATGGGGAAGGTCAATTTCCGGTGGGCCATCGGCTCATTCCTCCACCACATCGGTCACCATGCCCCACTTCGCAAACTCAGGGGCAAAGGCCTCCAGGGGCAGAAGGCTGGTGCTGGTGTGTGCCCCGGTGGGTAGCGGCTGCCCGGCTGCCAGCTGGCGGGCCAGCAGGATGGCGGCCATGCAGGGGATTTCGGGGCCGTGGTCGTTATCGGCCGCAATGTGCCATGCGCGGCGCCGGGGCTGGCCTTGTGCGTCGGCACCCGCCACACGCACCACCATGCCGCCCAGCGGCGTGCCCAGAAAGTCCAGCGCGCCGCCCGCGTGGTGCATCAGCCAGGCCAGCTTCTCGGGGTGGGGCAGTACGCCCCAGCGGCGCAGCGTTGCCAGGGTGGCAAAGGCTCTCTGCGCCAGGCCAACCTCCAGGGCCGCGCGGAAGGTGACGCGGTCGCGCGCCCGGTAGTGGGCGGGAAAGATCTCCAGGTCCGGGATGTCGCAGACCGCCCCCAGGCGAGGGCGCAGCCGCTGGAACTGGACGGGGCTGGGCCGCGCCCAGCCGCTGTGCGGCTGCCACCGGCCACCATCCCACACATCAATAGGCAGGCCGCAGTAGCTCAGCACCGCCGCCAGCGTGGCCTGGCCCCGGGGCGCCCGTTGCGCAGGGGCAATGCAGATGTCGATGCTGTCAATGCGCTGCCAGCCCGCGCACAGGTGGTCGATAACAGCCGAGGACAGCGCTGGCACCGTGCTGGCGCCAGCAACGGCCGTGCGCCCGGCGGCAGCGAATGCAGCCTGCATGGCGGCGGGAAAGTCGCACACAAACCGGCGGCCGTCGGCCAGGTCGATGTAGTGCGCGCCCGCCTCGGCCGCCGCCTGGGCCACGTTGTAGGCCTGTGCCTGAAAAGGGCCCGCCGTATGGATGACCAGACCCACACCCCATTCGCGCAAGGTGGCGACCAGGCCGGGCGCCTGGTGGTCCAGCGCCACGCCCTGGGCGCCGTGGCCCAGCGCGTCCGCCAGGGCCTTCGCTTGCAATGCGTCCCGGCCCGCCACCAGCAGGGCCATGTGTTGGCGGGTGGCCTCATCGCTCACCAGCGCGCGGCAGATGCGCGCCCCAAAGTTGCCGTAGCCGCCCAGGATCAGGGTTTTCATCGCAGCCATGGGGGTCATGCGCCCGAGGCCCAATGCATGCTGGGCTGCGTGGGCACAAAGGAGGCATCGCTGCCCCTGCCACTGCCCGGCGTGTGCAGCAAGGCCTGGAGGGCGGCACGCTGCGACTGCAGTTGCGTGCGGTGCCAGGTGGGTACGTCAGGCGCTGCAATGGGGCGGCTGAACAGGTAGCCCTGGATGTGGTGCAGCCCGGCGGCGGCCAGGGCCCGCAGCTCCTCCGGCGTCTCTACCCCCTCGACCACCACCGACAGGCCCAGGTCCCGCGCCAGCGCGCAGATGTGCCGCAGCAGCTTCTGGCGTCGGCGGTCTTGCGGCAATTGGCGCACGAACAGGCGGTCGCACTTGATGCCCGCAATGGGGAGCTCCGCCAGCAAGCCCAGCGACGAATAACCGGCGCCAAAGTCGTCCATCAGCACGGCCACGCCCAGGGCGCTCAGCGCGCTGATGGCCGCCACCATCTGGGGGCCCAGCGCAATGACGGCATGCTCGGTCATTTCGAGCTTCAGGGTGCGCGGGGGCAGGCCGCGCTGCGCCAGCTGCAGGCCCAGCCAGGGCGCAAAGCTCTCGTGCATCAGTGTGACCGGTGCCACATTGACGCTGATGGCCACTGCATCCAGCCCCTGCGCCCGCCAGTTGCACAGATGGTCGAGCGCATTGCACACAATCATGCGGTCCACCTCCGCCGTCTTGCCCTGCAGCTCGCACACCAGCAAGAAGGTTTCGGGGTTGATGCGGCCCAGGGTGGTGTCGGTCAGCCGCAGCAGTGCCTCCAGCTGCACCCCGCTGCGCTGGGTGTGGATGATGGGCTGGAAATGCAGGGCCAGGTTGTCGGGGTGCAGCAGCCGGTCCAGGTGGTCGGCAATCAGCGACTGCTGAATGTCGCTGTGGGCGTTGTGGGCCAGCGCCGAGGTGCGCATCATCGACAACCCGCGCCGCAGCAGCTGCTGGCGCCCCGCGTCCGAGCGCAGGTTGCTCAGATGTTCCATGGCCACCGCCAGCGCAAACACCAGCATCACAACGAGCAAGGCGGCGCCATCTGACGCCGCATCGTGGTTGCCCTGGTGCATGGGAAAGGTGTTGACCAACAGCCAGTGCAGCACCAGGATCGCGCCGCCGCACAGCAGCTTGTCTAACCAGTTCTGGGCGCGGTAGCGGGGGGTGAGCACACTGAGCTTGGCGGCGCGATGGCGGATGGCGCAGTAGCACGAAATGCCGGTGGCAATGCCCAGCGACAGCACAGTGGCCAGCAGGTTGATCTGCCCGAAACTCTGCACATGGCTGCTGGTGATGGTGAAGTGCCCGGCCAGCGTGCCCACCGCCAGCCACAGGCTGGCCAGTGCAATGCGGCGTTTGCTGGCGCCGGTGCTGAGGGTGGGGATGGTGAGCCGCGCACTCACCACCATGATGACCAGGCCGCTGAGCGCGGGGACCAGCTCCAGCACGTGGTGCGACAGCTCGTTGTACAGGAACAGGCCGACCACATCCAGCGCCCACACAATGGAGCCAATGCACAGCGATGCGTGGGATGCGCTGATGCGGCGGCTGGACGGGTCCACCGAATACGCGGTGTGCTCCACCAACTGCTGGCACACGTGCACGACCAGTGCTGCAAACACCCAGAACAGCAGGCTCTGCAGCAGTGGCGGAAACCCCACCACAAACACCTGCATGGCGCCCTGCCAGATTGAAACCATATCGTCCACGTGCTCCCGCCCATTTTTGTATGCGGGTCATCATACGACCGTGGGACGGGGCCCACGCGTAACAGCCTGTGGCGGGTGCGTGCACTGGGGCGCCAGGCGGCCATCTAGGAAGGAGGAAGGGCGTGGGTTTCCCGCAATTTTTGGATGCCATTTTCCAATAATTCAATAATCGTTGTATTATTGATCCATGCAAGAAATCGATGTTGTCCGTGCCCTCGCAGCCCTGGCCCAGGAGGTCCGCCTGCGGGTCTTCCGTGCGCTAGTGGTGGCGGGCCCTGCAGGGTTGACGCCCAGCGATCTGGCCGCCCAGCTGGAGGTGGCGCCCAACACCCTGTCTTTTCACCTCAAGGAGCTGTCGCATGCCGGGCTCATCAGCCAGGAGCGACAGGGCCGCAACCTGATCTACCGCGCCGCGTTCGACACCATGAACGCACTGCTGGCCTACCTCACCGAAAACTGCTGCGAAGGCCAGGGCTGCGCGCCTGCCGACGCGGCCGCGTCCTGCCATTGCTAACCGTTGCTGACCGTCTCTGTCCACCCCCCCGAGGAGAACCCCATGAAACGCTTCCACGCCCATGTGCATGTCGATGACCTGGCCCAGAGCATCGCTTTCTATTCCAAGCTGTTTGCTGCGGCGCCCACGCGGGTGGAGGCTGACTACGCCAAGTGGATGCTGGAGGACCCGCGCGTCAACTTCGCCATCTCCACGCGGGGCACCACGCCAGGCCTGGACCACTTTGGCCTGCAGACCGACGACGCTGCGGAGCTGGCCGAACTCAAGGCCCGTGCCGAGGCCGCCGACATGGCCTTGCTCGACGAGGGCAGCACCACCTGCTGCTATGCCCGCAGCGAAAAGCACTGGGTGACCGACCCGCAGGGCATTGCGTGGGAGCACTTTCACACCCTGGGGGACATCCCGGTCTTCAACGAAGCCGCGCTGTCTTCCGCAGCGGGTGCCTGCTGCACGCCTTCGGCGGCAGCCCCTGCGCCAGCGGCGCCTCGGGCGGCGTGCTGCGCCCCTGCCACGGCCACAACCACCAAAACCAGCTGCTGCTGAGCGCGCCGCATGACCGCCTTGAACGTTCTCTTTCTCTGCACCCACAACTCGGCCCGCAGCATCCTGGCCGAGGCGTTGCTCAACGACATGGCGCCGGGCCGGTTCCACGCGTATTCGGCGGGCAGCAGCCCGCGCGACAACCAGCAGCCGAACCCTCTGGGCCTGGAGGTGCTGCGAGCCGCAGGTATCTCGACCGCAGGCCTGCGCAGCAAAAGCTGGGACGAGTTTGCCGCCCCGGGCGCGCCGGTGATGGATCTCATCATCACCGTCTGCGACAACGCGGCGGGCGAGGTCTGCCCCATCTGGCCCGGCCACCCGGCCACGGCCCACTGGGGTTACGCCGACCCGTCCGCAGGGGAGGGCTCGGACGATGAAAAGCGCGAGGCTTTCCGCAAGACCTTGCACGCTATCCACCAGCGGCTGGAGCTGCTCATCAACCTGCCCGCCGACAAGCTCGAAAAGACCCTGCTGCAGCACACCGCACGCGAACTGTCGCGTGCCGCTGCCACGCCATGACGGCGCGGTGCGAACCGGCCGACGCGCGCGTGCCGGCCCCCATGAGCGTGTTTGAGCGCTACCTCACGGTGTGGGTGTTGCTGTGCATCGTGGTGGGCATTGCGCTCGGGCAGTTCTTGCCGTCGATGTTCCAGGCCGTCGGCCGCATGGAGATCGCCAAGGTCAACCTGCCCGTGGGCCTGCTGATCTGGGTGATGGTGATCCCCATGCTGGTGAAGGTGGACTTCGGTGCCTTGGGCGAAGTGCGCAAGCATGCCCGGGGCATTGGCGTGACGCTGGTGGTGAACTGGCTGGTCAAGCCGTTTTCGATGGCGCTGCTGGGCTGGCTGTTCATCCGCCACTGGTTTGCGCCTTACCTGCCTGCCGATCAGCTGGACAGCTACATCGCAGGCCTCATCCTGCTGGCGGCCGCGCCCTGCACGGCCATGGTGTTCGTGTGGAGCCGCCTCACCGGCGGCGACCCGCTGTTCACGCTGTCGCAGGTGGCACTGAACGACAGCATCATGGTGGTCGCGTTTGCGCCGCTGGTGGCGTTCTTGCTGGGCATCTCGGCCATCACCGTGCCGTGGGACACCTTGCTGACTTCGGTGGTGCTCTACATCGTGATCCCGGTGGTGCTGGCCCAGTGGCTGCGCCGGTCGTTGCTGGCCCAGGGGCAGGCGGTGTTCGATGCCGTCATGGCGCGCATGGGGCCCTGGTCCATCGCCGCATTGCTGGCCACGCTGGTGCTGCTGTTTGCGTTCCAGGGCCAGGCCATCCTGCAGCAGCCGCTGGTGATTGCGCTGCTGGCCGTGCCCATCCTGATCCAGGTGTTCTTCAACGCGGGGCTGGCCTACTGGCTCAACCGCGCGGTGGGGGAGAAGCACAGCGTGGCCTGTCCATCGGCACTGATCGGTGCTTCCAACTTTTTCGAGCTAGCGGTGGCCGCCGCCATCAGCCTGTTCGGCTTTCACTCGGGTGCCGCGCTGGCCACCGTGGTGGGCGTGTTGATCGAGGTGCCGGTGATGCTGCTGGTGGTGCACCTCGTCAACCGAAGCAAGGGCTGGTACGAGCGGGCGTGAGCGACTGACAAAACTCCCCTGGCGTCGTTGTTTCGCCTTGTCGTACTGCTTGTATTGCCTGCGGCGAAACGGCTAGCCAGGGCCGCTTCGCTGAGTTTTGTCAGCCGCTCGCAGGTGCTCAGCCCTTTGCGGTGGTGAGCAGCGCCACCGCCTTGCGCGCCATTGGCGCTGCCAGCATCACCGCCGGAAAGGCAAACAGCCACCCAGTCAGCCACGCGCCCGCCCAGAGGCTCACAAAGTCCTGCTGCGGCTGCAGTGCGCGAAAGGTGGAGATGCCCGACACCAGCAGCGACATCACGCCCGACAAGATCAGGCTGAACAGCACCGGGCCATAGCGGGCGGGAATCATGCCGCCACCTCTTCGCCAGTCTGGCGTGCGGCTGCACCGCCAACACCGCCCAGGCGCTGCAGCGTCTCGGCAAAGTGCTGGCCGAACATGCGGGCGGTTTTGGTGTCGCCGGGCACAAACGCATCGGCGGCCGCCCCATGGCCCGCCTGCGCCATCAGGCCCGACCAGGAGCCGAGGCGGTTGGCCGCTTCGTCGTACGGCACCCCGGTGTGCTGCTCGGGCAGGATGGGGTTGCCCACCCACACCATGCCGTGCTGCATGGCAAACACCCACATCGACATCAGCGTGGACTGTTTGTCGCCCGCTGGCAGTGACGACACGGTAAAGCCCGCCGCCAGCTTGTTCTTGAGCTGATGCGTCTTCCAAAGGCGACCTGTGGAATCCATGAAGGTCTTGAACGGCCCCGAGACCCCGCCCAGGTAGGTGGGCGAGCCCAGGATGATGCCGTCGTAGCGCAGCAGGCGGTCGGGCGCCTGCGCAAGGTCTTCGGCCCGGACCAGTTCAGCGAGGACGCCCGGCACGGCGCGGGCGCCGTCCAGCACGTGGTGGGCAATGTGCGCGGTGTGGCCGTGGGCGCTGTGATAAACGATGGCAATGTGTTGCATGGTGTGGTTTCCTTGAGTGTGATTTCGGGGGGGGGGGAGAAGGCGCGGTACAGGTCAGCGTGAAATCAATGCGATGACCAGCGCGGAGAGATACAGGCCCAGGCCAAACACGGTGTGGTTGGCGAGGCTGCGCAGGCAGTTCTTGAGCGGGGTGGGCGTGCGCGATGCCGCAAAGCCCGAGTCCATGGCGGGCTGCATGACCAAGAGGGGCGCCGCCACGGTGCCTATGCCCACGGCCAGCGCGGGCAGCAGGGTGGGGCTGTGGACCCAGGCGGCGCCCTGCAAAGACAGCAGTACCCCGGCAAAGGCCACGCCCACGGCGTAATGCGTGAGCCAGCCCCAGGCCAGCTCGCCGCGCACCGGAGCCGCCTTGGCGATGGCCGCGTGGGCCACCTGCCCGCGCAACAGGTGGCCCACCCAGCGGCCGATGAAAGCGAAGTTGAGCGTGGGCACGCCCAGCCTTTTTAGCAGCAACAGCCACACATCCATGACGGCGGTGGCGCCGATGCCCAGGAGCATGGCGAGGGGAATGTCTTGCAGTGAGAGAGTCATGAAAACACCTCGAAAAGTTGACGGAAGAAGGTTTTGAACGGAATATAGAAGTTCAAGTCAACTTGAGGTCAAGAGGTTTTTTCATGGACATTGCCGAAGTCGCCAAACGCTCCGGTCTGCGGGCGTCCACGCTGCGGTATTACGAGGAGAAGGGGCTGATCCAGTCGGTAGGGCAACCGGGTGAGCGCCGCCGGTTTGCGCCCGGCGTGATGGACCAGCTGGCGCTGATTGCGCTGGGGCAGTCGGCCGGGTTCTCGCTGGACGACATCCGGTCCATGTTCTTGCCCAGTGGCGAGCCCAACATTGACCGGCAGCTGCTGTCAAGCAAGGCCGACGAGCTCGACGCCATGGTCAAGCGCCTCAAGGCCATGAGCAACGGCCTGCGGCATGCGGCCGCCTGCCCTGCCGAGAGCCATGCCCAGTGCCCGTCCTTCCAGCGGCTGCTGAAAGCCGCCGCTGACGGAGCGCTGGAGCGCCAGCAGCGGCGCAGCGCGCAGCCCGTGGTGGGCCTGCGCCGGCCGCGTGCCTGAGCTAGCCGAGGCGCCTCGGTTGATGGGGTGATTGAATTGCTATCTATTTGATAGCTTCTCGGGCATGTTGCACTAGCGCTTTCGGCCCAAAAAGCTTGAAATGACGTCGCCGGACGCTTGCAGGGCGGTGTGGGCCGCAGCGCAGGCCCGTCACCCGCCTTTGGGGGCGCCTAGCTTGCGGTACACCGTGGCGCGGCTGATGCCCAGCGCACGCGCCGCCTCGGCCACGTTGCCGCGCGCCTCCTGCACGGCGCGGCGGATCATTGCGACCTCGGCCTCGCGCAGCGGGGCGGGCGCCGATGCAATGCCTGGCACCGCTGCTGTGTGGGTGTCGCCCACGGTGCGGGCGTGCGCAGGCAGCTGCGCCAGGGCGTGCAGCCGCAGGCCCGACCACAGCGGCAAATCCAGCGGCTCTCTGCGCTGCTGGCGGGCCGCGTCGAACAGCATGGTCCAGGGCATGGCCAGCAGGTCGCTGCAGTGGGTGCGGGTGCCGGGCAGGCCGGGCGCGCGCAGGGGTTGGGGCACCAGCTGGCGGGCCATGCTGTTGGCGCCCACCACGCAGCCGTCGGCGTCCAGTGTCAGCAAGCCGTCGCCTTCGCCGCCCAGCGGGCAGCCCGGCCAGTTCAGGCGCAGCAGCAGGGCGTGGGGCAGCTGCAGCAGCAATGCGTCTTCCATGGCGCGGGCCGACCGGGCCACCAAGTGGCGCAGCTCGGGCCGCTCGGGCACATCCACACCCGTCAGGTCCAGCATGCCCATGCAGCGGCCCTGGGGGTCGAACAGCGGGGCCCCGGCGCAGCTGTAGCTGGCGTTGTCGTCAAAAAAATGCTCGCCCCGGTGCAGCCACACAGGCTGCAGCTCTTCCAGCGCGGCGCCGATGGCGGTGGTGCCCACGGCGGCTTCGGACAGGTCAATGCCCACACGGCCGATGGCGCTGGCGCGCGGGTCGCTCCGGTCGCAATGGCCCTGCACATCGACCACGATGCCGCGTGCATCGGTCAGCATGGCGAAGTAGCGCATGCCCGCAATGGCCCGGGTCAGCTGCTCCAGCACCGGCCGGGCCGCGCGCAGCAGGTGGTGGTTCTGCTCCTGGCTGTGGCGCAGCGCCGTGGCGCTGACGGCGTCAAACGCCACGCGCCGCGTGGGCTCCAGGCCCCTCGCCAGGCAGCGTTGCCAGGACCGCGCAATCCACGGCTCCACCTCGGCGCGCACGGGCGCTGCACCGTCGGACAGCAAGCTCTGGCGCGCCTGCGCAATCAGCGCGTGGCGGTCAGCAGCGGGGTGGGGCGCGGAGATCAGCATGTGAATGGGCTCCTGAAGGACCGCATGATGCGCCGGTGTGCACTGCAGCATGTTTCATTTTGAGAATATCCAGCCAGGGGCCCTGGAAATCTAGGGTTGTCCCTAGGGATGGTCGTTGGGGCGCGGCAGAAGATGCGCGAGCGATGAGCGTGATCCTGATCCCCTCCGCGAGGTCGTGAGCGCGCTCCTATCCAGCCAGAACCACTCCAGGAGACAGCCAGATGCAAGTCCAGTTCACGGTCAACGGGCGCGCCGCCAGTGTTGACGTCCCTCCCAATACCCTGCTTGTCCATGCGCTGCGAGAGCACCTGATGCTCACCGGCACCCATGTGGGTTGCGACACCAGCCAGTGCGGGGCGTGTACGGTGCATGTGAACGGCCGGGCCGTCAAATCCTGCGCCATGCTGGCGGTGCAGGCGCAGGGTGCCGAGGTGACGACCATCGAAGGCATGGCGACTGCAGACGGCACCATGCACCCCATGCAGGCGGCGTTCAAGGAGTGCCATGGCCTGCAGTGCGGCTTCTGCACGCCCGGCATGGTGATGAGTGCGGTGGACCTGTGCAAGAACCACCCCAACGCCAACGAAGGCGAGATCCGCGAGCTGCTCGAAGGCAACATCTGCCGCTGCACCGGCTACCAGAATATCGTGCGCGCAGTGCAGGTCGGCCAGAAGGCCATGGCCGGCGCCTGAGCGCGCCCGCCGTTCCCACGCCAGAACAATCCAAGGAGACAAGACCATGGGTGCATCCGACTTTTCCAAGCTGCCGCACATCGGCGAATCGCTCAAGCGCAAGGAAGACTACCGCTTCCTGACCGGTGCAGGCCAGTACACCGACGACGTGGTGCTGGCTGCGCAGAGCCATGCGGTATTCGTGCGCTCGCCGCACGCCCACGCCAAGATCAACAGCATCAACATCGACGCCGCCAAGGCCGCGCCCGGCGTGCTGGGCGTGTTCACCGGCGCCGATGTGGCCGCCGACAACATCAACGGCCTGCCCTGCGGCTGGCTCATCACCAGCACCAACGGCGAACCCATGAAGGAGCCGCCGCACCCCATCCTGGCCCAGGGCAAGGTGCGCTACGTAGGCGACCACGTGGCCATGGTGGTGGCGCTGACCCAGCAGCAGGCGCGCGATGCGGCGGAGCTGGTGGAGGTGGACTACGACGTGCTGCCCGCCGTGGTGAATGTGGCCGACGCCGCATCGGGTGCCGTGGCAGGTGCTGCGCTGCACGACATTGCGCCCGACAACCACTGCTTCAAGTGGGCCATCGGCGACAAGGGCGCCGTGGATGCCGCATTTGCCAACGCGGCGCACGTCACCAAGCTCGACCTGATCAACAACCGCCTGATCCCCAACGCCATGGAACCGCGTGCGGCCATCGGCAGCTACAACCGCGCGAGCGACGAATACACGCTGTATGTCAGCAACCAGAACCCGCACGTCGAGCGCCTGCTGATGACGGCGTTTGTGATGGGCCTGCCCGAGCACAAGGTGCGCGTGATTGCGCCCGACGTGGGCGGTGGCTTCGGCTCCAAGATCTATCTGTACGCCGAGGACGTGTGCCTGACCTGGGCCGCCAAGAAGCTCAACCGCAACATCAAGTGGGTGGCCGACCGCAGCGAGGCGTTCCTCTCCGACGCGCATGGCCGCGACCACGTGAGCCATGCCGAAATGGCGATGGACAAGGACGGCAAGTTCCTGGCCATGCGGGTACACACCCATGCCAACCTGGGCGCGTATCTGAGCACCTTTGCCAGCGCCGTGCCCACCATCCTGTACGCCACGCTGCTCGCAGGCCAGTACACCACACCGCAGGTGTATGTGGAGGTGGATTCGTGGTTCACCAACACCGCCCCAGTGGATGCCTACCGGGGCGCGGGCCGGCCCGAGGCGACCTACCTGCTGGAGCGTCTGGTGACGCGTTGCGGCTGGGAGATGGGCCTGGGCCAGGACGAGATCCGCAAGCGCAACTTCATCACCAGCTGGCCCTACCAGACGCCGGTGGCACTGCAGTACGACGTGGGGGACTACCACGCGTGCATGACGCAGGCGCAGCAGCTGGCAGACGTGGCGGGCTTTGCCGCGCGCAAGGCCGCCAGCGAGGCCAAGGGTCTCAAGCGCGGCATTGGCTACAGCAGCTACATCGAAGCCTGCGGCATTGCGCCGTCCAACATCGCAGGTGCTTTGGGCGCACGCGCAGGCCTTTTTGAATGCGGCGAGGTCCGCGTGCACCCCACCGGCAGCGTGACGGTGTTCACCGGCTCGCACAGCCACGGCCAAGGGCATGAGACCACCTTTGCTCAGGTGGTGGCCGCGCGCCTGGGCATTCCGGTGGAGAACGTGGACATCGTGCACGGCGACACGGGCCGTGTGCCGTTCGGCATGGGCACCTATGGTTCGCGTTCCATCAGCGTGGGCGGGGCGGCCATCATGAAGGCGCTGGACAAGATCGAGGCCAAGGCCAAGAAGATTGCTGCGCATTTGATGGAGGCCAGCGACGCCGACATCGACTTCAGCGGCGGCGAATTCACCGTGCGGGGCACCGACAAGAAGATCCCGTTCGGTCAGGTGGCACTCACGGCCTATGTGCCGCACAACTACCCGCTGGACAAGCTGGAACCCGGCCTGAACGAAACCGCGTTCTACGACCCCACCAACTTCACATTCCCCGCAGGCACCTACATCTGCGAGGTGGAAATCGACCCGCAGACCGGCGTGACGCGCGTGGAAAAGTTCACCGCCGTGGACGACTTCGGCACCATCATCAACCCCATGATCGTGGAAGGCCAGGTCCACGGTGGCTTGGTGCAGGGCATTGGTCAGGCGCTGCTGGAAAACTGCGTGTACGACCGCGAAACCGGCCAGCTGCTCACAGGCAGCTTCATGGACTACGCCATGCCGCGCGCTGACGACTTCCCCGAGTTCAAGCTGGGCCATGTGTGCACGCCCTGCACCCACAACCCGCTGGGCACCAAGGGCTGCGGCGAGGCTGGGGCCATCGGCTCGCCCCCGGCGGTGATCAATGCTGTGCTGGACGCGCTGCGGCCTCTGGGCGTGAAGGACTTCGACATGCCCGCGTCGCCGCATCGCGTGTGGGAAGCCATTCAGTCCGCCAAGGCATAAGGAGATCAACCATGTACGCATTCACCTTTGAGGCTCCTTCCTCCACCGCCGCTGCCGCGCAGCTCATCGCCCAGGGCGGCAAGCTGCTTGCGGGCGGGCAAAGCCTGCTCCCGTCCATGCGGCTGCGCCTGGCCAACCCCGAAAAAATCGTGGACCTGAACGGCATTGCCGAGCTGGCGGGTATCCGCCGTGAAGGCAACGCGCTGGTCATCGGTGCGATGACGCGCCACATGGACGTGGCGGCCAGCAGCGAGGTCAAGTCGGCCATCCCGGCCCTGGCCGACCTGGCTGCCCACATCGGCGACCGCCAGGTGCGCGCACGTGGCACGCTGGGCGGCTCCGTGGCCAACAACGACCCCGCTGCCTGCTACCCCAGCGCGGTACTGGGCCTGGGTGCCACGGTCATCACCAACCGCCGCGAGATCCAAGCCGACGACTTCTTCGTGGGCATGTACACCACGGCGCTGGAGGAGGGCGAGATCATCACCGCCATCCGCTTCCCCATCCCCAAGCGCGCCGCGTACATGAAGTTCAAGCAGGCGGCATCGCGCTTTTCGCTGGTGGGGGTGTTTGTGGCGCAGACCGACAGCGGTGTGCGCGTGGCCGTCACCGGTGCGGCCAGCAGCGTGTTCCGCCATGCGGGGTTGGAGGCGGCGCTCAACCAGAGCTTCACGCCGCAGTCGGCGGCCAGTGTGAAGATCGATGCGAGCGATTTGAACGCCGACATCCACGCCAGCGCTGCCTACCGCGCCAACCTCATCAGCGTGCAAACCCAGCGCGCTGTGCAGCAGATGCTGGGATGACGTGAGGGCAACCCCGCCACCGTGGTACGGCACCCGGTGGCGGGTTTTTGAGTGAAATGGGCCGCTGGCGCTAGAACCATATGCGCTGGCAGCTATGAATTGGATAGCAATGAACTCGTTGAACGCCGCGCCGGTTCCGGCTTCCATCGACGCCCTGGTGCAGGCCCTGCAGAGCGTGGGCTATTTTGCCGACCGTCGTTTAGCCACGGCGGTGTTTCTGGCGCTCCAGCTGCAGCGGCCTCTGCTGCTGGAGGGCGAGCCTGGCGTGGGCAAGACGGCGCTGGCCAAGGCCCTCTCAGAAGTGCTGTCGCGCAGCCTGATCCGCCTGCAGTGCTACGACGGCCTGGAACAGCGCGAGGCGCTGTACGAGTGGAACTACGCCGCTCAGTTGCTGCACATGCGGGCTGCGGAAGGGCAGGGCGGTGCCGACATGGCGCAGGTGGAGCGCGAGGTGTACCAAGACCGTTACCTCATCCGCCGCCCTTTGTTGCAGGCGCTGCAGGCGCCAGCACCGGGCGCCGTGCTGCTGATCGACGAGGTGGACCGCGCCGACGAACCGTTCGAGGCCTTCTTGCTGGAGTACCTGGGCGAGTACCAGGTGAGCATTCCCGAGATCGGCACCGTGCGTGCAACGGCCACGCCGATCACCATCCTCACCAGCAACCGCACGCGCGATCTGCACGACGCCGTCAAGCGCCGCTGCCTGTACCACTGGCTGGACTACCCCGAGCGCGAGCGTGAGCTGGCCATTGTGCGCGCCCAGGTGCCGGGTGCGAGCGAGGCGCTGGCCCTGCAGGTGGCAGAGTTTGTGGGCCGGCTGCGCAGCCAGCCATTTGCCAACGCCTTCCAGCGCGCACCGGGCATTGCCGAGAGCGTGGAATGGGCCAAGGCGCTGGTCGCGCTGGACACCCTCGTGGTGGACCCCGAGGTGGTGTCCGACACCGCAGGCATCCTGTTCAAGCAGCGCGAGGATGTCGCGGCGCTCACCCGCGACATGGCGGTGCAGTTGCTGCAACCCGCCGATGCCGATGCATGAAAGCCGTCCCAT
The DNA here is from genome assembly GCF_057809085.1 of Acidovorax sp. FG48. Lineage (NCBI taxonomy): Bacteria > Pseudomonadati > Pseudomonadota > Betaproteobacteria > Burkholderiales > Comamonadaceae > Acidovorax > Acidovorax sp. FG48. Next base: position 57,768 of record NZ_JBMDJH010000011.1, on the reverse strand, counting down.
GGCCGAGGGCGCGATGTTCTCTCAACTCGGTGATGCCCGCACCGGCAAGCTGGCCGACAACCTGAGCGGCTTTGGCCGCACGCTGCGCCGCGCGGGCGTGCGCGTGGATGCCGCCCGCATGGCGCTGGCCCAGCAGGCGGTGATGCTTGTGGGCCTGCAGCGCGAGGATTTCAGCGCTGCACTGGAGGCCGTGCTGGTCAGCCGGGAGCAAGACCGCATGGTGTTCCGCGAGCTGTTTGACGCCTACTTTCGCAACCCCAACGTCGCGCAGAAGCTGCTGGCACAGATGCTGCCCAGCGCCGAGTCCAAGGCCGAGCCCGTCAAACGCCGCCCGCGTGTGAGCGAGGCGCTGGCGCCGGTACGCGCTGCACGCAACGCGCCGCCTGCACGCGAAGAAGACAAGATCGAGTTCGATGCCGCCATGACGGCCAGTGACCTGCGGCGCCTGCGGCAGGCTGACTTCAACCAGCTCTCGGCCAGCGAATACATCCTGGTGGAGCGCCTGGCGCGCGACGTGCCCTTGCCCTTGCCGCACTACGCCGCCCGCCGCACCCGGCCGGGCGCCCGCGGCAGCCGCCCGCACTGGCCCGGCGCCATGCACCATGCGGCGCGCAGTGGGGGCGAGGTGCTGCACATCCCCTTGCTGCAGCGGCGCCAGCAACCGCTGCCGCTGCTGGTGCTGGTGGATGTGTCGGGCTCTATGGAGCGCTACGCGCGTTTGCTGCTGGCCTTTTTGCACGCGGCCACCGCACCGCGCCACACCGGCGCCGCCGTGCGCCGGGACGTGTTTGCGTTTGGCACCGGCTTGACCGACCTCACGCCCGCCTTCCGCCTGGCCGACACCGATGCGATGCTGGAGACTGCCAGCCATGCCATCACCGACTTTGCTGGCGGCACCCGCATGGGCGACAGTCTGGGCCAGTTGCGCCTGCAGCACGCGCGGCGACTGGTGGGGCGGCGCACGCTGGTGCTGCTGATTAGCGACGGGCTGGACACGGGAACGCCCGAGGTGCTGGAGCGCGAGCTGGCCTGGTTGCGCCGCCACTGCGGTCGCCTGCTGTGGCTCAACCCCCTGCTGCGCTACGAGGGCTACGCCCCCACGGCGCGCGGTGCGTCGGCCCTACACCGCCAGGCCCACGGCATGGTGGCCGTGCACAACCTGAGCCATCTGAAGGACCTGGCTGCCAGCCTGGCGAGCGTGCTGCGGCAATGACGGCGTCGTGCCCCACGCCGCACTGAGTCCAGCCATGCAGCGGACCGATTGAATTCCCACAACATCCACACACATTAAAGACCGAGAGGACCCACCATGGAAATGCAAGCCAGCCGAACCCTTGCCGTCAGCCAGCAACAGGCCTGGGAGGCGCTCAACGACCCCGAGGTGCTCAAGCTGTGCATTCCCGGTTGCGACAAGGTCGAGCCCACGGGCGAGAACCAGTATTCGGTGGCCATGGCGCTCAAGATCGGGCCTGTGTCGGCCAAATTTGCGGGCAAGATCACGCTGTCCGACATCGTGCCACCCGAGAGCTACAACATCGCCTTTGACGGCTCCGGCGGCGTGGCAGGCTTTGGCAAGGGCAACGCCCAGGTCAAGCTGGTGCCGCTGCCCGCCGACGCTGCCGGGCAGGCCAGCTGCGAGCTGCACTACACCGTGCACGCCTCGGTGGGCGGCAAGATCGCGCAGCTGGGCCAGCGCCTCATCGACGGCGCTGCCAAGAGCATGGCCGAAGACTTCTTCAAGCGGTTTGACGAGGAGATGCAGCGCCGCTTTCCGCGCGCTGAAGCCCCCCCTGCAGACGCAGCGGCCAGCGCCGATGCCATCACCCAGCCTGGCACCGTGGAAGAGGGCAGCGCCACCCAGGGTGGCGGTATCCCTGCGTGGGTGTGGGGTGTTGGCGTGGCGGCCCTCGTATTGCTGGCCTGGTGGTTCAATCGGGGCTGATTGCTCGGGGCAGCGGAAGGAAGTGAGTCATGGAAAATTTGGACGTCGTCGTGCTGCGCACGCTGCAGGGCTGGCGCGCCGCAGGGCGCCGCGCGCTGCTGGCCACGGTGGTGCGCACGTGGGGCTCATCACCCCGGCCGGTGGGCTCGATCATGGCGCTGTGCGAAGACGGCGCGGTGGTGGGGTCGGTGTCGGGCGGGTGCATTGAAGACGATTTGATCGACCGCCACACCCGCGCCTATGCACAGGCGGGTGCGGCGGCAGACGGTACCGACCACCGCATCCCCAGCGGCCCGCCATCGTTCGTCAAATACGGCGTCAGCGCCGACGAGGCCCACCGTTTTGGCCTGCCCTGCGGCGGCACGCTGGAACTGTTGCTGGAGTACGACCCTGATCCCACCCTGCTGGCGGACCTCATTGCCCAGTTGGCCGCCGGGCGCCTGGTGCAGCGCACCGTGCGCTTGTCTGACGGCACCGTGACCCTGGCGCCCACCCAGGCCCCCGAGGATCTCAAGGTGGATGCGCAGCAGCTCACCAACACCTTCGGCCCCGAGTACCGCATGCTGCTCATCGGTGCGGGGCAGCTCACCGAATACCTGGCCACCATGGCCTTGTTCAACGGCTTTGCCGTGACGGTGTGCGACCCGCGCGAGGAGTACCGGGGCAGCTGGAGCGTGCCCGGCGCCACGGTGGTGAGCGACATGCCCGACGATGTGGTGCTGGCCTTCAAGCCCGACCGCCGCACCTGCGTGGTGGCCCTCACGCACGACCCCAAGCTGGACGACCTGGCGCTGCTGGAGGCGCTGAACACCGAGGCGTTCTACGTGGGCGGCATTGGCTCGCGCCGCAACAACGAGGCGCGGCGGGCCCGCATGATCGAGCACTTTGACCAGACCGAAGCCAGCCTGCAGCGCCTGCGCGGGCCCATTGGCATCTACATCGGCAGCAAGACACCGCCCGAAATTGCGGTGAGTGTGATGGCCGAAATTTTGGCCGTGAAGAACGGCGTGACCCTGCCGCGTGACATGGAAGTGGCCCAGGCCAAGAACGACCGGGAGCTGGCTCACAACGACCCGGGCGCCCTGGTGTGCGGCGTGCGGTAGCTCGGGCCGTCCCGGTGGTCAGTGCTGCACCGGTGGCACCTGCGCCTGCAGCTGGTCTTGCAGCTGCCGCTGCACGTGCCTGAGCAGCCCTTCGCAGGCGTCTTCCACCAGGTCCAGCACCTCCTCAAACCCCTGGCTGCCGCCGTAGTACGGGTCGGGCACCACCGGGCTGTCGAACTGCAGGCAGAACTCCGTCATGCGCCGCAGCTTGTGCGCGTGTGCGGGTGGGCACAGGTCTTGTGCCAGGGCGAGGTTGTCCCAGTCCATGGCCAGGATCAGGTCGTAACGCGCAAAGTCCGCATCCGTGATCTGCCGGGCCCGCAGGTCCGACAGGTCATAGCCGCGCTGCGCCGCGTGGCGCTGGGTGCGGGTGTCGGGCGGCTCGCCGGGGTGGTAGTTGTGCGTGCCCGCCGAGTCCACCACCACACTGTGCGCCAGGCCGCTGTGGGTGATCTTGTGGCGAAACACACCGTGGGCTGTGGGGCTGCGGCAGATGTTGCCCATGCACACGAACAGGATGGCGTAGCGGGACATGGTGATGGTCGCGTACGTTCAGGCCTCGATCACCACCGGGCCGCCCTTGGCAATGCCGCGCTGGTAGGCCGGGCGGGCATGCATGCGCTCCAGGTAGGCCTGCAGGTGCGGGCAGCGGCTTGCGTCGTTGGCGCGGGACATCAGCGCCTCCACCGCAAAGCTCATCTGAAAATCCGCCATGGTCAGGTGCTCCCCGGCAAACCAGCGGTGGGTGCCCAGGTGCTCTTCAATGAATGCCAGCGCCGTGTCCACGTTGGGGTCGATGAGCTTTTGCTGCACCGTGCCGCACAGGGCGCGCGCAATGGGCTTCACAAAGAACGGCATGGGCTGGGTGGGGATGGTCTTGAACACCAGCTTCATCACCAGCCAGTTCATCAGCGAGCCCTCGGCATAGTGCATCCAGAAGCGGCACTGGCGGTGTTCGGCGGTGCGTGGCGCGGGCTGCAGGTGGGCCAGGTCGCCCCGGGCTTGCTCGCCATAGGTTTCCACCAGGTACTCGATGATCGCACCCGATTCGGCGATCACTTCGTCGCCATCCGTGATGACCGGTGACTTGCCCAGGGGGTGAATGGCCTTGAGCGCCGGTGGGGCCAGCTTCGTGGCCTTGTCGCGCGCGTAGATCTTGAGCTCGTAGGGCACGCCCAGCTCTTCCAACAGCCAGAGAATGCGCTGCGAGCGCGAGGTTTCGAGGTGGTGCAGGGTGATCATGGCCGCCATCTTATTGAAGAGTGGGCCGAATCCACCCTGCCTCGGTCCTTGTTTTTTGCGCGAGCTTTGGCTGATCTGGTGGGTTCAGGCGGTGCGGCGCCGCTGCTGCCAGATGGAACGCTGCATCCACTGCACGTACAGGTCCACAGAAAGCAGCACAGCCATCGCAAAGGCGCAAGCGGCCACAGTTGGGCCCAGGCCCAGCGAACTGACCAGCCCGGTGCCCTGCACGGTGGCAAAGCGGTTGGGGGTGGTGCAGATGAACTCGGCCGCACCCATGCCGGTGTAGTGCATGGCACACACGGCAGCGGCCATAAGCAGGGCGGCCCCTGCGCGGCTGGCCATGCTGCGGGTGTTGAAGGCCAGCCACAGGGCGGCTGTGCCTGCTGCCACCGCGATGAGCACTGAAAGCGCCACGGTCCGCAGGTCCCAGTTGATGTAGCCGCCAATCTTCATGCCGTACATGCCCAGGTAGTGCATGCCCGCCACACCCAGGCCCAACAACAACCCTGCGCCCAGAATGCGTCCCAGGTCCCGAGGCGCCTTGGACACGACGATGAGTGCGGCCGAGGTGCAGACCACGGCAGCCACCAGGGACACCGCGCTTTCGACAATGCCATAGCTGCTGGCTACATCCAGCCTTAGCGCCACCATGCCCACAAAGTGCATGGACCACACGCCGATCCCACCCAGGGCCACACCCGCCGTGACTGCGGCTGCGCGGTTCAGCGAGCCATCCTGGTAGCGGATGCGCCGCGTGACCATCAGCGCGATCAGTGAACCGATGAACGCCAGTGCGAACGAGGCGGCGACGAGGTGAGGGCGGTATTCGGAGACAACGGTGGAGTCCATGGAGAGCTGCCTGTGAGGGGTGAAAGGGGCGTTTCACACCGCTCAGGGAGCGGTTGAAACCAATTGTTTCCATATTAGACCAATTGGTTATTTTTTGCTCTGAATGGTTATTTTGGAGAAAAGTGGTGCCGTCCCCCGATGGGGTGGGTGTTTTCAGGTGGGGGGTGGCTGGGTGGAAGATCGCCCACTGCCGGACCGCTGCAAGGCCACGCGGTGGGCCCGTAGCGCCACTGGCGCCGGGTCAGAGCTGCAGGAGAAACGCCCGCAGCAGGCGCCAATGTTCCAGGCACGCCTCGGGGGCAGACTGGGCGGCCGCGTTTTCCAGCTGTCGGGCGCGCACGCTCTGGGCTGGGTGGCCGAGGGTGAGCAGCACGGTGGCGAGGCTGTGTGCCAGGCGCCGCAGCGCGGGCCAGTCTTGCGCCGTGCAGGCGGCGTCGCCTTGCCGTACGTCGGCCGGGAACTGCTGCAGGCAGCTGGCGCGGTAGGCCTTGAACAGAAACTCATCGCCCGCAAAGTGGGTGGCAATGGCCTGCGCCTCATCGTCGGCCGCTTCATCGGCCGGCGTGGTGGTTGCGGCTGGCGCGTTGGCAGGGGGATCGGCCACCAGCGCCAGCGCATCGGTCACGCAGGCCTCCAGCTCTGCCACCGACGCGGGTTTGGACACCATGCGCCACACCTTCATGGCCTGCAGTTGCTCGCGCACGGGGGGGGTCAGGCCTGCGCTGAACACCGCGACTGGAATCCGGCGGCCCTGCACCGGTTCCTGCAGCAGCCGCTGTACCAGGTCAATGCCGGACTCGCCTGGCAGCATCAAGTCCGTGATGATCAGCTCTACGCCGCCTGCATGCAGCGTCTGCATGGCGTCCGGCACGTTGGCACAGGTCACCAGCTCAATGGGAAGCTCCTCCAGCGCCATCTGCACAAAGCGTGCGATGGAGCTGTCGTCTTCCACCAGCAGGACCTTGGGCGTGCTCATGCGGGCACCTGGGCCTGTGGAATACACGCAGCCAGTGCGCTCGGCAGCTCGGCCACCAGTCGGGGTTTGTGAATGACCTTCACGCCCTGCAGGGCGAAGGCGTAGGGCTCGCGTTGCTGCTCGTCGAGCGAGGTGACCACGATAAGGTGGCTGCGCGCAAACTGAGGGTGCGAACGCAGCGTGGTGATCAAGGTGGCGCCGTCAATGCCCGGCAGCAGGATGTCCACGATCAGCACCTCGGGTTGTATCTGCCCATACAGCGCCAGACCGGTGATGCCATCGTTTGCCACCTGCAACTGCACACCCGGAAAGTGTTGCTGCACGATGAGGCCGACCAGATTCTGGAAATGGATCGAGTCTTCAATCAGCAGGATCTGCGGCGCGCGCCCTTTGGCGGGGGCCACGGGCGGTGCCAGAGGGGGGCGGCTGGTCACCGGCGTGCCGGCTGCGGGTGCCGGGGCCGCGCCCCCGGCGCCGTGGGCGGTCATCCAGCGTTCCACCGATGCGCGGGAAATACGGCGATGTCCGCCCGGCGTCTTCCAGGCCTCCAGCTCGTTGCGGTCCACCATCAGCTGGACGGACCGTACGGCCATCCCCAGCATCTTGGCGACTTCGAGCGTTGTGTAGTGGTCGGCCATGGCGCGCTCCGCGAGGGAATGGTCAGATTGCATAGATCGCGCATTTTCTCCTAATTTTTTCAAACACGTGTCTTGTATTTGATAAAAATGATTGATATGATTCTATCAATGGCAAAAAAACACCCTGATCTGTGCTTTTTTGTATTTCCAAGCCGACCTCTGCCCCACAAGGGTTCCCGCCATGAAAAAGATTCTCATCGTCGAAGACCACATCGATATCCGCAAGCTGCTCAAGATGACGCTGGAGTTTGATGACTTCGAGATCCACGAAGCCGCCACGGGCGACGCGGGCTGGGTGCTGGCCCAGGAGCTGCAGCCGGACATCGTGCTGCTCGACGTGATGATGCCGGGCACCCTGAACGGCCTGGATGTGTGCCGCCGCATCAAATCGGCCCCGGGCATGCGCCACACCAAGGTGATCATGCTGACGGCCCGGGTGCAGTCGGATGACCGGGCGGCAGGTTTCGCGGCAGGAGCCGACGACTACCTGATGAAGCCCTTCAGCACGCTGCAGGTGCTGGAGACCATCTACCGCATGGAGGCAGCGCAGTGACTTCGCTCCCAGTGCTGGAGCCTGCGCCCCAGGCGCCGCCAGACACGCGGTGCTTTGACGAGGCCGCAGCGGCGCAGATGGAGCGTTTTGTGCGTGACTTCGGCCGCATGTACCGGGAGCGCAACGAAGCGCTGCGCGAGGTCACCCGCGCACACCACGCGGCACTGCTGCACCTGTCGGCCGCCGCAGACCTCAAAGACGATGACACCGGCGTGCACATCGTGCGCATCGGCTATCTGGCCGAGGCCTTGGCCCTCGCGCTGGGGCAGACGGTGGGCTACGCCCGCATGCTGCGCAAGGCGGCGCCCATGCATGACATCGGCAAGATCGGCACCCCGGACAGTGTGCTCAAGAAGCCCGGCAAGCTCACCCCGGAAGAGCGCCAGACCATGAACTGCCATGCCGCCATGGGTGCCGAGATCCTCGGGCGTTCGCAGATTCCCGTCTTTCGCATGGCGGCCGAGGTGGCGCTCACGCACCACGAACGCTACGACGGCCAGGGCTACCCTGCAGGCCTGGCGGGCGATGCCATTCCGCTGTCGGGCCGCATCACGGCCGTGGTGGACTTTTTTGACGCACTGACGATGGACCGGGTGTATCGCCCCGCCTTCACCGTGCCGGTGGCGCTGGAGATGCTGGCAGCCGAGCGTGGGCGCGCGTTTGACCCGGTGATCGTGGACACGTTTTTGGCGCATGCTGCGGCCATTGACGCACTGCGGTGCAAGATCACGCAGGAATGCCCGTCGTTTGATGCACTGATCGATGCGCCCTGACCCTTTTTTGGCCGCTCTGCGGCAGGCCACTGTGGGTACGGTGGTTGGATTGATTCAAGGATTCCCCATGATGATGACGATGATGCAGTGGCTGAAACCGGGGGCACGTGCCATCACCCGCCTGCTGCTGGCGGGGTGCGCCACCAGCGCGCTGGCAGGGCCTGTGGCCGACCGGGTCCAGAGCCAGTCGGTGCTGCGCGTGTGTGTGTGGCCGGACTACTACGGCGTGACCTTTCGCCACCCGCGCACGCAGCAGCTGGGCGGCATCGACATTGACCTGTCGGGCGAGCTGGCGCGCGATCTCAAGGCCCGGGTCGAATACGTGGACTCTTCCTTTCCCACCCTCATTGATGACCTGAACCAGGACCGTTGTGACGTGGCCATGTTCGCCATTGGCATGCTGCCCCAGCGCATGGAGAAGCTGGCTTTCACCCAGCCCTATATGCGCAGCGACATCTATGGCATCACAACCAAAACCAACACGGTCATCAAGCAGTGGGCCGACATCGACAAGCCAGGCGTGCTGGTGGGGGTGCAGGCGGGCACGTTCATGGAGCCCATCATGGCCCAGCGCCTCAAGCAAGCCACGCTGGTGCGCATCCAGTTGCCCGCAACCCGGGAGCGCGAGCTGACGGCCGGGCGCATTGACGTGTTCATGACCGACTACCCCTACAGCCGGCGCCTGATGGACAACGCCGACTGGGCCCGGCTCATCGAGTCGCCCGAACCTTTTTCGGTGCTGCCCTACGGTTATGCGGTCAAGCGCGGTGATGCTGCATGGCTGGCCACGGTTGAGGCCTTTGTGGCACGCATCAAGGCGGATGGCCGCCTGCAGCGCGCTGCCTCCCAGAACGGCCTGAGCGCCATCGTGGTGCGCTGACATGGCGGACCGTCAGCTGCGCCAGTCCCCCTGGGCCAGACTGCGCGCATGGATGTCGCAGACCAGCCATCTCGTTCTGATCACCGGCGGGCTCTCCGCACTCGCGGCACTGGTCGCTGTGAGTGCACTGGCCGTCAACGGCTTTCGCTCAGAACACATCAGCCACCAGAACCATGCTGCCATGCTGGCCCGGGTGTTGGAGGATCAGGCGACACGCACCATGCAGACGGCCGAGCTTTCCATGGAGTCACTAGCCACCTCCCCCGCTCTTACGGCGGTGACATCTGAGCCTCGGCGCATGCAGGAAGCCCTGGGCCAAGCCCTGGCAGCGCTGTCATTTCTCCGAGGGCTGGCCGTGGTGGATGCGGGCGGTCGGGTGATCGCCAGTACGTCCCAAGGAGATGCCGAGAGTTTTGTGGACTTGTCCAAGCTGGCGCCTCCGGTGGAAGTGGGGCGGACTGTACAGGGGGGGCTCATCCCGGGCCGCAGCTTGCAAAGCGTGCGCCTGGGGGCCGCAGCTCAGACGGTCCCCGTCGGTGTGGCTTTCATACCCGTGCTCTACGGCTACCAAAACGAGGCCAAGCAAAAGCTGGTATTGGTAGCTTTGGTCAACCCTGACTCACTGTCCAACTTTCAGCATCTGACGTTGGAGTCCGAGATTTTTGACTCGGTGGTGACTTCGTACGACGGGCAGGTGCTGGCGACATCGGGCGCAGCGTCAGCCTTGGCTGGCACCCGGGTGAATCACATCCCCGTGTTCAGCCAGTATCTGCCTCGGCAGGAACATGCCACTTACCTTGGGGCAGGTGTGCTGGGAGAGCGACAGATCGTCAGTTTTAGAGCTTCCTCCGCCTTGCCGCTTGTAGTGGTGGTCGAAACCTCGTACCGGGCGGCTGTGCAGAGCTGGTTGGCAGACGCCAGGGCTCTGATCGGCATTGGTGTGGCGCTGGTCGCTTTGGTGCTTGGTCTGACCTTCGCGGTATGGCGAGGCCTGCGCACCCGTGAGCGTGCGCGGGTGGCGATTGATGCGGCACAGGCCCGCATCGCTCGCAACGAGCGGGATCTTTCGGTGCTCATGCGCAGCGTGCAGGAGCTGATCTTTCGCACCGATGCCCAGGGCGTGATCACCTATGTGAACGCCCACTGGACCGTCATGACGGGCACTTCCCCCGACCGCGCCATTGGCAAGCGCCTGCACGATCTGGTGGAGCCGCAAAGCCGCAACGAGGTGGTGCGGGCCATCGACCCGCGATCGCCCGATGGCGTGCGGGTGTGCCAGGTGCTGTCCCGCTCTGCGGCGGGCAAGGAAATGACATTCAAGGTGGCGGTGGTGCCCTTGGTGGCGTCCGGGCGCGTGATCGGTTTTGCAGGCAGCGCGGTGGATGAAACCGAACGCTGGATGGCCCAGCAGCAGCTGCAGGCGCAGATCGCTTTCCAGGATCTGCTGCTGGAGACCAACCCGCTGCCCATCTCCGTGACCGATGCGCAGGACCGCTTTGTGCGCGTGAACAAGGCGTGGGAGGAATACAAGGGCCGCGAGCGCGCCACCGTGCTGGGCAAGGCAGTGGCCGAATGCCTGCCCCCTGACGAAGTCAAGGTACACCAGTCGGCCAACAGGCAACTGCTGCGCTGGGGCGGACGGACGCTGGTGGAAACACAGGTGCGCCATGGCGACGGATCGCGCCGCGATACGCGTCTGGCCAAGGCGGCCATTGCAGATGAACATGGCCAGGTCACCGGCGTGCTCACTATCTTGATGGATGTGAGCGAGTTCCGCGAGGCCGAGCGCGCCACCCAGGAGGCCCGCGATGCGGCCGAAGAGGCGTCACGTGCCAAGTCGGAGTTCGTGGCCAACATGAGCCACGAGCTGCGCACGCCGCTGCAATCCATTCTGGGCTTTGCCGAACTGGGCATGTTGCGTGGCCGCACCCAGCCCAAGCTGGCGGGCATGTTTGAAGACATCCATTCCGCCGGCCAGCGCATGCTCACGCTGGTGAACGACTTGCTGGAGGTCTCCAAGCTGGAGAGCACGGTGGGGACCTTCCACATGGAGCGCATCGACTTGCGCGGCGTGGTGCGCCCCGTGATCCGCGAACTGGAGCCCTTGCTGGAGCGCAGCCATCTGATGATGGACTTGCGCATGCCCGACCTTCCGCTGGTGGCCAAGGCCGACCCGCTGCGCTTTCAGCAGGTGATCCGAAATGTGGTGGCCAACGCCATCAAGTTCTCTCCGCCTGGAAGCACCATCACGCTGGAGGGCTACGCGGACCCCCAGGGCCAGACGCACCTGGTGGTGCGCGACGAAGGCCCAGGCATTCCCCCGTCAGAGTTGCACAGTATTTTTGAGGCCTTTGTGCAGTCCAGCAAAACCAAGGATGGATCGGGCGGCACGGGCCTGGGCCTGGCCATTTGCCGCAAGATCGTCGAGGCCATGGGCGGGCGGATTTTTGCCGAGAACGTACCCGCCAGCGGCGCCGCGTTCCACATCATTCTCCCCGCCAGAGGCCAGGCGGAAACCATGCCCGCGCCGCTGGAATAAGCAGGGGGAATAGGCTGTGCAACGCCCACAAAAAAGCCCTCGGAGGAGGGCGTTTTTGTAGATGCTGGTGGGACGCCGCAGCGCCCCGGGTAGCCGATCAGCCGCCCTTGCGCGAACGCTTGCCAGGGTTCTTCTTGCTGCGCGTGGCGACACCACGCTCCAGGCTCACGCGCTGGCCGCGGCCGGGGGTGTTCAGCGTCACGCCGGGCAGTGGCTTGGGTTGGGGGGTGCGCTTGCGGTCTGCTTCGGTGACGATCTTGTTGCCCATGATTGGTCTCTGAGAAAGTGGAGAAAAGGGCCATATTAGGCCACAGGTGCAGCGCGGGCCCCAAAACGGGTGGCACCACGCCCTGCAAGGAAAGGCGCGAAGGTTCAGCTGGGCAGGGCCCATCGCGCCAGAACCTGCGGGGCAGCGCCACCCTGTTGGCGCAGGATAAGTGCCTCGCCCGAGCTCGTGCTGTCTTGTGTGAGGTCGGCCTGTACAAACATGTGGCTCACCCACACTTCAAACCGGCCGCTGCGTGCGGAGGCTGCGGCCAGCGCGTCGCGCAGAGCTCGCAAATGGGCCGCTCCGGTCGTCTCGGGATAGCCCCGGGGCGAGCCCAGCGGCGCCCAGACCTGGGGTGCACCAAAGGCCAGCGTGGCCGTATCGATGCACCGGCACCAGGGGCTGGATAACACCTTGGCTGGCTGCAACTGCCGCGCCTGAAACCATTCGCCAACCCGCCGTGCCTGGGCCCGGCCCTCGTCGTTCAGGTTGCGCTGGGTGCCGCAGTCGCCCAGACGGAAGCCCGGCGGATCGAACGTGCCAGGGGCCAGCGCATGGCGGAATAGCGCCACCACGCCCCCCTGGCGCAGCAAGGCTTCTGCTCCCGCCTCCTGGGCGGCCCAGCTCTGCAAGGCTGCGACACCCAGGGCTCCACCCACGGCGCCCGCCGCGCCCCTGCCCAGCAGGGTGCGCCGCGTGAGGCGTGCGCCGTCCGCACTCGCCGTACCCCCGGCAGCGTCGGTATCAGGCCGCAGGCTGGAAGGCATAGCCATTGCCCGATGCCGCCATGCGACCAAAAGCGGGGAACGGGAAGTGGAAGCCACCCAGCATGGCGTTGCTGGCGGTGGTGCGGGCAAACACTTCGCGCCGTACCTTGCGAGCCGCCTCGGCATCCATGTCAAAGGTCACGGCCCAGTCGGGGTTGCGCGCGAACAGCGCGGGCACGTTGGTCAGGTCTGCCACATAGAAGAAGTTCTGGCCTGCCGACTTCAGCTCAAACAGCGTGTGGCCCGGCGTGTGACCATAGGCGGCCACCGACTGGATGCCCGGCGCAACCTCGTTGCCCGCTTCAAACCGCACCAGCGTATCGGCTGGCATGGTGGCAAAGGTGCGGCGCGCGTTCTCGAACGCGCCCTTCATGCCGGCAGGGGCCGCCGCCATGCGCGCATCGTCCATCCAGAAGGCGTGTTCCGCCGCCGGCACCATCACCTTGGCCTTGGGGAAGGTCCATTCGCCCGCCTTGTTCCGCAGCCCGTTGATGTGGTCGCCGTGGAAGTGGCTGATGAGCACGGTGTCGATGTCCGAGGCCTGCATGCCAGCGGCACGCAGGCTGTCGAGCAGCTTGCCGGTGGTGGGGCCGCCAAACTCGCCCAGCCCGGTGTCGATGAGGATCTTGCGCGCACCTGCCACCACCAGGAACGGGGTGTAGGGCACGTCGATGTAGTCGGTGGGCAGATTCTGCGATGCGAGCAGAGCGCGCACTTCGGCCAGCGGCGCGTTCTTCACGAACTCTTCGCCCAGGGGGCGGCGCGTAATGCCGTCGTTCAGTGCAATCACTTCCACATCGCCCACCTTCATGCGCCTGAAGCCTGGGCTGGGCAGGGTGGGCGTACCAAAGTTGGGGGCGTTCTGAGCCCAGACGGGCACGAAGGAGCCCGCGGCGTAAACAGTGGTGGCCAGGCTTGCGCCCAGGAAGTGACGGCGTGACAGCATGAAACTCTCCAGTCTCGGGTTGAACTAATGAGTCGCAACTGTAACGCCGGACCTCATAAAGGCGTGGCCTGGTGCACTAACCTGTTTGCAACGTGGGGCTTTTTGTCGCTAATTGGGGATAAGGATGTCCTGCATCACTCCCTGCGGTCTGTGATAGCGCGGCCTCGGGCCATCCGCTGCGTTGCTTTTTTTGCCAACAGCACGGCTACTGGCTGCAAAAAGACGCCTTGCGGCCTGTCCCTATCCGCACTACCACCGACTCGCGAGGGTGATGCAGGACATCCTTAACCCTTTGGTCTGGCTTGGGGAGACGGGTCGTGAAGAGGCGGCTCATTCCATCTCAAAGGCCTCGCGCAACGCGGTGCAGAAGTCGCTGCTGCCGCTGAGTGTCAGGGTCAGCGTGGTGCGTGGTGGCGCGGCACTGCCTGTGACCGTGTGCAGTTGCCCAGTTGCTTCGTCAAAGGACAAAGTCAGCGGGCTCTGCACCTCTTGCACACCATGCAGGTCGTAGTGCCACGCGCCGCCGTCTTCCAGCGGTGCGCAGGCACCAGGCCAGTGTGCATGCGCCCAGGCCAGCACGGCGGCGATCTCGCTCTGCAAAGCAGGCAGTTGGGCGGGCAATACGCTGGCCATGGCATCCAGGGTGCCGTTGCCATCAGCGTCTTCGCTGTAGTCAAAGTCGAGGTAGTTCAGTGGCATGGTGAGAGCAGGTGTGAATGCGTCAGGGAGTTGCCGCGTGATGGCTCAAGCCCAGGTCCTGCCTAGCGCCTGTGCGGCCTCTCCCAGCCGAGGTACCAGTTGCAGCGCCCGCCCCAGCGGCATGCGGGCAGAGGGTGCCTGCAGTGCCACGGCGCTGCGCACCTGCCGCCGCCCGCCCGCCATCACGGGCACAGCCACACAGACGAGGCCGTCCACAAACTCCTCGGCATCGGTGGCATAGCCTTGTCGCAGGATCTGCTCCAGCTCGGACTCCAGAGCGGCGCGGTCGGTCAGGGTGGTGGCGGTGTGGCGGGTGAGGGGCAGACCGTCGAGGATGGCGGCCCGGCGTGCGGGCGACAGGTGGGCCAGAAACAGCTTGCCGCTGGCCGAGCAGTGGATGGGCACGCGGGTGCCGGGCCGCAATTCCATGCGCAGCGGAAAGGCTGACTCCACCCGGTCCAGGTAGATCACTTCAGCGCCACTCAACGCCGTGAGGTTGCAGCTTTCGCCAATGTCGGCCACCAGTTGCCGCAGCACGGCGTGGCGCACCCCATGCTGGGTGCCCGCACTCAGCGTGCTTTCGGCCAGGCGCAGCAGGCGTGGCGCGGGGGTATAGCGCCGCCCGTCGGGCTCGCGTGCCAGCAGGCCGCCTCCTTCCAACTGGCCCAGCATGCGATGCACGCTGGGCTTGGGCCAGCCGGTGGCCTCGATGGCATCGCCCAGGCTGAAGGGCTGGCCGTGCGCGCACATCGTTTCCAGCAGTTCAAACAGGCGCAGACTGGGCGGCGTGTTGGTCATAAATCTCGGAATTCGAGACGAATTCATAAAACATTTCGGGATTATTCAGCATTGTGGCTAAGCTGCAAACCCAATTCACCAGGAGCTTCATGACCGCCTCTTTCCAGAACGTAGTGCTCACTGGCGCCTGTGGCGGGCTGGGCCAGGCGCTGGCGCGCGAGCTGATCGGCCAGGGCGCTGCCCTGGCGCTGGTGGGCCTGAACCGGCCCGTGCTGGAGACCCTGGCCGCGCTGGCGCCAGAGCGCTGCACCGTCTATACGCCCGATGTGGCCGACACCACCGCGATGCAGGCCATGGCCGCCGACTGGATGGGCCGGCGTGGGACGCCGGACCTCGTCATCGCCAATGCCGGGGTGGCCGGTGGCTTTGACACCGCCCAGGCCGACGACCTGGCCGTGATGCGGCGCATGCTGGAGATCAACCTGCTGGGCGCTGCCACCACTTTCCAGCCGTTTGTGGCAGCGATGCGGGCGCAGCGGCGCGGCGCGCTGGTGGGCGTGGCCAGCATTGCGGGCTGGCGGGGCATGCCGGGCAACGGCGCGTACTGCGCCAGCAAGGGTGGGCTGATCCGTTACCTGGAGAGTCTGCGTGCCGAGCTGCGCAGCGATTCCATCGTGGTGAGCACGGTCAGCCCCGGCTATCTGCGCACCGCGCTCACCGCAGGCAACCGTTTTGCCATGCCTGGCCTGTTGGAGCCCGAGGACGCGGCGCGTGCCCTGCTGGCCGCGGTGATCCAGGGGCGCACCCACATCGTGCTACCCGCGCGCATCGGCTGGCTGGCGCGCCTGTTGAACCTGTTGCCCGACGCCCTGCACGACCGGCTGCTGCTGGGCCAGCCGCGCAAGCCGCGCGTGGGCGAGGCGGGGGCCACCGCCATTCCGGGGCTGCCCGTGCGCGCCGACAAGAACATCGACACCTGAGAGAGAAAACAGCGAATGACGACAACAACAACGATGCCGGAGACAAGCCCTGCAACGCCCGCAGCGCATGACCTGCGCGGCCACATCGCCCTCATCGGCGCCGGCCCCAGCGGGCTGGCCGCGGCGCGCAACCTGCAGAAGCTGGGTGTGCCTTTTCAGGGCTTTGAAGCACACACCGATGTGGGCGGGTTGTGGAACATCGACAACCCGCGCAGCACCGTCTATGAATCGGCGCACCTGATTTCGAGCAAGCACACCACGGAGTTCACCGAGTTCCCCATGCGCCCCGAGGTGGCCGACTACCCAAGCCACCGGGACATGCGCCAGTATTTCTTCGACTTTGCAGAGCACTTTGGCCTGCGCCAGCACTACTGGTTTGGCACGCGCGTGCTCCGGGTCGAGCCTGTGGGCGAGGGCGCTGCGCCGCTATGGCGCGTGACCTGGACGCAGCACGGTGGCCCCGCGCAAACCGCAGAGTTCAAGGGCGTGGTGATTGCCAACGGCACGCTGGCCGAACCCAGCATGCCCCGCTTTGAGGGGCACTTTGACGGGGAGCTGCTGCACACCAGCGCCTACAAGAGCCCCGAGCTGTTCAAGGGCAAGCGTGTGCTGGTGGTGGGTGCGGGCAACTCGGGTTGCGACATTGCGGTGGATGCGGTGCACTACGCACGCAGCGTGGACATCTCGGTGCGGCGCGGCTATTACTTTGTGCCCAAGTATGTGTTCGGCAAGCCCGCAGACACGCTGGGCGGCAAGTTCAAGATGCCGCCCTGGCTCAAGCAGAAGGTGGACAGCGTGGTGCTGCAATGGTTCACCGGCGACCCGGCGCGCTTTGGCTTGCCCAAGCCCGACTACAAAATGTACGAGTCGCACCCGGTGGTCAACTCGCTGGTGCTGCACCATCTGGGCCATGGCGACATCCACGTCAAGCCCGACATCGCGCGTTTCGAAGGTCACACGGTGCACTTCAAGGACGGCAGCGCGCAGGACTACGACCTGGTGCTCTGCGCCACCGGGTACAAGCTGCATTACCCCTTCATCGACCACAGCCTGCTCAACTGGCAGGGCATGGCGCCGCAGCTGTACCTCAACATCCTGTCGCCCCGGTTCGACAACCTGGCTGTGATGGGCATGATCGAGGCCAGCGGCATCGGCTGGCAGGGGCGCTATGAACAGGCGGAGCTGGTGGCACGCTTTTTCAAGGCGCAGGCCGAGGGCTCGCCGCGCGCCGAGGCCCTGCGTCGGGCCAAGGCCGGGCCGCCGCCGGATTTGTCGGGCGGCTTCAAGTACCTCCAGCTCGAACGCATGGCGTACTACGTGCACAAGGACACCTACCGCAACGCGGTGCGTGCTGCTGCTGCAGCCCTGGAATGAAAGCCCCCCTGAGGCGCTGCGCGCCTTCCCCCCGCTCTCACAGCGCTGCGCACTGCGGGCAAGGGGACGACGCCCTCGCTGCGGGGCGGCCCTTGCTCGGCGTCCCGCGCTGTCGCTGCGACAGTTTCGTGCGTTGCGCGTTTCGCAATACGCGGTGAAGAACTGAACTCAAAGGTTATCTATGCTGCCTGTGGACGAAATACGCCTCAACTTCAACCCCGCGTCGCTGGTGGTGCTCAATGGGGTGCTGGGTTTTCTCATGTTTGGCATTGCGCTGGATACGCGTGTCGCCGACTTCAAGCGCGTGCTGCGTATGCCGGGTGCCATGGCAGTGGGCATTGCCGCGCAGTTCATCGTGCTGCCTGCGGTGACCTTTGTGCTCACGCTGCTGCTCAAGCCTGGGCCCAGCATTGCGCTGGGCATGATCCTGGTGGCCTGCTGCCCGCCCGGCAATGTGAGCAACATCCTTACCCACCGCGCGGGAGGCAATGTGGCGCTGTCGGTGTCGATGACGGCCATCTCCAACGCGCTGGCCATCGTGCTCATGCCGCTCAACTTTGCTTTCTGGGGCGGCATGCACCCCACGGCGGCGCCGCTGCTGCGCAGCATTGCGCTCGACCCGCTGGAGATGGCGGGGCACATTGTGGTGATTATCGGGCTCCCCTTTGTGCTGGGCATCCTGTGTGCCGAGAAGCTGCCGCGCCTCACGCAGCGCGTGAACAAGCCCGTGCGCATCCTCAGCTTTTTGTGCCTCATCGGCTTCATCGTGGGCGCGGTGGCGGGCAACTGGCGCTACTTCCTCGACTATGTGGGCCTGGTGCTGCTGGCTGTGGCACTGCACGATGCGCTGGCCTTCGGCACCGGCTACGCCTGCGCGCGGCTCAGCGGCTTGCCAGACTACGACCGGCGCGCCGTGAGCATCGAGGTGGGCATTCGCAATGCGGGCCTGGGCCTGGTGCTGATCTTCAGCTTCTTTGGCGGGCTGGGCGGTATGGCCGTGGTGGCGGGCGTGTGGGGCTTCTGGGACATCATCGCGGGGCTGACTCTGGCGGGCTGGTGGGGGCGCAGGCCTGCGCAGCTACCGCCGGTCGACGCGCTCGGGGAGCCGCGCACATGACCGGCGTGGTGTGGGAAAACCGGCGCATTCTGGTGACTGGCGCAGACGGCTTTCTGGGCCGCAGCGTGGTAGCTGCACTGGCGCGTGAAGGGGTAGGGACCATCGTGGCGGCCGATGTGCGTGAGGTGCCTACAGAGCGCCGCCTGCCTGGTGTGACCTACCGGGTGCAGGACGTGCGCGACCCTGCATTGGCGCAGACGCTGGCGGACCATGCCATCGACAGCGTGGTGCACCTGGCGTCCATCGTCACGCCCGGCAAGGGCTCCAGCCGCGAGTTTGAATATTCGGTGGACGTGCTGGGCAGCCAGAACGTCCTGGATGCCTGTGTGGCCACTGGGGTGACGCAGTTGGTCGTCAGCTCCAGTGGCGCGGCGTACGGCTACCACGCCGACAACCCCGCGTGGCTGCGCGAGACGGACGCACTGCGGGGCAACGAGGTCTTTGCCTATTCGCACCACAAGCGGCTGGTGGAAGAGATGCTGGCGCAATACCGCACGCAGCACCCGGCGCTGGCGCAGACGGTGCTGCGCATCGGCACCATCCTGGGAGAGCGGGTGGACAACCAGATCACCGCCTTGTTTGAAAAGCCGCGCCTGCTCGCCATCCGGGGTAGCGAGAGCCCGTTTGTGTTCATCTGGGACGAAGACGTGACTGGTGCCATCCTGCATGCGCTGCGCACGCAGCGGGCTGGCTGTTTCAACCTGGCGGGCGATGGTGCCTTGCCCTTGCGCGCGATCGCCCAGCGCTTGGGCAAGCCCGTGCTGGAGCTGCCCGCCGGGCTGCTGCGCACCGCGCTGGCCGTGGGCTCCGCGCTCGGCGTGAGCCGCTACGGCCCCGAGCAGCTCGACTTTCTGCGCTACCGGCCCGTGCTGCTGAATACCGCACTCAAGGAGGTGCTGGGGTATGTGCCGGGCAAAACCAGCGCCCAGGCGTTCGACGCCTTTGTGGCTGCCCGGGCGCGGCAGGGCCGTCCGGTGGCTGCGGGCGCTGCGGTGGCGGCCGCATGAGTGCGCCGGCGGCCTTGAGCCGTGGCGACCTGTTGCGCGCCCTGACGGTGGTGGTCATCTGGGGGCTGAACTTTGTGGTGATGAAGCTCGGCCTGCAGGGCCTGAGCCCCATGCTGCTGGGCGCGCTGCGTTTTACGGCGGCATCGTTGCCTTTTTTGCTCCTCGTGCCGCGCCCGGCCTTGCCCTGGCGCTTTGTGGTGGGCTATGGGCTGGCGCAGGGGCTGGGGCAGTTCGGCTTTCTGTTTCTGGGCCTGCAGCTGGGCATGACGGCGGGCATGGCGTCGGTGGTGATGCAGACCCAGGCGTTCTTCACCTTGTTGCTGGCTGCGCCGTTGCTGGGGGAGCGCGCCAAGCCCTGGCAGTGGGGCGGCTTGTTGCTGGCGTTCGGCGGCTTGATGACCATCGGCCTCGCGCATGGCGAGGGGCCGGGCCAGATGACGCTGGCGGGGTTTGTGCTCACCCTCGGCGCCGCGTTCATGTGGGCGGTGTCCAATCTGGTGGCACGCCGCGCGGCGCAGGCTGGGGCGTATGCGCCGTTTCCGTTCATCGTGTGGAGCAGTGTGGTGCCCATCGGGCCGTTTTTTGCGCTTGCACTGTGGAGCGATGGCGCCGCCGCCGTGTGGGCACAGCTGCAGTCTTTGAATGGCACGGGGTTGCTGGCCGTGGCCTACCTGGCCTTTTTGGCCACCTTGCTGGCCTACACGCTGTGGACGCAGCTGCTGCAACGCCATGCAGCTGGGCGGGTCACGCCGTTTTCGCTGCTGGTGCCGGTGGTGGGGCTGTGGGCGGCCTATGCCTTTCTGGGTGAAACGCCTGCGCCCCTCCAGTGGGCGGGGGCGGTTGCGGTGCTCTGTGGGCTGGTGGTGAACCAGGTAGGGGGCTTGTGGTGGGCCCGGCGTGCCACAGCTTCCTAGAATGGCCGCTTTCCGCATCGAGGAGGCAGGGTGGCTGAGAGCGCGTTTTTGTGGGTGAAAGGGTTGCGTTTTGCGTACCCGGAGTGTGCGGTGCTGGACAACCTGTCGCTGGCCTGGCCCCCGGGCCTGGCTCTGGTGCGCGGTGATGAAAGCACCGGCAAAACCACGCTGCTGCGCGTGCTGGCTGGTGCGCTGACAGCGCAGGCTGGCAGCATCACGCTGCAGGGCGTGGACCTGATCCGAGCCGCCAAGGCCTCGGCCCCCCGGGTGTTCTGGGCGGACCCGCGATCCAGCGAGTGGGACCCGCTCACGGCCCGGGGTTGGCTCGACAGCCTGCCCGCGCGCTACCCCCTGTGGGATGCGGCAGCCCTGGTGGAGCACATCGACGGGTTCAGCCTGCACGAGCATCTGGACAAGCCTTTTTATGCCCTGTCTACCGGCAGCAAGCGCAAGGTGCTCATGGCCGGGGCCTTCGCGTCGAATGCACCGCTGACCCTGATCGACGAGCCGGTGGGAGGGCTGGACAAACCTTCCGTCCGTTACCTCGCGCAGGCACTGGCGTCGCAGGCGGCCCGATCAGACCGCCTGACCGTGGTGGCGCACTACGAAGCCCTGCCCGATGTGCCCTGGGGCTCGGTGCTGGACCTGGAGCGGTTGTAAGGCGCTCTAAGGTGGTCGATGGCGCCTTGGGGGCATGTGCCCTGGGGGCGGTTGTGTCGGCAAGGTCTGCCGTAGACTGCAGAGCTGATTGTTTCCTCTCACCTACGCCTCACCCTGCAAGGACCGCACCATGGATGCGCTGCTATTTGTTCCAGTTGCCATCGCCATCTCGCTCACCCCCGGGCCCAACAACTTTTGTGGCCTCAACAACGGCATCCGTGCAGGCGTGGGCCCCGCGCTGATCGCCACAGTGGGCCGCGCAGCGGCGTTCGCGATCTTTCTGACGGTGTCTGCGGTGGGGCTGGGGGCGATGCTGCTGGCATCCGAGGCGGCATTCACTGCTGTGAAGTGGGTGGGTGCCGCCTACCTGTTCTGGCTGGGCTGGAAGGCCTGGCACAGCCGTGAGTTCAGCGGCCTAGCACTGGATGATGCGCCCGGCGGTGCCCCGGCATCGGGCCAACCGGCACAGTTCTCTTTGCGTGCGCTCATCACCCAGGAGTTTCTGCTGGGCATCACCAACCCCAAGGCGATCATCCTGTTTGCGGCGATCTTTCCGCAGTTCATCGACCCCGCGCAGCCTGCAGCGCGCCAATTTCTGGTGCTCGGCTCCATCTATCTGGGCAGCGAATTCGTGTCGACCGCTGTGTACGCCAGCTTCGGGCGCCAGATCCGCCGCTTCATCCGCACCTCGCGCGGCGTGGCCCGGCTGAACAAAGCCACGGGCGGCTTTTTCATGGGCGCTGGCGGCCTTCTGCTGGCCACCAACCGCTGATTTCTAGCCCCGGGCGGGGCTGAGCCGATACATCGGTAAACCCCGCCCAAAGCGCGCGTAAATCCCCGGTAAAGGGGGCCTGCCGGACGGCAGCCCCGGGGGATGCGCTGGCTACCATACCCCTTCGCTCATTCCTGGTTGCGCCCCACCATGCCCCTGAACCGTTCGTTTGCCCGTCCACAGAGGCCCGCACAATTGCAGTCCGGCAAGCTGCGTTGGACCTCCGCGTTGTTGATGGCCGCCATTGCGCTGGCGGCGGTGGGAGGTGGTGCCTGGTGGTGGAAGCAGCGCCAGGATGCAGCGGCTGGGGCCACCGCTGGTGGTGCCGCCACGGGCCCGAACGCGGCGCGCAGGCCGGGCGGTGGTCCCGGGCGCTTTGGCGGCGGCAACGTGCAGCCCGTGTCGGTGGGCACCGTGCAGCGGGGCGATGTACGGGTGGTGGTGAGTGCCATCGGCACCATGAGCGCCCGCGCCACTGCCGTGGTGCGCGCCAAGGTGAGCGGTGAGCTGACGTCGGTGCGCTTCAAGGAAGGCGACGAGGTGCGTGCAGGCCAGGTGCTGGCCGAGATCGATGCACGCAGCTACCAGGCTGCGCTGTCGCAGGCCCAGGGCACGCTGCAGCGCGACCAGGCGCTGCTCAAGAATGCGCAGCTCGACCTCAAGCGGTATCAGGACCTGCTGGCGCGCGACTCCATCGCCAGCCAGCAGGTGGACACCCAGGCCGCACTGGTGCGCCAGCTGGAGGGTACCGTGGCCTCCGACCAGGCGCAGGTCGATGCCGCGCGCCTGCAACTGAGCTACACCCAGGTCACCGCACCCTTTGCGGGTCGGCTGGGCCTGCGCCAGGCGGACAAGGGCAACGTGGTGGGGCCGAGCGATGCCAACGGCATCGTCACCATCAACCAGGTACGGCCCATCGATGCCGCGTTCTCCGTGCCCGAGGCGCACTTGCCCCAGATGCGCCGCCGCATGGCCGCTGGCGAGGAACTGCCCGTGGAGCTGTGGGACCGCGACAGCCGCCGCCAGCTGGCCAAGGGCCGCGTGGTGGCGCTGGACAACGCCATCGACAGCACAACCGGCACCATCAAGGTCAAGGCCGCTTTTGCCAATGAAGACGGCGCCCTATACCCCAACCAGTTCGTCAACGTACGCCTGCAGGTCAACCTGCTCCAAGGTGTGCTGACCGTACCGGCCACGGCCGTGCAGAACAACTATGTCTACCTGGTGCAGGAAGACAGCACCGTGACCCAGCGCCGCATCCGCGTGGGCGTGACCGACGGCGACCGCGTGAGCGTCGAAGGCGAGCTGCGCGAGGGCGAGCAGGTGGTCACGGACGGCATCGACCGCCTGCGCGAAGGTGCCAAGGTCGCCGTCATCGATGCCGGTGCTGTCACCCGTGCCGACCAGGCAGCGCAGGACCTGGCCGCGCAGCGCCGTGCCTTCATTGCCTCGCTGCCGCCCGATGTGCGCGAAAAGCTGCAGAAGATGAGCCCCGAAGAGCGCCGCGCCTTCCTGCGCGAGCGGCGGGCACAGATGGGTGCGGGCGGCACAGCGGCTCCTGCGTCGGCGGCCTCTGCTGCTGCCTCTTCCGCGTCGGGCGGGGGTACTCCCGCCGCTGCCCCGGCGTCCGCCCCGCAGGCCTCTTCAGCGCCCCCACAGAAGCGCAGCGAAGCACCAGCCCGTGCTGCTGCACCGCAAGCCTCCCCTGGCGCGGCGCCGCCTGCAGCGTCTGCGGCCCCCTTAGCACCTGCTGATCGCGCTGCAGAACCTCCACGGGGGATCCCTCCGCAGGTGAAGGCGCT
This sequence comes from Acidovorax sp. FG48, assembly GCF_057809085.1. NCBI lineage: Bacteria > Pseudomonadati > Pseudomonadota > Betaproteobacteria > Burkholderiales > Comamonadaceae > Acidovorax > Acidovorax sp. FG48. The sequence continues at coordinate 34,226 of NZ_JBMDJH010000011.1, read as the reverse complement.
GCTGGACCAGATGCCCGCTGACGAGCGTGCCCGTGTGATGGCAATGCCGCAGGAAGAGCGCCGTGCCTACATCCGCGAGCGGCTGCAGCAGCAGCCGCCGTCCCCAAGTGGCGCGGCCAGCCCGGCGCGCTGAGCGCAACGGTACCCCGGTTTCTCCCCTGCCTGTTTTGCCAGCGCACCCGTCGCCATGAACCTGTCGCGCCTTTTCATCCTGCGTCCCATCGCTACTGCGCTGCTGATGGTGGCGATCCTGATCGCAGGGCTGATGGCCTACCGGCTGCTGCCCACCTCGGCCCTGCCCGAGGTGGACTACCCCACCATCCAGGTCACCACGCTGTACCCGGGCGCGAGCCCGGACGTGATGACCTCCAACGTCACGGCCCCGCTGGAGCGGCAGTTCGGCCAGATGCCGGGGCTGTCGCAGATGTCGTCCACCAGCTCGGGCGGGGCCTCGGTGATCACGCTGCGTTTTGCGCTCGACATGGCGCTGGATGTAGCCGAGCAACAGGTGCAGGCGGCCATCAACGCAGGCAGCAACCTGCTGCCCAGCGACCTGCCCATGCCGCCGCTGTACAGCAAGGTCAACCCGGCCGATGCGCCCATCCTCACACTGGCCATCACCTCGCCCTCGCTGCCCGTGATCCGCGTGAACGACCTGGTGGAAAACCGCCTGGCACCCAAGCTGTCGCAGGTGCAGGGCGTGGGTCTGGTGGCGATTGCGGGCGGGCGCCGCCCGGCCGTGCGCATCCAGGCCAACCCCACGGCGCTGGCGCAGCTGGGCCTCACGCTGGAAGACGTGCGCACCTCCATCGCGGCGGCCAACGTCAAGCAGGCCAAGGGCGGCTTTGACGGCCCGGCCCGTGCATCCACCATCGATGCCAACGACCAGCTGCAGTCGGCGGCGGAATATCGTGACCTCATCATCGCCTTCAAGAACGGCGCCCCGGTGCGCCTGAAGGACGTGGCCGACACGGTGGACGATGCCGAGAACACGCGCCTCGCCGCCTGGGCGGGCACGGCAGACACCGGGGCCAAACCCGGCGTGATCCTCAACATCCGCCGCCAGCCCGGCGCCAACGTGATCGACACGGTAGACCGCATCAAGGCCCTGCTGCCGCAGCTGCAAAGCACCTTGCCCGCGTCGCTGGATGTGCAGGTGCTGACCGACCGCACGGTGACGGTGCGCGCCTCGGTGCGCGACATGCAGGTGGAGCTGGGCCTGGCCGTGCTGCTGGTGGTGGCGGTGATCTTCGTCTTCCTGCGCAGCCCCTCGGCCACGCTGATCCCGAGCGTGGCCGTGCCGCTGTCGCTCATCGGCACCTGCGGCGTGATGTACCTCGCGGGCTTCTCCATCAACAACCTCACGCTGATGGCGTTGACCATCTCCACAGGTTTTGTGGTGGACGATGCCATCGTGATGATCGAAAACATTGCCCGCTATGTGGAAGAGGGCGAGGCACCGCTCGCGGCCGCGCTCAAGGGCTCGCAGCAGATCGGCTTCACCATCATCTCGCTCACCATCTCGCTGATCGCGGTGCTGATCCCGTTGCTGTTCATGGGCGATGTGGTGGGGCGGCTGTTCCACGAGTTCGCCATCACGCTGGCCGTGTCCATCCTGATCTCGGCCGTGGTGTCGCTCACGCTCACCCCCATGCTGTGCGCGCGCCTGCTGCGCCACACGCCCGAGGAGAGCCACGGCCGCCTGTACCGCGCCACAGGCCATTTCTTTGACCGCACCATCGCGGGCTATGGCCGCATGCTGGGCTGGGTGCTGAACCACCGGGGCACCACCTGGCTGGTGTTTGCGGCCACGCTGGCGCTCACCGTGGTGCTGTACCTGTTCATCCCCAAGGGCTTCTTTCCGGTGCAGGACACCGGCACGCTGCAGGCCACCACCGAGGCCGACCAGTCGATCTCGTTTGCCGGTATGGCCGAGCGCCAGCAGGCCGTGGCTGAGCGGCTGCTGCAAGACCCGGCCGTGCGCAGTGTGTCGTCGTTCATTGGTGTTGATGGCGCCAACACCACGCTCAACACAGGCCGTATGTTGATCGACCTGCAACCCCATGCAGACCGCGACAAGGCCGATGTGGTGCAGCAGCGCCTGGCCGAGCGCGTGCAGAACCTGCCGGGCATCCGCCTGTTCATCCAGCCCGTGCAGGACCTGACCATTGAAGACCGGGTGGCGCGCACGCAATACCAGTGGCTGCTGTCATCGCCCGACATGCAGCAGCTGACTACCAGCACCACCGAGCTGCTGCGCCGCCTGCGCGCCTTGCCCGAGCTGACCGATGTGGCCAGCGACCTGCAGGACCAGGGCCGCCAGGCCTATGTGCAGATCGACCGCGCCCAGGCCAGCCGGCTGGGTGTGACGGTGGCGGGCATTGATGCGGCGCTGTACAACGCCTTCGGCCAGCGCCTGATCTCGACCATCTTCACCCAGTCCAACCAGTACCGCGTGGTGCTGGAGGTGGCGCCGCAGTTCAAGGTGGGGCCCGAGGCGCTGCAGAGCATCTATGTGCCCTCCAGCGTGGGGGCGCCGGTACCGCTGTCGTCGGTGGCGCGCATCGAGGAGCGCAACATGCCGCTGGTGGTGAACCACGTGGGCCAGTTGCCCGCCGCCACCATTTCGTTCAACACCGCGCAGGGGGTATCGCTGGGCAATGCGGTGGCTGCCATCGAGCGCGAGAAGGCGGCCGTGCAGGCCGAGGGGCAGTTGCCGCTGTCGGTGGAGACGAGTTTTCAGGGGGCGGCGCTGGCGTTCCAGGCGTCGCTGTCGAACACGCTGCTGCTCATCCTCGCGGCGGTGGTCACCATGTACATCGTGCTGGGCGTGCTGTATGAGAGCACGGTGCACCCGGTCACGATCTTGTCCACGCTGCCCTCGGCCGGGGTGGGCGCGCTGCTGGCGTTGATGGCGGCCCGGCTGGACCTGGACATCATTGCCATCATCGGCATCGTGCTGCTGATCGGCATCGTGAAGAAGAACGCGATCATGATGATCGACTTCGCGCTGGAGGCGCAGCGGGACGAGGGCTTGGGTGCGCGTGATGCGATTTATCAGGCGTGTTTGCTGCGGTTCCGGCCCATCTTGATGACGACGTTGGCGGCCTTGCTGGGGGCGTTGCCGATGATGCTGGGGACAGGGGTGGGCAGTGAGCTGCGGCATCCGCTGGGGGTGACGATGGTGGGCGGGCTGATCCTGAGTCAGTTGCTCACGCTGTTTACGACCCCGGTGATTTACCTCACGTTTGAGGGGTGGGCGCAGCGGTGGCGTGGGCGTTCCGAGGTCGTGAATGCCTGAAGCGTTGGCCCTTATGAATAGCGTGCTTGGTTTGATCGCGGGAGCCGGGTTGTCGCCCCGGCGGGCGAGGTACTTTTCTTTGCTCCGCCAAAGAAAAGTACCCAAAAGAAAGGCGACCCCCAGTCTGCGACCCCTGCGCTTCGCTCAGGGGCAAACCTGCGTCGGGGTGGTTGCGGGGTGCGCCGTGGAACTCACTGCGCTGCGTTGCAGCTTCGTTCAGACATCCACGGCGAGTCAGTGCACGAAGCATGGGCGCTGCGACGCCCATGCCACCCCCCAACCGCCCCGCCGCAGGCGCAGCCAGCAGGGGTGGGACATCCGAACAGCCGAACAGCCAACATCCATTCGGGCCATTGCTGCGCTCGGTATCGTCTCGCGGGCGCAAGCGCCACGCGCTGCGCAAGCTGGGCCGAGCGAAGCAAAGGCCCGTGGGGATGTTTGGTTCCCCACTCCCCTCTGGATGCGCCGAGGAGCGCAGCGGGCGGGGTGGCGCGTGTGCCGCAGGACACACGCGCTTCGTGAACTGACTCGCTGCGGCTGTTTGAGCGGAGCGCGCCAGCGCGCAGCGAGTTCCGCAGCGCACACCGCCCGCGAGCACCGCAGGTTGCCCCGTAGCGAAGCGCAGGGGACGCAGACAGCGGGGTCGCCTTTCTTTTGGGTACTTTTCTTTGGCGAAGCAAAGAAAAGTACCTCGCACGCCGGGCGACTCCCGGCCTCCGCCCTCAACCCAAGCATGCGGCCAAATCAGCGCACGCAGCTAAACGCTACAAAATCAATAGCTATCAGCGCATATTCCACTAGCGCATCCAGCCAAAAACACCCCAAAACCACCCGGAGAGCCCACCCATGAGCCTCTCCACCCCCTTCATCCACCGCCCCATCGGCACCATGCTCCTCACCCTGGGCCTGGCCCTGGCGGGTGCGGTGTCGTTCTTCCTGCTGCCCGTGGCCCCGCTGCCGCAGGTGGACTACCCCACCATCTCGGTCAGCGCCAGCCTGCCCGGGGCCAGCCCCGACACCATGGCCGCCACCGTCGCCACGCCCCTGGAACGGTCGCTGGGCGCCATTGCGGGCGTCACCGAGATCACCTCGCGCTCTATCCTGGGCAGCACCTCCATCACGCTGCAGTTCGACCTGGACCGCAACGTGGACAGCGCCGCGCGCGATGTGCAGGCCGCCATCAACGCCGCGCGCACGCTGCTGCCCACGGGCATGCCCAGCAACCCGACCTACCGCAAGGTCAACCCGGCCGACTCGCCCATCATGATCCTAGCGCTCACGTCGGACCTGCTCACACGCGGGCAGATGTACGACGCGGCCTCGACCGTGCTGGCGCAAAAGCTCTCGCAGGTCGAGGGCGTGGGCCAGGCCACGGTCAGCGGCGGCGCGCTGCCCGCCGTGCGCGTGGAGCTGGACCCGGTGCGGCTCGCATCCAACGGCATCTCGCTGGAACAGGTGCGCAGCGCCATCGTCAGCACCAACGCCAACCGCCCGCTGGGCGCGGTGGAGCGGGAAGACCACTACTGGCAGGTGGCCACCAACGACCAGGCCCGTGTGGCGGCCGACTACGCGCCCCTGGTGCTGCGCTGGAAGAACGGGCAGGCCGTGCGCCTGCAGGATGTTGCCGACGTGGTGGACTCGGTGCAGGACGTGCGCAACTTCGGCGTGGCCAATGGCAAGCCGGCGGTGCTGCTGCAGGTGTACAAGCAGCCCGGCGCCAACATCCTCGAAGCCGTGGAGCGCGTGCGCTCGCTGCTGCCCGCGCTGCAGGCGTCCATCCCGGCGGCCATCGACATCGAGGTGGTGTCCGACCGCACGCCCACGCTGCGGGCTTCCGTCAAGGAGGTGGAGCGCGCGCTGCTGATTGCCGTGGCGCTGGTGGTGCTGGTGGTGTTCCTGTTCTTGCGCAACGGGCGTGCCACGCTCATCCCCAGCGTGGCGGTGCCGGTGTCGCTGGCAGGCACGTTTGGCGTGATGTACCTGGCGGGCTACACGCTCGACAACCTCTCGCTCATGGCGCTCACGGTTGCAACGGGCTTTGTGGTAGACGACGCCATCGTGGTGCTGGAGAACATCATGCGCCACATGGAGCGGGGCAAGACCGCGCTGCGGGCGTCGCTCGACGGTGCGCGCGAGATCGGCTTCACGGTGGTGTCGATGAGCATCTCGCTCATTGCAGTGTTTGTGCCCATCCTGTTCATGGGCGGCATCGTGGGGCGGTTTTTCCGCGAGTTCGCCATCGTCATGTCCTCGGCCATCCTGGTGTCGATGGTGGTGTCGCTCACCACCACGCCCATGATGTGCGCCGCGCTGCTCAAGCCCCACAGCCCGGCAACGGCGCGGCGCAGGGGCTGGGCTGCGGCCTTCAGCCATCGGATCGGTCGCTGGGTGGATCGTATGCAGGTGCGGGGCATGCGCCTGTACCGCCGCAGCCTGGCCTGGTGCCTGCGCCACCAGCCCGTGGCCCTGCTGGCGCTGGTGTGTGTGGTGGGGCTCAACGTGTACCTCTACACCGCCATCGACAAGGGCTTCATGCCCGAGCAGGACACCGGGCGCATCTCGGGCTTCATCCGGGCCGACCAGGCCACGTCCTACCAGGCCATGGAGCAGCGGCTGCAGCGTTTCCTGTCCATCGTGCAGGCCGACCCGGCCGTGGAGCATGTGACCGGCTTCACGGGGGGCTGGCAGCGCAATGCGGCGCAGATGTTCATGACCCTCAAGCGTGGGCCCGGGCAGGAGAGTTCGGAGGCCGTGATAACGCGGCTGCGCGAGCAACTCAAGAACGAGCCGGGCGCGCGCCTGTTCATGGTGCCGCAGCGCGACATTCGCATTGGCGGGCGGCAGAGCGGTGCCTCGTTCGACTACACCCTGCAGGCCGATGACATTGGCGACCTGCGCACCTGGGAGCCACGCATCCGCCAGGTGCTGAGCCAGCTGCCCGAGCTGGAGGACGTGAACAGCGACGTGCAGGACTTTGGCCTGCAGACCTCGCTGGTCATCGACCGGGATGCGGTCACGCGCCTGGGCCTGACCATGGCACAGATCGACGCCACGCTGAACAACGCCTTCGGCCAGCGCCAGGTGGGCGTGATCTACAACCCGCTCAACCAGTACCGCGTGGTCATGGAGGCCGCGCCGCGCTACCTGCAGAACCCCGAGACGCTGCGCGGCTTCTTTTTCGTCAACAGCCAGGGGCAGCAGATTCCGCTCACTGCGTTTGCGCGCATCACCACCACCAACACACCGCTGTCGGTCAACCACGACCGGGGCACACCCGCCAGCAGCATCAGCTTCAGCCTGGCGCCGGGGGTGTCGCTGTCGCAGGCCACCGAGGCGGTGAACAATGCGGTGGCCGAGCTGGGCGTGCCGGTGTCGGTGCGTGGCTCGTTCAGCGGCACGGCAGGGGCGTTCCAGGACGCGCTGGCGGGTCAGCCATTGCTGATCCTGGCAGCCATCATCACCATCTACCTGGTGCTGGGCATGTTGTACGAGAGCCTGGTGCACCCCATCACCATCCTGTCCACGCTGCCCTCCGCGGGTGTGGGCGCGTTGCTGGCGCTCATGCTGTTCAAGACCGAGTTCTCGCTCATCGCACTCATTGGCGTGATCCTGCTGATCGGCATCGTGAAGAAGAACGCGATCATGATGATTGACTTTGCCCTCACGCGGCAACGCCAGCAGGGGCAGCCGGGCCGGGCGCCCGTCACAGCCGCGCAGGCCATCTACCGCGCCTGCAACCTGCGGTTGCGCCCCATTTTGATGACCACCGTGGCCGCCATCTTTGGGGCCCTGCCGCTGGCCCTGGGGCGGGGCGATGGTGCAGAGCTGCGCCAGCCGCTGGGCATTGCGATTGTGGGCGGCCTGCTGGTAAGCCAGTGGCTCACGCTCTACACCACGCCGGTGGTGTATGTGGCGCTCGACCGGCTGCGTGCGCGCGTGCTGCGCGCGGTGGGGCGGCGCCGCAAGCCAGCGGGCGCCGCGCCTGGGGCCCCGGTGGTATTGCAAGGAAACGACGGATGACCTCTTTCACTTTTTCACGTCGGGTCGCCTGGCCTGCGCTCGTGGCCAGCGGCCTGTGGCTGGCGGGCTGCGCGCAGACGCCGCCGTACGAGCGGCCCACCATTGACATTCCTGCCGCTTACAAAGAGCAGGCCGCCGCCCAGGCCCAGGGCATCTGGAAGCCCGCGCAGCCACAGGCCTCCACCGCCTTGCCCGAGACTTGGTGGACCGTGTACGGCGACGCTGTGCTGGACCGCTTGCAGCAGCAGGCCGAGGCCAACAGCCCCACCCTGGCGCAGAGCGCTGCCCGCCTGCGTGCGGCCCAGGCGGCCGTGACCAGCAGTGGCGCGGCCGCCTTGCCCACCGTGGGGGCCAATGCCAGCAGCAGCCGCGCGCGCAGCGGCACGCAACTGAGCAATCAGGGGGATGGCAGCAGCACCGCCCGCATCAGCACCAGCCATTCGCTGGGCCTGTCTGCCAGCTGGGAGCTGGACCTGTGGGGCCGCATCTCTGCCGGGGTGAGTGCGGCGCAGGCCAGCGCCCAGGCCAGCGCCGACGACCTGGCCGCTGCGCGCCTGTCGCTGCAGGCTGCCGTGGCGCAGACATATTTTTCGCTGCGCGCGGCCGAGGCCCAGGCTGCGCTGCTGGGCGAGACGCTCAAGGCCTACGACCGCAGCTGGGAGCTGACGCGCAACCGCCAGGCGGCCGGTGTGGCGTCCAGCGCCGATGTGGCGCAGGCCGAGGCGCAGTACAAGTCCACCCAGGTGCAGCTGCTGGAGGCGCAGACCACGCGCAGCCAGCTGGAGCATGCGCTGGCCGCGCTGCTGGGGCAGGCGCCTGCCGCCTTTGCGCTGGAGCCTACCGCCGCGCTGCCCGCACCGGCCGATGTGCCCCAGGCCCTGCCGTCCGACCTGCTGCAGCGCCGACCGGACATTGCTGCTGCAGAACGCCGCGTGGCGGCGGCCAATGCGCAGATTGGCGTAGCGCGCGCGGCGTATTTCCCCACGCTCACGCTGTCGGCAGCGGGCGGATACCGGGGGGCGCCGCTGGCGGATCTGTTCAGTGCACCCAACCTGTTCTGGTCTCTGGGGCCGGCGCTCGCGGCGTCGATTTTTGATGGCGGTGCGCGCAGTGCGGCGGTGGAGACCGCCCGTGCCAACCACGCGCAGGTCACGGCCGCCTACCGCCAGACGGTGCTGACCGCGCTGCAGGAGGTGGAGGACAACCTCACGGCCGCTGCTGCGCTGGCGCAGGAGGAACAACTGCAGCGCGAGGCCACCGCCGCCGCCCAGCGTGCGCTGGACGTGGTGGAGAACCAGTACCGTGCGGGCACCGTGGGCTACCTGAACGTGCTGGCGGCCCAGACCACCGTGCTGTCATCGCAGCGCAGCCTGATCGACGTGAAAAGCCGCCGCCTGACGGCCGTGAACGCGCTGCTGAAGAATGTGGCCGGGCGCTGGGAGGCGCTGCCGCCCGCTTGACGCCCGCGTCAAGTCCACGTCAGGCCCGCTTGAACTGCGGGGCGCAGCTACATGGCCTTGAACAGGTGCGCGTAGAGGCGGCTCACCGGCAGCCGCTCGGGCCGCCCGCGCAGGCTCAGGTGCTGCTTGCCCGCCTCGTCGCGCGTGACGGTGGCAATGGCCGTAGCGCGTACCAGCGTGCTGCGGTGCACCTGCCAGAACTCCTGTGGATCAAGCTGCTCGATCAGCTCCTTGAGCGCGGTGCGGATCAGGTATTCACGCTCGGCGGTGAGCACGCGCACGTACTTGTCGGCCGCCTCGAAATACACCACCTCTGCCACCGGCACCATGTGGATCTGCGTGCCGTGGCTGGCCTGGATCACGCTCAGCCGCGTGGCCGCAGCAGCAGGCGCGGCGGCGGGCGCAGTGCCCACGCCGGGTGCGCCCAGCAGCGCGCGCAACTGGGCCATGGTGGCTTCAAGTTCGGGCGTGGGCAACGCCGCCGATGGTGCTGCGGGCGGTGCGCCGGTGGTCGCAACGGCTGAAGCGCGCTGCGCCAGCAGGCCCTGTACCTTGGCCACGGTGCGTGCCAGCCGGTCGGCCTGGATGGGCTTGAGCAGGTAGTCCACCGCCTGGGCTTCAAACGCCTGCACGGCGTACTGGTCGTAGGCCGTAGCAAACACCAATGCTGGAAAGGGCTGGTCATCCGGCCATGCGTCGGCCAGCTCGGCAGCCGCCTCGATGCCGCTCTGGCCGGGCATGCGGATGTCGAAGAACAGCACGTCTGGCCGCAAGGCCAGCGCATGCCGCACGGCCGAGCGGCCGTCGCCCACCACGGCCACCACCTGCAGCTCCGGCCACGCGCGGGCCAGGTCCTGCTGCAGGGCGGCGGCCAGCAATGGTTCGTCTTCGGCAATCAGGGCGCGCGGGACGGGCTCTGTCATGGTGTGGCGGCAGATTTCAAGGGAAAAGTGACGGTAGCGCTAGTACCGTTTGGCTGAACAGCTATCAATTCAAGAGCGCCTGCGGAACCGTGCAGCGTGGCCAGGCGTTCGCGCACCTGGGCCAGGCCAAAGCTCTGGCCGGGGCCCGGGGCGGGCAGTGTGGCGGGCAGGCCTGCGCCGGTGTCTTGCACCTCGATGACCAGCAACGGGCCGTGGGGGCTCTCCTGGGTGGTGGCGCGCACGGTGATGTGGCCGCCTTCCACCTGGGGCTCCAGCCCGTGGCGGATGGCGTTCTCCACCAGCGGCTGCAGCAGCAGGGGCGGCACCGGCACATCGCGCAGGGCCTCGGGCAGGTCCAGGGTGTAGGCCAGGCGCGGTCCCATGCGCACGGCCATCAGCTCCAGGTAGTCGCGCAGGCGCTCAAACTCTAGCGCCAGCGGGTGCTGGGTGCTGCGCGATGCGCTGAGCGTGGCGCGTAGGTAGGCAATCATGCGGTCCAGCATGTGCTGCGCCCGGGCCGGGTCGGTGCCGATGAGCACGCGCAGGTTGGCCAGAGTGTTGAACAGCATGTGGGGTTCCAGCTGTGTCTCCAGCAGCTTCAGGCGCGACTCGCTGGCGTGCATGCGCGCTTCGGCCATCTTGCCTTCCAGGTACGCCGACTTGTTGACCGCGTAGAAGTAGAACGTGCCCACCAGCCCCGCAATGGCCGTGATGAGGATGGACGTGCGCTGGTCAGCGCCCGAGATCAAGGAGCCCGCCGGGTAGAAGTGAAAGTAGTGCACGCACAGCGTGTCCGCCAGCAAGGTGCCGGCCAGGTAGCCCACGACGATGCCTACCAGAACCAGCGCAATGCCCTGCCAGCCGTGCGGCCAGCCGGTTTCGGCGGCGGACGGTATCAGCTCCCGCCCCAGGTCGATGATCGCCCATGTGAAGGTGCCGATCAGCACCGAATACACCACCGGCGGCCCGTAGGGCTTGTCGGGCATGAACGTGCACTGGATGGTGGCCACCACCAGGGTGAAGGCCACCACCTGCAGGTAGTGCCGCAGCTTGCTGACCCCGTTGAACTCGCGGTGCAGCTTCATGGCCGGTCTTGGCGGCGCTGCAGGGCCTCGCGCTCGCGCTGCACCATGCGCTCGCGCAGGCCGCTGCCAGTGCCCAGCAAAAACACCGACACCCCATGCAGCACCAGCCCCAGCCCCCAGCCCAGCAGCGGGTACACCGACCACGGGCGTGTGCCAAACGCATAGCGCGACATGGCAAAGATGAGGGCGTTGACCAGCACGAAGGCCATCGCATGCAGGTACCAGCCCAGCTTGGCGTTGGCGCGGCGGCGGGCGAGTTGGTCGAGGTCTTCGGGTGTCATGGGCATGGAGCTTTGCATTCTAGGCGGCTCAATGGGCGCAGCAACGCGTCCGCACGGGTGCTGTCATGGGCGTGGCGTGAGTGAGACCGGCTTGAGCGGCTGCAGGTGCTTGGCAAAGAATGCCACGGTGCTTGCATCCACCCGCGGCAGCACGCTGCGGTCAAAGCCGGGCGGGTCGCCCAGCAGCTCACGGGTCAGGTCGTTCATGCGGTCCAGGGGCGGCATGGGCGACAGCATGATGCCGTGGCTGCCGTCCTGCAGGTCGGCAAGGTGGGTGCAGCGGTCCTGGCACGCGGCCAGCACGGCGCTGCTGTGAAAGCGTGGAATCTGGTTGACGTCCTTGCCCGCGGTGATGAGCCCCAGCGCGATGCGGGGGGTGGCCAGGCTGTCCATGTCGAAGTCGGCCGCAAACGGCACCACGGCCACCGTGGCCGCCACGCGCGGGTCGGTGTGTGCATACAGCGTCTCGTCGCCAAAGCGGTGGCGGATGATGGTGATGGCCACGGCCTTTTTGATGCCGTCTAGCCAGTTGCCGTGCAGGCGGGTGGTGAAGCCGACGCAGGACGAAAAATCCTCCGCCAGATGGGCCTCGCAGTGCTGCTTGAAGCGGGCGGGAGACCATTGCCCCCCGGCAAACACCAGGGCGGTGTGGCCCCCGGCCGAACCACCGAACACGCCCACCTTGTCCAGCGCCAGCAGCGGCGCCAGGCGCGCATCCTGTGCGACGGCATCCACTGCGCGGGAGACCTCGGCGGGGCGGCGCTTCCAGCTCTCCGGGCCGGGGGTGGAGTGGTCTTTGTAGTTGTCGCCCGCATGCTCGGGCAGGGCCACCACAAACCCGGCCTGCACCAGCGCACGGGCCAGATCGGTGTGCACCCAGGGGCTGCCGCCAGAGCCGTGCGACACCACCACCAGACGGCCGTTACCCGCCACGGGTGTGCCCTGCCAGGCCAGCTGCAGCGCAAAGGGGCCGCGCTGCACGGGCTGGTCGGCCTCTTGTGCCGGATAGAACACCGTGACGGGCCCGTCCCCCTGTTGCCCTGGCAACTCTGCGAGACCCACGCCTGCATGGGCGGGGCTGGCTGTGATGACGGCTGCGGCCAGCAAGGCCAGGCACCAGGCCATCCAGGTTTTTGTCATGGCCGTGTTTTTGTCGGGAGGAGTCATCATCAGCCGATCAGCGGGGGTTTTGCGCAGCAGCCAGTCGGTCGCGTTCCGCCTGCACCATGCGCTCGTGCAGGTCGCTGCCACCCGCAAGAACGAACACCACCACGCCATGGATGGCCAGGCCGATGCCCCAGCCCAGGGCCGGGAACACCGCCCAGTGCCGCCCGCTGCCCACCGACAGTGCGACCAGCAGCAGGTTGACGAGCAGGTACACGCTGGCATGGATGTACCAGCCCATTTTGGCCCCAGCGCGGCGGCGGGCCAGGCGTTCGATGGGGTCGGTCGTGAGTGTGTGGTTGCGCATGGGATGCTCCTGTGCAGAGGGATGGTTATGGGGGGCTCAGGCGGTGGCCGGCGATGTGGCCAGGGGGGCGCTGCGTTGCACCAGCTTCCACAGCCGCAGTGCGCGGGCCGCAAACAGGCCGTTAAACACGCCATACAGCGCAGCAATCTGCAGCGCAAAGCCGCTGTCACGGGCCAGCGCGGGTTGCAGGGCCAGTTCCACCCCCACGAGGTATTTGGTGAGGAAGATGCCCAGGATCAGGGCCAGCGGCATGGCGCTGCCTGGAATGTAGAAGCAACGTGACTTGCTTTCGTACAGCGTGCCCTGGGGCGCCGCAGGTTGCAGCCACAGCGCCACGCCGGCAATCAGCACGGCTGCAGCCAGCCAGGCGACCACCGGCAGCAGGGCCTGGCCTGCGGCGCCAAAGGCCGAGACGATGCCGTACACCGACAGACCGGTCATAGCCACCGGCATGACCATGGCCCGCACCAGGCTCACGTTGCGGGCCAGCAGCTGGCTGCCGCCCAGCCAGAGCAGACCGGCCAGCAGGGCCCAGACCCAGTAGGGCGTGTTTTCGATGATGCGACCCAGCATCTGGGGTTGTTGGACAAGAAGGTTGAGCAGCATGGTGGTCGTCCTGTAAACAATGAAGGGAGGGGAGGGGGGTCAGATCAGTCCGAGTGCGGACCAGACCGTGTGGCCCAGAAAACGCCCTGGCAGCAACGTGAACACCCCGGCGACCACGCAGGCGCCGATGTAGGTGCGCTGCATCATCTTGCGGTGGCCCACGACGTTGCGGCGGGCCAGATAGACAAAGGCCATGACCAGCATCCCCAGCGTCACCGGGATCAGCAGGTGAATGAGCCCAAAGCTGCCCAGGCGGGGCCCGCCGCCGCCGGAAATGAAGAGGGCCGATACGGCTGTGGCGACCATCAGGGTCACCCAGGCGTAGCCGGCCGCGCGGTGAATACGGGGGCGCTGCGTGGCGCCTTGGCGGGCCCAGAGGGCAATGGGGCCGATGGCAACGGCCGCCAGGGCGGCGGCCATGTGGATGGCGATGACGGGTGTGATTTGCATGGCGGGGGCTCCTGGCGGGTTCGATGGGGTGGACTGTGCCGGGAGCCCCCAGAGGCAGCCAGTGCCTTGCGACGAAATGCAGCCTTCGGGCCGTGAAATGCACGGGCGTGGCGTGAGTTGCGGGCCGTTTTTGCGCTGAAAGCGGCCCGCACAGGTGACAGAAGGGCCCCGCCGCCCGTTGCGCCAGCCCGCCCGGCGGATAATCCCGCACCTATTTGCAAGGAGTGCGCGTGGACGTTGTATTACTGGTCAAGGCCGCCATCATGGGGATCGTCGAGGGGTTGACGGAGTTTTTGCCCATCTCTTCCACTGGGCACCTGATCCTGGCCGGGTCACTGCTGGGGTTTGACGATGCCAAGGCCAAGGTGTTTGACATTGCCATCCAGACGGGCGCCATTTTTGCGGTGATCCTGGTGTACTGGGCCAAGATCCGCTCCACGCTGGTGGCCCTGCCCACCGAGCGCCAGGCGCAGCGGTTTGCGCTCAACGTGTTCATCGCCTTCGTCCCCGCCGTGGTGCTGGGGCTGCTGTTTGGCAAGGCCATCAAGGCGCACCTGTTCACGCCCGTGGTGGTGGCCAGCACTTTCATCATCGGCGGCTTCATCATCCTTTGGGCCGAGCGGCGACCGCCCTCGGCCACCCGCATCCACAGCGTGGACGCCATGACGCCGCTGGATGCCATCAAGGTCGGCCTGGTGCAGTGCCTAGCCATGATTCCGGGCACCAGCCGCAGCGGGGCCACCATCATCGGGGGCATGCTGCTGGGCCTGTCGCGCCAGGCGGCCACCGATTTTTCGTTCTTTCTGGCCATTCCCACCCTGATCGGGGCCGGGGTGTACAGCCTGTACAAGGAGCGCGCGCTGCTGTCGGCGGCCGATATTCCACTGTTCGCCACCGGGCTGGTGTTCTCCTTCCTCAGCGCCTGGCTGTGTGTGCGCTGGTTATTGCGCTACATCAGTACCCACAGCTTTGTGCCGTTTGCCTACTACCGCATCGTGTTCGGCATTATCGTTTTGGCCACGGCATGGACGGGCTGGGTGCAGTGGGCCGACTGATAATCGGGCCATGCGTTTCACTACCGGTCGGGTCTCCGCTTCCTTGATTTCCTTGCGGGCGATAGCGCTCGCGGGCTTGTGTGTCAGCCCCTGGGTGGGCGCCCAGGGCTTGCCGGAGACTCCCGGCACGGACACCGCTGTGTCCGACAAGGCAGAGAGCCAGCAGGCCGTTGCGCCCAAATTCAACTACGCGATTGGCGCCATCGTGGGCAGCAGCCCCGACTATGCCGGTGGCGACGGCCGCAAGAACAGCCTGCGTCCCGCCTGGGCCATCGAGTACGGCCGGTTTCGCCTGAGCACCTCGCGCGGCAGCGCCTTCATGGGCCATGGCCTGGGGCCCCGCGAGTCCGGCGCCAGCGCCACGCTGGCGCAGAGCGACCGCTTCAGCCTGAGCGCAGCCTTGCGGATCGACAAGGGCCGCGATGGGTCGGATGCGCCCATTCTGGTGGGTCTACCGTCAGTGCGGTCCACCCTGCGGGCGCGGATCAGCGCAGGCTATGCCATCACCGACCGCTGGGCCGTGGGCGCCGGGGTCTCGCAAGATATCCTGGGCCGCGACGGTGGCGCGCAGTGGTCCACCAGCATTGGCTACACCTGGCCCGTGACGGAGCAGACCAAGGTCAGCTTCGGGGCGGGCGCGAGCTTTGGGGACCGCACCTACGTGCGGGGGCATTTTGGGGTGCCGGCCGGTGGCAGCAGCCCCTTGCCTGCGTTCGAGCCACGCGGCGGGCTGTACAGCGTGGATGCCGGGGTGGAGGTGATGACGGCTCTCAACCGGCACTGGGTGGTGCTGGGCGCGGCCCGAGTGTCCCAGCTGCAGGGCGACGCGCGCCGCAGCCCGTTGACCGTGCAGCCGGTGGGCTATTCGGTCTCCGTGGGGCTGGCTTACCGGTGCTGCCGCTAGGCGCATCCGCTGTGGCAAGGGTTCAACGGGAGCGGTTGTGCCTGGCGAAAGTGCTAAGCTGCCGCTCACAGACAGTTACGCCCAGGCGGCCGCACCCCGTGCCATCACCCTGTCGTGGTGTGTGAAGCTGCCCCTTCGCTGATCCTCTCCCCCACTGGGGTATTGCCGCATGACGCCAGAAGCGCCCGAGTTGTCCACGCACCCGGAGACCGCCCGCCAAAAGGTGTGGTCCAAGGCGGACCTGCTTGATGTGATCACCCGCAGCGCAGGCGCCACCATGGCTGTGATCGACCGCAGCCTGTCGATGATCTATGTGAACGACGAATACGCGCGCTGGTTCGGCACGGTGCCGGAGGAGCTGGTCGGCAAGACACTGGTGGAGGTCTATGGCGAGCAGGACTGCGCCCGGTTCATGCCGTTTGTGAACCGCGTACTCAGCGGCGAGCGGGTGCAGTACCAGCGCATGCTGCGAACGCCTTATGGCTTTGACGAGTGGCGCACCATCTGCCTGACGCCCTGGCACAACCCGCAAGGCGCGATCGACGGTTTCATCACCACGGCGCTGGACGTGCACGAGCTTCAGGTCACCATGAATGCGCTGCGCGCTGCCAACCAGCGCCTGTCGTCCCACATGGAGAACAGCCCCCTGGCCGTGGTGGAGATGGATCACCAGCTGCAGCTGCTGCATTGCTCGCAGCGTGCGGTCCAACTGCTGGGCTGGCTGCATGTGGCGGGGTTAGAGGGGCGGCTGCTGACGGACCTGCTGGCCCCCGCATCGATGGACGACAGCCTGCAGCAGGCGCTGCAGCGGCTGCAGTCCGGCCAGGAGTCGCAAAACCGGGCCGAGACCTGTTTTGTGCGCAGTGATGGCACCGAGGTGCACTGCGAGTGGTTCAATTCCGCCCTGACCGACGCGGACGGCCAGGTGACGTCGATCATGGCGCTGGTGCAGGATGTGTCCGCCAAGATCCAGATCGCGCGGCAGCAGCACTACCTGGCCAACCACGACTCGCTGACCGGGTTGCTCAACCGGGCCGCTTTCCAGGGGCGGCTGGAGCAGTCGCTGCTGCATGCGCGGCACACCGACGGGTCGGTGGCGCTGTTGTTCATTGACCTCGACGGGTTCAAGCACGTGAACGACGCCGAAGGCCACCGCGCGGGCGATGAGGTGCTGCGCATCGTGGCCCAGCGCATTGCCAGCACGGTGCGTGCGGGCGACACCATGGCGCGGCTCGGGGGCGACGAGTTTCTGGTGATGCTGGACCGCGAGGTGACGCGTGAGGTCACCGATACCATCGGCCACCGCATCATCGACGCCCTGCAGCAGGGCATGACGGTGGACGGACGCGAGCTGCGCATTGGCGCCAGCATTGGTGTGGCGGTGTACCCCCCGCTGGAGGGAGACATCGACGCGCTGATGAACCGCGCCGACCAGGCCATGTACGCAGCCAAGCGGGCAGGCAAGGGCCGCCTGCATTACGCGCAGACGGCCTGATCTACCGGGCTTCTTACCGTGCCCCACGGGGCAGGTGTATCACCTCACCGCATCACCGCATTGGCGCGTTACGGCAGCCGAATGCTTTGCTGGAAGTGGAAGAAGTTGCCAGGGTCGTAGACCGCCTTGACCCGCTGAAGCTGCGGGTAGGCGGGGCCCCAGTAGGCCGAGGCAAAGTCGGTCAGCCGCGCATCCGGGTAGTTCTGGTACACGTGGCCGTTCAGGAAGGGCCGCACCAGCTGCATGAAGCCGTCGAGCCAGGCTTCCATCTGGGCGCGCTCCGCCGGATTGCGCCAGAACACATCCACCACCAGGTCAGCGTCCACATTGCGATGCACAAAAGCGCTGTCGCCCACCGGGTAGCGGTTGATGGCGCCCCCGTAGGGCTCCAGATACGCCAGTGACCAGGGGTTGGGCGAAGTCTTGAAGTAGTCGATGATGCGCTGCCAGTCGGTGGGCGAGAGCCGGGTATTGATGTATCCGCTGGCCTTGGTTTCGGCGATCCCGTCCGGCAGGTTGTCGGGCAGGGTGTAGGGGTGGTCTTCCAGCCACACGTTCATGTCGGGGTAGGTGCCGGTCTTGTCCACCAGCAGCTGCGCGCTGGGGATGGCCATCAGCGGTGCAATGGCTGCCAGCCCTTCCTCGCGGCTGCCGCAGAACATGCCTTGCACCATGTACACGGGCACACCGTTCTGGAAGCCGAGGTTCATCATGTAGCCCAAGGCGTCGGGCGCACCGGTCTTCATGTAGCCAGCCTGCAGCAGCGTGAGTACCTGGGCCGCGTGCACGGCGTCCCAGCTGATGGCCCAGGCCCACACCTGGTCCAGCCGCTGCATGCGGTAGGTCACCTGCAGCACCACGCCAAAGTTGCCGCCTGTGCCGCCGCGCAGGGCCCAGTAGAGGTCGGGGTGCTCCTGCGCGCTGGCGGTGACGATGGTGCCGTTGGCCAGCGCCACACGGAAGGAGTCCACCAGATCGCTCTGGATGCCGAACGCGCGCGAGGTGTAGCCGTACCCGCCGCCTTGCACAAAGCCCCCCACGCACACACTGCCACAGGCGCCCGTGGGCACGTGCCAGCCCGTGTGGTTCATGGCGCCGTTGAAGTGGTCGAAGTCGGTGCCGGGCAGCACGTGCACGCGTTCGCGCGCAGGGTCCAGCACCACGCCTTGCAAGTCGCTCAGGTCCACCACCATGCCGCTGTTGACCGAGTAGCCGGCCGTGCTGTGGCCGCCGCAGCGCACAGCCACCCACACGCCGTAGGTGCGGGCCACGGCCAGGCACTCCAGCACATCGTTTTCGCAGGCGCAAAAGACGATGATCTCCGGGTACGACTGGAAGGCCGGGTTCGACTCCTGCCGCGCAGCGTTGTAGTCGGGGCTGGAGGGCAGCACGATGCGCCCGACGATCCGCGCCTCCAGTGCGGCCACCGCCTCCCAGGTGAGTACGGGTGCGCTGGCCTGCGCGGCGTTCAACGCCGGCTGTTTTGCCGCCAAAGATAAAAAGTGCGCGACGCGTGCGTCTTTGGCGAGTCGGGCCGAACTTTTGCGATGGGCCATGGCGAGCGATCCTTCAGGAAGTTGCGAAGCCCCGGGTGTACCGGAGCCGGATCGCTTTGACCAGAGGGAAATGGCAGGCGCATGTTGTCGGCCTGCATCCGTGCCCGCAGGGCGGGGCTGTCAGGCGGAGGACAGTGCAAGGTCGCCCGTGTTGCGCCGCAGGCAGAACTTGCCGCCCTGTTTGCCGCTGTACATGGCGGCGTCGGCCAGCTTGAGCAGGCCAATCGCGTCAGTGCTGTCGTGTGGTGCGATGGCGTACCCAATGGTCAGACCGATCTCCACCTGCACGTTGTTCAGCGAAAACGGCGAACGGAATGCGTCCAGCAGCTTGTGCCCCAGCTCCTGTGCCTGTTGCAGGCTCTGCAACTGTCCGGCCATCACCACGAACTCGTCCCCGCCGAGGCGCGCCACCAGGTCGCTCTGGCGCACATGGCCCTGCAGGCGCCGTGTCACGGCCACGAGCAGTTCGTCGCCCACGTCGTGGCCATGCTGGTCGTTGACGGGTTTGAATCCGTCCAGATCCATCATGTACACCGCGAGCATTTTTTCAGAGCTGCACCGCGAGAGTGCGGATGCAAGTGCTATGTTGAGCCCGCGCCGGTTGGGCAGGCCGGTGAGCGGATCGGTGTGGGCGAGGGAGCGCATCACGTCACGCTCGCGGTTGGCGTCCAGCGCCTCCAGCCGCAGGGCTTTGGTGCGCAGGCCCAGCACGCGCATGAACAGCAGCATGTCCAGCGTGGCGCCAAACTGGAAGGAGTGCAAGGTCCAGAAGTTCACCGGCACCTTGCCCTGTATCACGCCGATGACCGTGGCAGTCGCCAGAAAGTACACCAGCCAGGCCAGCAGCAGTGTGGATCCGACCGGGTCTCCCAGCCGTGCGCGTCGCACAGCCCCTGGGATGCCCATGAGCGCAGGCACCAGCCCCAGGATGCTGACGATGCCCGTCACTGCCCGGGTGCTGAGCAGGTCCAGGGCATAAAGTGCGGCCAGCACCACGCACAGCACGGCGCCGCCCCGCATGCTGCGCAGCAGCCGGCTGCGGGGCCGGTCACCGGCCAGGGCCTGGCTGATGAATAGAAAGGAGCCGCAGGTGGCCGTGAGCGCGGCCAGGCTGGCGGCATGCAGCTCCACCCAGGGCATGTCGCGCCACAGGTATTGGGTGCCCAGACCAAACAGGTGCAGCGAAAACAGCAGGCTGCCCGTGATGAGCAGTGCGTACTGGATGAACAGCACGTCGCGCAGGTTGAGCCACTGCGCCAGGCTGTAGATCAGCAGGCACAGCGCCAGCCCGGTGAGAATGCCTTGCAGCATCTGCTCGTTCAGGGCCTTGCTGTGCCAGGTGGTGGGTTTGTTCAGGGTGATGGGCAACACCATGGCGCCCCGGGTTTCCACACGCAGCAGCAGGTCGTAGGCGTGCCCTGGCAGCATGGTCAGCGGCAGGGCGTGCGTGCGGCTGCGCAGCGGGCGCTGGGTGTAGGGCTGCAGGCTGCCCAGCGTGGCCTGCTGGGTGACGTGACCGTCTGTCGCCAGGTACACCTCGATGCGCTGCAGCACGGGATAGTCGATATCCAGCACCCACAGGCCATTGGATGCCACCGGCACGGTGACCGGGATGCGCACCCACACCGGTTCCGCCCGTACGCCCAGGGTGCCGCTGGTGCCTGGTGGGGTTTGAAAGCGGGCCAATTCCGCAAGGACATCATTCACGAGCAAGGTGCCGGAGGGGTCTGGCAGCACGGTGACTGCAGGCCAGGCCTCGATGGAGAGCAGGTCATCCCGCAGTTCAAGGGCGGTAGCCCGTGCATGGGTCGGGAATGATCCCTGCAGCAGGCAAAGCGCTACGATCAGGCACGCCGTGCGCCACCAGCTCTTAAGAGCCTTGCAGTACATGTTGAAGCCAACCAAACGCGTGCAGGTCATGGGCTCAGCGCCAGTTCGCCAGGATTGCGGCGTATGCAGTGCTTGCCGTTCTCCTTGCCTGCATACATGGCTGCATCCGCCAGTCGGACCAGATGCTGTGCATCGTCGCTGTCCAGCGGTGCGAGTGCGTAGCCGATGGTGAGGCCCACCTGAATGGACAGGTGGCCCAGCCGGAATGGCTGTTCAAACGCATGCAGCAAGGCACGCCCCAATTCATGGGCTTGCTCAGGCGTTGCCAGCTCTCGTGCCATGACGATGAATTCGTCGCCGCCCAGGCGCGCTACCAGGTCGGTGTGCTGCCGTACATTGGCCTGCAGCCGGTGGCCCACGGCCACCAGCAGGTCATCGCCTACATCGTGGCCATACGTGTCGTTAACCGGTTTGAACCCATCCAGGTCCATCAGGTAGAGGGCCACCATGCGTTGGGATTTGGCCTGTGCCAGCGCCGACTGCAGCGCCATCTGCATACCGCGCCGGTTGCACAGTCCTGTCAGCGAGTCGGTGTAGGCGAGTGATCGCATGGTGTCGCGCTCGCGCAGCGCCTCGGCTGCCGCGTGGCGCAAGGCGGCAGAGCGCTGGCCGAGTACCCGCAGGAACAGCAGCATGTCGGCAGCCGCCCCGAGCTGGAAGGAGTGCAGCGTCCAGAAGTTGACTGGCAGCAGGCCTTGCACCAGACACACCATGGTCACGGCTGCCGTGAAGTACGCGATCCAGGCTGCGAGCAACGTGGTGCTGACGGAGTCCCCCCGGCGTGCACGTGCTACGGCAATAGGCAGGCTGATGAGCGAGGGCAGGGGCCCCAGCACGCTGATGATGGCGGTGGTGGTCCGGGTGTTGATCAGATCGACCAGGAAGGCCGCGAGCAGCACCAGGCTTAGCACTGCGCCTGCCTGCATCACCCGCAGGAACTGGCTGTGGGGCATGTGGCCCATGAGCGCATGGCCCATGAAGAGGAACGAGCCCGCAATGGCCAGCAGCCCTGTCGCCCCTGCGGCGTGTACCTCGATCCAGAGCTGGTCGCTCCACAGGAATTGGGTCCCCACACCGAAGAACTGCAGCGAGAAACCGGCACTGCCCACCACCAGCATGCAGTAGTAGAGGAACAGCTTTTCGCGCTGGCTGGCCCATTGGGTAAAGCTGTAGACCACCAGGCACAGGGCCAGCCCGGCCAGCACGCCCTGGAACATCTGCTCGCGCAGAGACCGGTGCACCAGATAAGGTGCCTTGCTCAGGGTGATGGGCAGGATCATTGCGCCCGAAGTCTGTACGCGGATCAGCAGCTCATAGGGCGTGTCCGCCGCCAGGTCCAGCGTCATCGCCGGGGTGCGGCCGCGCAGCGGGCGCTCGGAGTAAGGCCGCAAATTGCCCAGCGCCGCGTGCTGAATCAGCTGGCCTTGCTTGGTGAGGTAGATGTCGACTTCATTGAGCACCGCAAAGTCGATGTTCACGATCCATTCATTGCCCGACGCCACGCGCGACATCAGCGGCACGCGCAGCCAGATGGCCTCCTTGCGCACACCCAGGCTGCCGCCCCGGCTGGGGGGCTCTGCGAAATCGGGCAGACGTGCCAGCGCGTCCTGCACACCCCATTGCTGTGAAGGGTCGGCCAGTAGGGTGGCTACCGACCAGACGTTGACCGGGCGGGAATCGGCGGGCAGCACGAGCGGGGAGGGCTCTGAGGCCCGCGCGGTGGCGGGCAGGGCTAGCACCTGCCAGAGTGCCAGTAACAGCAGCAACACCAGAGGGCGTGGGAGTGTGGGCCGACCAGTGGGCCGACCAGTGGGCAGGGCGTTGCGATGCATCGTCGTCATGTCAGTGCTGCCGTGGCGCGGATGCGCTGCACCGAGTGCTTGCCGCGTTGTTTGCCTGCGTACATCGCGGCATCTGCGTACCGCAGAAGGCCCTGCGGATCGTCGCTGTCCAGCGGTGCGAGCGCGTACCCGATGGTCAGGCCCACCTGGATGCGCAAATGGCTCAGCGTGAGCGGATGCTCAAAGGCCCGCAGCAGCGAACGGCCCAAGTCCTCGGCCTGCTCGGGCGTGGCCAGGTCGCGGGCCATGATGATGAACTCGTCCCCGCCCAGCCGTGCGACCAGGTCTGTCTGGTGCCGCACATTGGCCTGGAGGCGGTGGCCCACGGCCACCAGCAGGTCGTCCCCCACATCATGGCCGTGCGCGTCGTTGATCGGCTTGAATCCATCCAGATCCATCAGGTAGACCGCAACCAGCCGCTGGGGTGAGCAGTGGGCCAGCGCGGCGTGCAATGCGTGCTGGAGGCCACGCCGGTTGCTCAGGCCGGTGAGCGGATCGGTGTTGGCCAGTGACTGCATCAGATCGCGCTCGCGTATAGCCTGCTGGGCTTGGGCCTGGACCGCCCGGGCGCGCAGGCCCAGCACGCGGAAGAACAGCAGCATGTCCAGGGTGGCACCGATCTGGAACGAGTGCAGTGTCCAGAAGTTTGCAGATACCCAGCCCTGCACCAAGCACACCATCACACCGGCAGCGATACCAAAGGCGATCCAGGCCACCAGCAAGGTGGCGCCAATGGGGTCTTTCTGCCGCACGCGCGCCAGAGCTGCTGGAAGGCTGATGAACGAGGGCAGTGCGCCCGCCAGACTCATGAACGCAATCGCAAACGGCACAGTCAACCAGCCCAGCACCAAGGCAATGCAGACCGCTGCCGTGATGCCTGCACCCACGCGCATGGTGCGCGCGTACCGGCTGTTGGGGTTGTCTCCACCCAGAGTGTGGCCAAGAAAAAGGAACGACCCGGTCAGCGCCATCAGCCCGGCCGCTGGGCCGGAGTACCGGTCCATCCACGGGTTGTTGGGCCACAGATACTGCGGGCCAATACCAAAGAACTGCAGCGAGAAGCCCGCACTGCCCAGCACGACCAGTGCATAAAAGCCGAACATGCGATCCCGCTGCGTGACCCACTGGATCAGGCTGTACGCAAGCAGGCAAAAAGCCAGTCCGTTGAGGAGCCCTTGAAGGATCTGCTCACCCAAGGCGTGGCGCAGGTGAATGGGCATTTCGCTGACCGTGATGGGCAGAATCAGTGGGCCTGTGGCCTGCACGCGTACCAGCAGGTCGTACGGTTGTCCGGGCTGCAGGTCGAAGGCCATGGCGGGCGTTCGGCCTGCCAGCTGCGCTGGATCGGATTGGCGTGCGCGGGCCTGCTGAAGCACCTTGCCTCCCTGGGCCAGATACAGGTCGGCCCTCAGCGAGCTGTAGCCGAGGTTGACAACCCAGGACGTGCGCTGCGCCTCGCGCGCAACAATGGGAATGTGCAGCCACATGGCCGTCTTGTGCACGCCCAGCGAGTTGCCAGGGCGCGCCGGCGGTTTGAATTCGCCCAGGCGGTTCAACATGTCTTCGACCGAGAGCTGGTAGGTGGGGTCGGCCCGGAGAGTGACGGCTTCCCAGGCGTCCACCTCCGGCCTGTCGTGTGTGAGCACCAAGGGCTCGCCTGCCCGCACTTGCCCGGGTAATGCGGTGAGCACCAGCAGGCACAGCACCAGGCTCGCCACGCCGCAACCCGCACGCCACAGGCGGGCCAGCATCGGGAGGTTGCGCAGCGCGGGAGGCATGGGCTAGGCGCTATGGCGTGGTGGCTTGAGGTGCCTGGCCTGCTGCACCTGCTTGTGTTGACTGGGCCTTGCTGGCGAGGCCGCGACTCCAGCTGCCGGAGGTGGTCAGCCGGTCCTCGATGCGGTTGAGCCATCCGGGTGCGTTGGGGTCGTCGCTCCAGCTGTGCACCACGGTGTCCACCTGGTTGAGCAGCTCGGTGGGCAGTTGCAGTGGGCGCGTCTGGCTCATCAGCACCCGACTCATGAAGTGGTAACCCAGGGCCCGGGTCAGCATGCGCACGATCGAAAAACGCGGCAGCAGCATGCCGACCACGGTATCGATCAAACGTGCCAGCAGGAGCACACCCCAGAACAGCAGGGCCGACTGCCAGGGTACAGGCTGGTTCAGCCCCAGGTCCTCGGCGGTCTCGCGCCCGCACAGGTAGCGGGTCATGAGCTGCGGGAAGGGTTTGACGATGCGCCAGGGCAGCGCGTTGGCCATGGTCTGCATCAGTGCCAGGCCCAACGCCGGGCGCGGGTCGGGGGTGACCGGCTCGGCGCGGCCGCGCGCCTGCATGAGCGCCATCAGCGCATCGCCCTGGGCCATGGTCTCCACCATCAGGGAGCGGTCAATGCCCAGCACGTGGCCCACCACATTCCAGGCATGCAGGTAGGCCTCCTCGTCGTGGGCGGGCAGCCCGAGACCCAGTCGGCGCAGGCTGCGCAGGAACACGTAGCCGAAGGTCAGCAGCGTGTAGGCCAGCTCCTCCTGGTTGCAAGGGAGGCCTTTGGCGGCGAGGTTCCAGCCGCGTGCATAGAGCGTCTGGTACATCATGGACCGACCGCCGCCAGCGGGGGCGACGCCAGGCACGACCAGGCCGTCTCCACCCGCCTGCCATTGCGCCATGGCATGTTCGGGGCTGCCGTGCAGGATGAGATTGCGCACCGTCGCGTGGATCAGCCGCACCTTGAGCACCTGGGCCACGCCGGCGCCGCGTTGGCTGAGGCCGCCATGCAGCATCACCGGGAAGATCATGGCGGCGGTGGAGCGGATGCGGTATTCCGTGTTCTGCTCCAGCTGGCCGGTGGTGTGCAGCACGCTCGACAGGTCCGGCACCACATAACACTCGGGCAGGCTGGCGCAGAACAGCAGGATGCACGACAGCGCCCCGTGGTCCATGAAGAGTTTTTCGGCGCGCTCGATCTTGCGGGCGTCAGCCCAGGGGGGGAGCACCTGCGCCGCTTGCACGTAGTGGTTCAGCGCCTCGGCCATCTCGGCAGTCACATAGCCTTTGGCGGTCTTGTCACCTTCTCCCACCTGCACCGGGCCTTCTGTTGCTTGCCAATGGGTCAACGTGGCGTTGTCGGCCCACTGGCTGAACAGCAGGTTGACCGTATTGATGTGTGCCCACTGCGGGGCGTCGGCGGCCACGTCGCCGGGGGGCCACGGCCCCAGGATCTTGGCGATGGTTTCGTCGGCCAGCGGATCGGCGTGGTGCTGCATGGGAGCCAGGTCAGCGGCTGGCAGGTGGGGGCTGGGGTGGGTTCCGGTCATGGGGCGACCTTACCCGGAGCGCGCCAGCGTTGGAAGCCCGCCAGCGCGCACAGCAGCGGAATCCCCATGGCGAAAGCGGCGATGGTCCGGATCTCCACCGGGTTGCCCAGAATCATCTGAAACACCATGCCTGCCGCGTAGATGGCCAGCGGCACCATCGCGTGGCGCCGCAGAAAAGGGCTGGCGGGCTGCAGCGGGCGCTGGCGCACCGACATGCGAAAGCCGAAGACGATCACAAAAGCCACAAACACCCAGCCGAAAAAGCCCTGCACGGTTTCTCCAAACCAGGCGCCATCGGTCTTGGCCATGATCCACGCCTTGAGGGTGTACACAAAGTAGGGGTCTGCGCCCAGGTCGAACGCAGTCACGATCATGGCCGCCAGAAATGACAGCATGGCGGCATTGCCCAGGCCGGGTGCGCCGTCCACCGCCGATTGCCAGACGATGAGGTTGCTGATCACATAGCCCGCGTACGTCAGCGCAAACCACATCATCGGAATCACCAGTGGCACATCCAGCAAGCGGGGGCCCAGCACGTCGGTGTAGGTGTAGTGCCCGAAAAACCATCCCCGGCTGGAGCCCATCTGTTCCGCAAACCACCCCAGGCTGACCGCAATCAACACAAACTGCAGCGCTGCGCGGGCGCCCAGCAGGTGGGCGGCGCTGGCCCAGCAGCAGGCGAACATCAGCACCGAGGCGATGACGATGGCGATGGTGGTGTCGTTGTGGGTGCGAGAGGCTGTGGCGATGACAAAAGCGGCAAGAAGCGCAAAGCTGAGCGCGGGTAAGCGCCCGGCCGTCGAGGGCGGTGCAGACATGTCGGGTGTATCACGCTGTAACAATTGCGCCAGTGTAGGGGATTGGTGCCTGGTGTGTGTCCCCTGTTTCCCCTGATCCAGGGGCTCTGGCGGCTGCTTATTTGCCCCCCAACGTCTGAATTTGGTGGTAAGCAGCACCCGGCGACCCTGGCCGGGGTCTCTTTGAACAGGTCCTCGGTAGCGGCTCAGCGCTGCAGGGGGGTGAGCGCGGCCAGGTTGAGCAGGGCCGCCTCGATGGCGGCCGCCGTGGCCACGGGCTGCTCCATGGGGAACAGGTGGCTGCCGTCCAGCATCATGGTGCGGCCCTCGGTCACACGCAGCGTCATGGCCATCCCAACCTGCTTCATCTCGTCCGAGTCGCGCCCGCCGATGAAGGCGGCCGGGCACTGCAGCGGGTGTTTGCTCAGCAGCCGGCCCAGGTTGTGGGGCAGTGTGTTGTAGATGGCCGTTTCCACCGCGCGGTCGAAGCCCAGCACGCGTTTGCCGTCCTGGTCCTGCAGGCCATGGGTGATGTAATCGTGCAACACCTCGGGGTGCCAGCGGGCAAACGCCTTTTTCTTTCGGAAGTGCTCCAGCGCTTCTTCATTGCTGGCCCAGCTGAAGCGGCGCTGGCGGCTGACGCGGCCCGGCGATATCGATCCCACCACCTGGGTCCGCTTGGCGACGCCCACCACGTTGGCCTTCCAGCCGCCAATGAGCGGTGAGTCGATCAGCAGCACGCCGCGCACCAGCTCGGGGTGGCGCGCTGCCGCCATCACGCTGAGGAATCCGCCCAGCGAATGGCCCACCAGGAACACCCGCTGGCCGAGGCGCTGCACCTCGGGGCCGGCAAAGTCGGCCAGTTGCTGCACCAGGTGGGGCCAGTTGCTGGTTACCGGGTATTGGGGGTCGTGGCCATAGCGCTCGACTGCGCTGACTTCAAACCCCCGGGTCTTGAGGTGCTGGAACAGCACGCGGTAGGTGCTGGCCGGAAAACTGTTGGCGTGCGAGAAAACGATGGGCAGCATGGAGGTGGTGACAGGGCAGCAGGGCCGACCAGCAAAGACGCGTGCGGCCGGGATGCAGCGGGCGCGCAGGCCCGCAGGAGGGCGTCAGATCAGCCGGTCGGTGTGGTTGGTGATCTTCTTGAGCGGCTTGCTGCGCGAGGGGGTGACCATGATCGGCACTTCGGTCGCGCCGCCGCTCCAGGCCGGGTCTTCGATGCTGTCGAACACCTGGCGCAGCTTCTGGCCCCAGCTGTCGTGCAGCATACGGAAGTAGGGGTTGTTCTCGTCGATGCAGATCACCTTGTCGGTGGCAAAGCGGTCGGCCTCGTACACCACCAAGTCCAGGGGCAGGCCCACCGACAGGTTGGATTTGAGCGTGCTGTCCATCGACACCAGCGCGCACTTGGCGGCCTCGTCCAGCGGGGTTTCGGGCGTGAGCACGCGGTCGAGCACTGGCTTGCCGTATTTGGATTCGCCCACCTGGAAGTACGGGGTCTCGGATGTGGCCTCGATGAAGTTGCCCGCCGAGTAGACCTGGAACAGGCGCATGCCCTCGCCCTTGATCTGGCCGCCAAACACCAGGGACACGTTGAAGTCCACACCCGAGCGCTTGAGGGCGGCACCGTCGCGCTCGTGCACGTGGCGCACGGCAGCGCCCAGCACACGGGCGGCGTCAAACATGCTCTTGGCGTTCCAGATCGTGATGGCCTCGCCCGACTCGCTGTCCTTGATCTGCTCGGTCTGCAGGATCTCGCGCACCGACTGCGAGATGGACAGGTTGCCCGCCGACAGCAGCACCATGAAGCGGTCGCCCGTCTTCTCATAGACCATCATCTTGCGGAACGAGCTGATCTGGTCCAGGCCGGCATTGGTGCGGGAATCGGACAGGAAAACCAGCCCGGCGTTGAGTTTGATGGCGACGCAGTACGTCATGGAGCAATGGGGTTCGTTGGAGGGAGAGAATCCGCGAGTTTAGTCGCCCGCGAACCCGAGGCCTTGCGCCCCGCCAGGCGGCCAGGCACCACAGAGGCTTCAGAAACACCGGAACGAGGCGCTCGTAGCGTCTACTGGGTTGTCGTGGTCAATGCGCCGCACGACGGTGGGGGCTCCTCCTGCTTAGGAAGCAGATACAGGTCGCGCCTATGATCCAGCGCTCTACTTCCTTCCCAGAGGACATACCGTGTTGAACACCTTGATTTCCTATGGAGTGCGTTGTGCTCCGACCTTCGTCCTGACGGCTGTACTGGTGGGCTGTGGTGGCAGCGACAACATCGGAGGTGGCATTAATCCTCCCGTATCCCCCCCTGTGACCGAACGCGCCGGGCGACTTGAGTCGGCAGCATTGCTGAGTACAGTTCCAGTGACGGAAATTAGTGCAGCGCTCGCTGCCAAAGAGTCTCTGGCACAAAACGTGGTACCGCGCTATGCCGTCACTTCGTACCGGTTGGACTATTTGACTACCGATGCCGACGGCCGGGAGGTACGCGCGTCCGGCATGGTCAGCGTGCCACAGAAGCCGGTGGGCGCTAAAAGCCCGCTGCTGAGCTACCAGCACGGCACCATTTTTCGCGACGCCGAAGCCCCCAGCAACAACGCAGTGGCGTCCGAGGTGGCCGTGGTGCTGGCGTCGCTCGGCTACATCGTGCTGGCCCCTGACTATGTGGGGTTTGGAAGTTCCAAAGGCACGCAGCATCCGTACCTGCTGTCGGCGCCGTCCGCCGCTGCTACGCTGGATTTTTTGACCGCTGCCCGCACTTGGCGCGGCAATGCCAATGTGGCTGACAACGGACAGCTTTTTCTGACCGGATATTCGGAGGGGGGCTACGTAACGATGGCCGCGCACCGCGCCATGCAGGAGAGCGGTTCACCCCACCTGCAGCAGCTACGCATGGTGGTGCCAGGTGCAGGGCCTTACAACGTACAGACCACCATGGATGGTTTGGTGGACTTGGTTCGACAAGAGCAGCCCGTGCTGGGCGCGCTGATCAATCCGGGCTTTCTGCGCTACCTGGGAGGGAGTGTGCAGCGCGAGGTAAGGCGCCTGCTGCTGCGTGTCCTGATTCCTGGTGATGCTGACGTGGTTTACGACACCCGCTTCATCGATCGGTACCTTGCGGACGACACCGGTTATGTTGCCGACGTGAGCAGCGTCCACGATTGGAAACCCAACGTGCCTGTGCGCCTCTACCACGGCCGCGATGACCGCACCGTGCCCTATGCGAGTTCGGTCAGCACCCTGCGTGCCATGCAGCAAAAGGGCGCTGGAGAACTGGTGAGCTTGACTGAATGCCGCGCAGTACCTACGGCCGGGCACGTGCAGTGTGTGCCGCCGTTCATCACTTTTATGCTGGGGCAGTTCGCGGGCGTGGCGCAGGATTTGTGAAACCAAGTGCTCATACGACCCCCGTGGCTGTCCCGGTAGGGCGTCCTTGGGTCAGCCCAGCATCTTCTTGAGCTGGTACAGCGCATCCAGCGCTTCACGGGGGCTCATCGCGTCGGGGTTGATGCCTGCCAGCGCGGCTTCCACCGGGCTGGCGCCCGCGCTCTCGGGCACCTCGGGCGCGGCGAACAAGTCCACCTGCAATTCATCCTCGCCCGCGCGTTCTTCGAGCGCCGCCAGCGCATGGCGGGCGTGGTGCAGCACGGGCGATGGCATGCCCGCCAGCTTGGCCACCTGAATCCCGTAGCTGCGGCTGGCCGGGCCGGGCTGAATCTCGTGCAGGAACACGATGTCCGCGCCGCTCTCGGTGGCGCTCACATGCATGTTGATCGCGTGGCGCGCCTTGGTAGGTAGTTCGGTCAGCTCGAAATAGTGCGTGGCAAACAGCGTGAAGGCGCGGGTTTTGTCGTGCAGGTGCGTGGCAATGCCGCTGGCCAGCGCCAAGCCGTCGAACGTGCTGGTGCCTCGGCCGATCTCGTCCATCAGCACCAGGCTGTGGGGCGTGGCGGCGTGCAATATTTGCGCGGCCTCGGTCATCTCCAGCATAAAGGTGGACTGCGCGTTGGCCAGGTCGTCGGCCGCGCCGATGCGGGTGTGGATGGCGTCGATGGGGCCCAGGCGGCAGCTCGCGGCGGGCACATGGCTGCCCATGCTGGCCAGCAGCACGATCAGCGCCACCTGCCGCATGTAGGTCGATTTACCGCCCATGTTGGGGCCGGTGATGACCTGCATGCGCGTGTTGGCGTTGAGCCGCGTGTGGTTGGCGATGAAGCTGCCGCTCGATGTCTCGGCCAGGCGGGCTTCGACCACGGGGTGGCGACCACCCTCGATCTCGATGCAGGGCTCGGGCACGAACTGGGGCGCGCACCAGTTCAGGGTGAGGGACCGCTCGGCCAGCGCGCACAGCACATCGAGCGTGGCCAGCGCCTGCGCCAGACGGGTCAGCTGCGGAATGTGGGGCTGCAGCTGGTCCAGGATCTGCTCGTACAGCCACTTCTCGCGCGCCAGTGCACGCTCGCTGGCCGACAGGGCCTTGTCTTCAAACGCTTTGAGCTCAGGCGTGATGAAGCGCTCGGCATTTTTCAGCGTCTGGCGGCGGCGATAGTCATCGGGCACCTTCTCGACATGGCTGCTGGTGACCTCGATGTAGAAGCCATGCACCTTGTTGAACTGCACGCGCAGGTTGGGGATGCCGGTGCGGGCTTTCTCGCGGACCTCCAGGTCGAGCAAAAAGGCGTCGCAGTTGGTCTGGATGGCGCGCAGCTCGTCCAGCTCGGTGTCGAAGCCGTTGGCGATCACGCCGCCGTCGCGCACCAGGGCAGCTGGCTCTTCGGCAATCGCGGCCTGCAGCAATGCCATGCAACCCTCGGGCGGCTGCAGGTGGCTGAAGATTTGCATCAAAAAGGGCTCTGGTGCCCGTCCATTGAGCGCAAGCAGCTCTGCTTTTTGTAGCGTCTTGCCCAGCGCGACCAGCTCGCGCGGGCGCACCTGGCGCAGCGCAATGCGGGCGGTGATGCGCTCCACATCGCTCACGCCCTTGAGTTCGCTGCGCAGTGTGGACCAGGGGCCCGCACCGCCACCTGCGCCGCCCGCGCCCCGCAAGGCTGTGGTGGCCGACAGGCGCTGGCGTGCCTCGGCGCGGTCACGGCGCGGCTCCAGCAGCCAGGTCTTGAGCAGTCGGCTGCCCATGCCGGTCATGCAGGTGTCGAGCAGCGAGAACAGCGTGGGCGCATCGTCACCACGCAGGGTCTTCACCAACTCCAGATTGCGGCGCGTGGTGGCGGGCAGGTCGATGAGGTCGTCGTTGCGCTGCACCTGCACGCTGTGCACGTGGGTGAGGGTGCGGCCCTGCGTGTGCTCAGCATAGGTCAGCAGCCCGGCGGCGGCGGCGTGGGCCTCGCCCAGGTCTTGCGCACCCCAGGCCTGCAGGCTGGCCGCGCCCAGGTTTTCGAGCAGCTTGCGCTCGCCCAGGGCGCTGTCAAACTGCCAGTCGGGCCGCAGGCTCATCGGGCAGGTGAAGGCGCCGCCTTGGCGCAGCACCTGCAGTTGCTGCTCAAAGCGTTCGGTCACGCCTGCGCTGTAGATCAGCTCGCTGGGCGCCACGCGCGCCAGCCAGGCGCCCAGTTCGTCCAGCGCGCATTCGGCCAGGAACACGCGGCCCTGCGTCACGCTCAACCAAGCCAGGCCGCAGCGCGCGCGGGGCGCCTGATGCACGGCCATCAGCAGCGATTCGGATTTGTCGGACAGCAGCTCGGTGTCGGTCAGCGTGCCGGGCGTGACCACGCGCACCACCTTGCGCTCTACCGGCCCCTTGCTCGCGCCCACCTCTCCCACCTGCTCGGCAATGGCTACCGACTCGCCCATCTTGATGAGGCGCGCTAGGTAGTTCTCCAGCGCGTGGAACGGCACGCCCGCCATCACCACCGGCTGCCCGCCCGACTGGCCGCGCTGCGTGAGCGTGATGTCGAGCAGGCGCGCGGCCTTTTCGGCGTCTTGCCAGAAGACTTCGTAGAAGTCGCCCATGCGGTAGAACAGAAGCGTCTCGGGGTACCCGGCCTTGAGGGCGAGGTACTGCTGCATCATGGGCGTGTGGTGTTCGAGCGTGTCGGACATGCAGGGGGTGGCAGGAATGAGGCGTGGACTGTAGCAGTTCGGTCATCGGGTTTCCCCTTGGTGAATTCCACTGCGTTCTGCCAAGATGTTACGTTTTGACATACTCTTGGCTGTATGCTGGCAGCTTGACCCTGAACGGAGCCATCCTCCGTTTGCGCATTGGTGTTTCAACCCCAGGATTCAGAGGCTTCAGAGCGACCGTGATCTCGTCCGAACTGCTGACCGACCTCCTCGCCCCTGCCGGGGACGGCCTCATCGAGCCCATGGCGCAGGCGCGCCTGCAAGCGCTGGTGGATGCAGTGCCAGTGGCACTCATGGAGTTCCGTCTGCAGGACGGCCGACTGCTGCTGCTGGCCGCCAACGCCGCGGCCCGGCGCATGCCGGGGCTGGGCGCGGTGCGGCACCCTGGCGTGGACGCATCCGAGGTGTTCGACCTGCTGGCCAACACACCCTTGATGGACCAGTTGCTCGGCGTGGTGCGCGTGGGTGCACCGCTGGAATGCCGCCAGGTGGTGCGCGAGCCCGGCCGGCTGTTGCTGGCCTGGGACTTGTCGGCTCGCCGCGTGACGAATGACTGCATCGTGGTCACGGTGCGTGATGCCTCGGAGGCTGAGAATCTGCGGGTGTCGCTGGCCGCGTCCGAACGCGCGCTGGAAGAAGTTCGGCGCGAGCTGCGCGAACAGACCGATGTGTTCAACACCATGGAGAGTCTGGCGCGCACCGGCCACTGGCGGCGCATTGAAGACCCGGGCGAAACCGTGCTGCTCTGGTCGCCCGGCCTGTGCAATATTGCCGGGTTTGAGCAGCAGGAATGGGTGGACCCCGAGCGCGCAGTGAGTGGCATCCTGCCAGAAGACCGCCACGTGTTCGACAAGATCCGCGAGCGTGGGGCCGGGCTGGACGTGGAGTACCGCTGGCGCCGACCGGACGGCGAGGTGCGCTGGATGCGCTCGCGCGTGCAACGTACGCTGCCGCGTGACGGCGTGCAGGTGGTCATGGGCGTGGTGCAGGACGTGACAGACGAGCACCGCGCTGCAGAGCAGTTGCGTGAGCAGCTGCTGTTCATCCAGCGCATTGCCAGCCGCATTCCCGGCTTCATCTACGAATACCGGCTGCATTCCGACGGCGGCACCAGCGTGCAGTACATCAGCGATGCCGTGCGCGAATTCATGGGGGTGGAGCCGCACGAGGTCACGGCCAACCATGGCGTGCTCATGCACCGCGTGGTGCCCGAAGACCTGCCGCAAGTGCAGCGCTCGGCCATCATGTCGGTGCGCAAGCTGGTCCCTTGGCAGTGCGAGTACCGCGTGCGCATGCCTGACGGCAGCGTGCGCTGGCACATGACCAATGCCATTCCGCACCGCGAGGCGGATGGCTCGGTGGTGTCGCATGGGTTCACCATGGACATCACCGACCGCAAGCTGGCCGAGCAAGAAATCGAACGCCTGGCCTTCTACGACGCGCTCACGGGCCTGCCCAACCGCCGCCTGCTCCTGGACCGCCTGCAACGCTCCATCGCCGCCTGCCAGCGCACCCGCAACCTCGGCGCCCTGCTGTTCATCGACCTCGACAACTTCAAGGACTTGAACGACACCCTGGGCCACGACATGGGCGACCAGCTCCTGGCCCAGGTCGCCGCCCGCCTGGTGGGCAGCGTGCGCGAGGCCGACACCGTCGCCCGCTTTGGCGGCGACGAATTCGTCGTCATGCTCGAAGCCC